>NZ_CP013372.1:2178669-2489908 GCF_001522585.2 Burkholderia sp. NRF60-BP8
TCGCGCGCCGACATCGCCGTCGAACAATTCGCGCACACGGGCTTTCCGCAGAAATCCGTGATCCTGACGATCCGCGGCAGCGATCCGGCCGCGGGCACCGTCGTGCTCGGCGGCCACCTCGATTCGACGGTCGGCCGCACGACGGAAAACACGCGCTCGCCCGGCGCCGACGACGATGCGTCGGGCATCGCCAGCCTGACCGAGGCGCTGCGCGTGCTGCTCGCGAACGGCTACCGGCCGAAACGGACGATCAAGTTCGTCGGGTATGCGGCCGAGGAAGCCGGCCTGCTCGGCTCGAAGGCGATCGCGAAGCAGTTCCGCGCGCAGAATGCGAACGTGGTCGGCGTGCTGCAGCTCGACATGACGAACTACAAGGGCGATCCGAAGGATATCTACCTGATCACCGACTACACGAACGCGGCGCAAAACGCCTACCTGACGAACCTGGCGAAGACCTACCTGCCGGAGCTTGCGATCGGCACGTCGCAGTGCGGGTACGCATGCTCGGATCACGCGTCGTGGAATGCGCAGGGGTATCCGGCATCGTTCCCGTTCGAGGCCGACCAGAACGACAGCCCGTACATCCACACGGCGAACGACACGCTGGAAAACTCGGATCGGCAAGCGAACCATGCGCTGAAGTTCGGCAAGCTGGCGCTTGCCTATGCGGTCGATCTCGGCGGCATGGCCGGTGCGACGGTCAAGCGCTGAGCGTTCCGCGTCGAGCGGCTCGCACGTTCGCAGCGAAACGGGCGCTCACCCGCACGGGTGCGCCCGTTCGAATGCCTTTTCTCCGTCCGGCTAGAATCGTCGTTCGACCACTCGCCACACGCTTTCCCACCATGACCGAACCCACCCGCTCCATCGACGACCTGTCGCCCGCCCGCGTCACGACCGCGTTCGATCTACCCGGCCATACGACCGTCCGCTCGCTCGGCGTCGCACAGGGCATCGTCGTGCGCTCGCGCTCGATCGTCGGCTCGTTCGGCGCGTCGCTGCAGACGATCTTCGGCGGCAACATCACGCTCTATACGTCGCTGTGCGAAAAGGCGCGCGAGCACGCGTTCGACAAGATGCTTGCCGATGCGCGCAAGCTCGGCGCGAACGCGATCGTCGCGATGCGCTACGACTCGACCGAGATCGGCTCGGGCGTGACCGAGGTCATCTGCTACGGCACGGCCGTGCGCGTCACGCAGGATGCGTGACGTGTGATGCGCGTCACGCGTCGCGTTCGAGCGACTTCATGTGCGTGAGCTGCGGAAACAGCCGCATCCACGCGAGCGCGACGGCGATCGTCGCCGCGCCGCCGACGACGATCGCGGCCGGCGCGCCCCACCACGCGGCCGTCACGCCCGACTCGAATTCGCCGAGCTGGTTCGACGTGCCGATGAACAGCGAATTGACCGCGCTCACGCGACCGAGCATGTCGTCGGGCGTGCGCAGTTGCACGAGCGACAGGCGCACGACGACGCTCACGACATCCGATGCGCCAAGCGCCGCCAGCGCGACCAGCGACAACGCAAAGTGCCGCGACACCCCGAACACGATCGTCGCGATGCCGAACGCGATCACGCCGCCGAACATCGCGCGGCCCGGCCGGCCCTTCAACGGGAAGCGCGTGAGCCACAGCGTGCCCGCGAGCGCGCCGACCGCCGGCGCCGCGCGCAATGCGCCGAGCCCCCACGGGCCGACCTGCAGGATGTCGCGTGCGTAGATCGGCAGCAGCGCGGTCGCGCCGCCGAACAGCACGGCGAACAGATCGAGCGACAGCGCACCGAGAATCGCCGGTTCGCGCCGGATGAACGCGATGCCCGAAAACACCGAGCGCAGCGTGACCGGCTCGCGGGCGGGTGGCGCGCCGCGCAGCGGGATCGTGCCGCTCAGCATCGCCGCGATCGCGAAGGCCGCCACGCTCGTGCCGAACGCGACGGGTGCGCCGACGCCATAGAGCAACCCGCCGAACGCGGGACCGAGAATCTGCGCGGCCTGGTTGGCGGACGTCGACAGCGCGGTCGCGCGCGGCAAATCGGTGCGCGGCACGACGGCCGGCAGCAGCGACGACACCGACGGTGACTCGAACGCGCGAGCCGTGCCGACGATCGCCGCGAGCGCATACACGGCCGGCGCGGCCAGCCACCCTTGCACCGCACCGAGCAGGAACACGCCGGCGGCCAGTGCCTCGACGCCCTGGCAGATCGTCGCGATGCGCCGGCGGTCGTAGCGGTCGGCCACCTGCCCGACGACCAGCGTCAGCGCGAACATCGGCACGAACTGCGCGAGGCCGACCAGACCGAGCGCGAACGCGCTGTGCGTGAGCGCATACACGTACCAGCCGATCGCGACCGACAGGATCTGGAAGGCCAGCGACGACATCACGCGCGTGCCCCAGAAACGCCGGAACGGCGCGTGGCGAAACAGGTTGGCGGGTAACGGGGATAACGGACTGGAATCGGGCACGGGGGTGGTCATCGGGGTCTCGGCAGCTGGCTGTGCGCCCCGCAACCGTTCGGGAAACGACGGCGCACGCGGGTGCGCGCGGCAACGGGGCGGACGCGGCCAAACCGCGATGATATGCCAACCGCCGAAAACCGGCCGGGCGCCGGCCGCGCGTGCCGTCGAGCCGGCGCCTCGCACAAAAAAAAGCGCGAACCGCGGTTCGCGCCAAAGAGAGACCTCGCTGAAGACGTCACACCAACCCGCCACTCCGCTCAGAACGAATGCCGCATCCCGATCCGTACGTCGGCCTGCGTCTGCGTCGTCGACGGCGTGAAGCTGTAGCCGATCACCGCATCGACGCCCTGCGACGCGCGCAGGTAGTCGCCGGAGATGTACACGTCCGTGCGCTTCGACAGCAGATAATGCAGGCCCGCCGTGCCCTGGTTCCAGTGATGGCCCTCGAAGCGCGTGTGCTGGTAGCCCGCGATGAAGCTCAGCGCCGGCGTGAACTGGTACAGGCCACCGCCTTCGTACACCTGCATGTGCGACGACTGGCCAAAGCCCTTGATCGTCGTGTACGAGTAGTTGGCGTCGAGCGTCAGCTTGCCGATCGTGTAGCTCGTGCCGATGCCGAACGTGCCCTGGCTGTCGACGTCCATCGGCGTGTTCGCGAACAGATCGGTGCGCGCGCCGGTCGCCGGATCGACCGTGACGGTCTGCTGGCCGAGGAACGTATGCGTGCCGATCATCGCGTACGGGTCGAACGCGTAGATGCCGTTCGGATTGTTCAGGCGCGTGTACGCGGCGCCGATCGAGAAGTCGCCCTTCGTGAAGCTCGCGCCCGCGCTCCATGCGCTGTTGCGATGGAAGTTGCCCGCGACGTTGCCGAACGAGTACATCGCGCCGAACTTGAAGCCGCTCATGTCGCTCGACAGGAACTTCACCGAATTCGGCAGGCGGTCGCCGTTGAAACGGTCGAAGTCGCCCTGGTGGATCGCATAGCCGCTGCCCCATGCCGAAATGTTGTAGATCGACACGAGTTCGTTCGTGATGTCGAGCTGGTTGCCGAACGACAGCGTGCCCCAGTCGTTTTGCAGGCCCACGTACGCCTGCCGGCCGAATTCGGCGCCGCCGAAGCCGAGTTGCCCGTTGCCGAGATGGAAGCCGCTCTCGAGCGCGAACACGGCCTTCAGGCCGCCGCCCAGGTCCTCGGTGCCCTTGAGGCCGAAGCGGTTTCCGTAGGCGACGCCGTCGTCGAACTTGACCACGTGCGACCCGCCCGTGTTATTCACGTACGTGATGCCGGCGTCAAGAATCCCGTACAGCGTCACGCTGCTCTGCGCGTGCCCGATGGCGGGAATACAGGCCGCGCATGCAAGCGCGGCGGCTACGGCGACTTTCTTTTGCTTCATTGTCGACCACCCTCCCTGAACCGTTCGATGGAAAGAACCGTGGCCTGGCGCGTGCCGCGATACGCCGGCTGATTCGAATTCGGTACGTCTGCTGGCTCCGGCATTTCGTTTTCCGCAATAACGCAGCCATTGGCGAAAAATACAAACCCATATTTCGCGTCACCCGTCTGAAGGCGACACTAAATGGTCACGATGCGACGGGTCGGGAAAACACGTAGACGGGCGGCACGGTAAAAACCGGCCGCCCCGGGGAGGGAAATCAACGACCGTCGAGGGCCGCACGCACGGCCGGCAGGCCCGGCGCGCCGGTCGCCGTCGTCACGCCGTCGAGCCAGCCGGCGACCAGCGCCGGCTCGGCCTTCAGCGCATGCTGCGCCGCGAGCGCGGGCGACGTCTTGTGGTCGAGCATGTCGGCGATCATCCGGTTCTCGACGTCGACGGAGAACGTCATCTGCCGGAACAGCCGCGCGAGGTTCGTGCACTGGCCGGCGAACCCGGCACGCGCGACCGTGTTGACCGTCGCGCCGCCGTAGTTCGGGCCGAAATACGCATCGCCGCCCGACAGATACGTCAGACGGAACTTCGTGTTCATCAGATGCGGCTCCCACGCGAGAAACACGATCCAGCGCTTGTCGCGCACCGCCCGCTCGACCTGCGTGAGCATGCCCGTCTCGCTCGATTCGACGAGCGACCAGTTCGCGGACCCGAGCGCGTGGTCGGACAGCATCCGCTTGATGTTCTGGTTCGCGGGCGCGCCGGGCTCGATCCCGTAGATCTTGCCGCCGAAGCGGTCCGCGTAGCGCGCGAGATCGGCGAACGTATGCACACCGGCGGCGGCCACGTAGTCGGGCACCGCGAGCGTGAACTTCGCGCCGCTCAGGTTCGCGTGCAGGACGTCGATCGACTTCTCGTCGACGAACGGCTTCACGAGCGGCGCCTGCGCGGGCATCCAGTTGCCGAGGAACACGTCGACCTGCCCTTTCTTCAACCCCTGGTACGTGATCGGCACCGACAGGTTCGCCACGTCCTGCCGGTAGCCGAGCGCCTTCAGCACGACGCCCGCCATCGCATTCGTCGCGTCGATGTCGGTCCAGCCGGGCGCCGCCATCCTGACGTCGCCGCACGTCTGCGGATCGGCGGCATACGCGGGCTGCGTCGCCACCCCGCACGCGGCGGCCGCAGCGAGCGCCGCGCCGATCCTTCGGATTGCTGCATTGCCTTGCCGTTTCATGGTTCGCTTCCTCCGTCGTTCTTCAATGATCGCGATGCGGTGCGCTCAGCGCCCGACGCGCGGAAAACGCGCCATCGCTTCGAGCGTGTCGAGTTCGATGTGATTGCGCATGTAGCGCTGGCTCGCGTCGGTGAACGGCTGCCAGTCCCACGCCTGAATCCGGCCCTGCGTCGTCGCCGCGTAATGGAAGCGCCGGCGCCGCTGGCTCGCGCGCACCTGACGGTCCAGTTCGGGCAGGTTCCAGCGCTGCGCGGCCTCCGCGCGGAACGCGGCGAGCACGTCGGCGGCTTCCGGCCGCCCGGCGAGGTTCGTCAGTTCGCGCGGGTCGTCCGACAGGTTGTAAAGCTGGTCGGGATCGGCCGGGCAATGCACGTATTTCCAGTCGCCGCGGCGGATCATCACGATCGGCGCGAGCGCGCCTTCCGCGAGGTATTCGCCGAGCGCGACATCGTGCGCGGGCGTGCCGTTCAGGTGCGCCACGAGGCTCGCGCCGTCGACCGGGTCCGGCCAGCCGCCGGCGGGCGCGGCGCCGGCCAGCTCGACGAGCGTCGGCAGCAGGTCGACGTGCGACACGGGCCCGCGCACGCGCGCGGCGTCGAAGCGGCCCGGCGCATGGACGATCAGCGGCACGCGGCAGCCGCCTTCGAAGAACGTCATCTTGTACCAGAGCCCGCGCTCGCCGAGCATGTCGCCATGGTCGGACGTGACGATCACGATCGTGTCGTCGGCGAACCCGCATTGCTCGAGCGCGGCCAGCACGCTGCCGAACTGCGTGTCCACGTAGGACGTCGCGCCATAATACGCGCGGCGTGCGGCGCGGATCTGCGCATCGGTCGGCGGCGTACGGTCGTTCTCGCAGACGAAACGCAGCCGCTGCGAATGCGGATCGCTTGCGGCCGCATCGAACCGCACGGCCGGCATGTCGATTTCATCGTCGTCGTAGCGATCCCAGTATTCGCGCGTGATCGCATACGGATCGTGCGGATGGGTCAGCGACACGACCATGCAGAACGGCCGTGCATCGCGGCCGGCCGCGCGCTCGCGCGCGACGTCGTACAGCTTCTGCTTCGCCGCGAATGTCACTTCGTCGTCGAAATCGAGCTGGTTCGTGCGCACGCACGGGCCGGCGTCGAGCACCGAGCTCATGTTGTGATACCAGCTCGGCCGCTCGGTCGGTTGATCCCAGTCCGGCACCCAGCCGAAATCCGCCGGATAGATGTCGGTCGTCAGCCGCTCCTCGAAGCCGTGCAACTGGTCGGGTCCGCAGAAATGCATCTTGCCGGACAGCATCGTCCGGTAGCCGCCCGCGCGCAGGTAGTGCGCGAACGTCAGCGTTTGCGCGGGCAATTCGGCGGCGTTATCGTAGGCGCCGATTCCCGACGGCAGCTTGCCGGTCAGCAGCGAGAAGCGCGACGGCGCGCACAGCGGGCTCGCGCAGTACGCGGCGTCGAACACCACGCCTTCGGCGGCGAGCCGGTCGAGCGTCGGCGTGCGGGCGACGCGGTTGCCGTACGCCGGCAGCGCGAACGGCGTGAGCTGGTCGGCCATCAGGATCAGGATGTTGGGTGTCGGGTTCGTCATCGGCGGTCGTGGGGAAAGCGGTGTTCGAATGGAACGGCTCGCCGCCCGGGCAGCGAGACGTCCGGCATGACGGAGACGGTCCGCAGAAACTGCCGCGCGCAAGGGCCGCGCTGGCTAGAATCGGGGAGTGCGTTGCGCGGCGGCGCGCGAAGTGCCTGTGCCGTACCGTCCGCTGCACTATCGCCCGCCCGAATTCGCGCGGGTAGGCGTCCGGCCCTTATGGGGCCATTAGAGGGACTTATGTCGAAATCCGAACCGTTACCGTCGATGCAGGCGCTGCGCGCGTTCGAATCGGCCGCCCGGCTCGCGAGCTTCACGGCCGCCGCGCGCGAGCTCGGCTCGACGCAGCCGGCCGTGAGCCAGCAGGTGTATCAGCTCGAAGCCGAACTCGGCGTACCGCTGTTCGAACGCAGCCCGCGCGGCGTCACGCTGACGGCCGACGGCCAGTGCCTGTACGAAGCCGTGCGGCTCAGCCTCGACACGCTGCGCGGCGCGACCGCGACGCTGCGCGCGCGCCGCGAGCACGGCGCGCTCACGATCGTCACCGATTTCGGCTTCGCGACCTACTGGCTGATGCCGCGCCTGGCCGGGCTCAAGCGCGTGATGCCGGACGTCGACGTGCGCGTCGTCACGTCGCAGGACTACGACGCCCAGCGCGACCACGGCGACATCGCGATCCTGTTCGGCGACGGCCACTGGCCGTCGTGCACGGCCGCGCGGCTGTTTCCGGAATCCGTCACGCCCGTCTGCTCGCCCGCGTTCCGCGACGCGCACCCGGGCGTCGCGCGGCCCGAGCACCTGCTCGCGCTGCCGCTGCTGCACGTGCAGCCGACGCGCCCCGAGCGCTGGCTGTCGTGGTCGGGCTGGTTCGACGCGCACGGGCTCGAACCGCCACCCGCCGCCCGCGGCGTGACCTTCAACAGCTATGCGCTCGTGATCCATGCGGCGCTGCTCGGCGAAGGCGTCGCGCTCGGCTGGTCGCCGCTCGTCGACGAGCTCGTCGCGGCCGGCCAGCTCGTGAAGCTGGTCGACGCGCCCGTCGTCACGCCGCGCGGCTACTTCCTGGTGCGCCCGCCGCAGCGGCCCGAGCCGGATGCGACCCACGTGTTCCGGCGCTGGCTGCTCGACGCATGCGCGGCGGCCTGAGGCCGCGCGCCCGCCCCGGCCCCAGCCCGCTGGCGCACCGATACCAGCCACACGGCGCGTTGGTTCTATCCGCGCCGATATCGTCCTGATTTACTTGAGCCTCCCGCTACCCGCGCGGCGCGGCGCTTCGTGCGCCGCCGCGCGGCCGTGCGCCCCTGCCATCCGAGGAGTCTCATGACCGCCGAGCACCGCCCCGATCAATTCGTCCTGACACTGTCGTGCCCGAGCGCGGCCGGCCAGGTCGCCGCCGTCGTCGGCTTTCTCGACCGCCATCGCTGCTACGTCGATGCGCTGAACGTGTTCGACGACGATCTCAGCAATCGCTTCTTCGTGCGCTGCGTCTTTCATCCGACGGATGAGACGCTGCAGATCGACGCACTGCGTCAGGAATTCGCGCCGATCGCGGCCGGACTCGGCGGCCACGACGGCGACATCCAGTGGGCGATCCACGACGTCAACGCGCGGCCGAAGGTGCTGATCATGGTGTCGAAGCTCGAGCACTGCCTCGCGGATCTGCTGTTCCGCTGGCGGATGGGCGAGCTGAAGATGGACATCGTCGGCATCGTGTCGAACCACCCCGACTTCGAGCCGCTCGCCGCACAGCACGGGCTGCCGTTCCGGCACTTCCCGATCACGGCCGAGACCAAGGCGCAGCAGGAAGCGCAATGGCTCGACTTCTTCGAATCGAGCGGCGCCGAGCTCGTGATCCTCGCGCGCTACATGCAGGTGCTGTCGCAGGAGACGAGCGCGAAGCTCGCGAACCGCGCGATCAACATCCATCATTCGTTCCTGCCCGGCTTCAAGGGCGCGAAGCCGTATCACCAGGCACATGCGCGCGGCGTGAAGCTGATCGGCGCGACCGCGCACTTCGTGACCGACGATCTCGACGAAGGCCCGATCATCGAGCAGGTCGTGGAGCGTGTCGATCATGCGCTGCGACCCGAGCAATTGCTCGCGGTGGGACGCGACGTCGAAAGCCTCACGCTCGCGCGTGCGGTGAAGGCGTTCATCGAGCGGCGGGTGTTTTTGAACGGCGATCGGACGGTGGTGTTTTCGTAAGCGGGTCGCAGCCGCACTCGAACGCGACGGAAACGAACGAGGCCCGACCGGTAAACCGGTCGGGCCTCTTTTGTCGTCGTGTTGCGACGGCGCTTCACGCGACGGCCCCGCGTATGCTCTACGAAGCCATCACGTGCTGCGACACGCACGCATTAACGCGTCACTTCACCCACGCGAAGTAATACGACAACCAGATCGTCAGCGCAGCACCGATCAGCGCCACATACGGCATCAAGCTCAGCCACGGCGCGCGCTTCGGCACTTCGAGTTCCATGTCGCGCTGCATCTGCGCGGGAAAGCGGCCGCGATCCTGCCAGTAGTGGCGATAGAGGAACACCGGCACGATCAGCAGCATCGCGATCAACCCGTTGCGCAGCGTGCCTTCGCCTTGCAGGTTCGCACCCGCGCCGACGTAGACGAGGTTCGCATAGCCGCAGATCGCGCCGCCGACGAGCAGCCACGTCGGGCAGCGGAACGGCCGATCCCAGTTGCCGCGATCCATCCGGTGGATCCAGCCGGACTGAAGATTCAGGAATACGAACAACATGTAGCAGACGTTCGAGATAGACAGCACCGTCATGTAGTCCGACATCATCAGCAGCACGAGGTTGAAGCCGAGGTCGGTCCACATCGCGCGGGTGGGCGAGCCGTGCTCGTTCACGTGCGACAGGTACTTCGGCAGCCAGCCGTCGACCGACGCCTGGTACAGCGTGCGCGACGAGCCCATCATCGACGTCATCACGATCAGCAGGATCGACAGCATCAGCATCACGACGACCGCATTCGCGACCCACGCGCCGCCGCCGACGATCTTCGCCATCGCGGCCGCGACGCCGGTGCCGTCGCCGATCGCCGGATCGAGCATCGCCTGCGTGCCGAGCGCGCCCTGGAACGCCATCGGCACGAGCGTCATCACGACCAAGCACAACGCGCCCGACCAGAAGATCGCCTTGGCGGTGTCGCGGCGCGGATCGCGGAATTCGCGCGTGTAGCAGACGGCCGTCTCGAAACCGTACGACGCCCAGCCGGCCATGAACATCGCGCCGAGCGCCATCGTCACGCCCTGCCCGTTCCACGAGCCGAACGTCGCGGCGGTGAGGTTGCCTTGTGCATCGTGACCGAGCGGCAACAGCGGCAGCAGGTTCGACATCGGCACGTCGCCGGTGACGAACGGCACGATGCCGACGATCAGGAGCGGCGTGAGCGATGCAATGCCGAGAATGCGCTGCGTGCGTGCAGCCTTCGAC
Organism: Burkholderia sp. NRF60-BP8; assembly: GCF_001522585.2. Classification (NCBI taxonomy): domain Bacteria; kingdom Pseudomonadati; phylum Pseudomonadota; class Betaproteobacteria; order Burkholderiales; family Burkholderiaceae; genus Burkholderia; species Burkholderia sp. NRF60-BP8. The sequence goes on from NZ_CP013372.1 coordinate 2,188,782, forward strand.
GCGCCGCTGTGCTGAAGCTTGAACGTGATGAGGAGCAGAATCGTCGCGATGATGAATGTCGCGTTGATCCGCAATGACAGACCGGGCTTGATGAAACCGAGATCCGCAACCTTGAGCTGCCAGTGCAGCACCGCCGCATCGGCGGGAAAGAGACTCGTGAGCGCATAGCTCGCCGCGAGCCCGCAGCCGAGCGCGAGCATCGGCGACCACGCGAGCCAGTTGCACCAAACGGAAACCGGGGCAATCAGTTTGCTGTAGCGAACCCAGCCGATCGCGCCGTACACGGACGCGCCGCCCGATTTATGAGGAAATAGCCCCGAGATTTCCGCATAAGTCGCGCTTTGAATCAGGCCCATCGTGATCGCGGCGATCCAGATCGCCCACGCGGGCTGGCCGATCGTCGCGCATACGCCGCCGATCGTGAATAGCACGCCTGCCGGCACGCCGCTCGTTACCCAAAAAGCGTCTTTCCAGGTCAGGCCACGATGCAGCGTGTGGCCCGTCGAATCATGTGAGATGGTTGCCTCGACATCACTGGTGCGATTCGCACGCAGTCCTGCTTGACTCATCCAATTCCTCCTGTCGATCAGTGTCAGCGCTTTGGCGCTTACTCTGGTCCCATGCAAAGCTGTGATGACTCCACGCAAGGGCGCTAGTGTAACAACTTACGCGCTTTTTTGCAGAATCCGCAAAAGAATTCCGGGATATGGCCGCATGACATCCTGATTATTTCGGATTCCTGCGTGCCATTCCCGGCGTGTTTTTTATGACGATTGGTGCGACATATATCGGAATGCTTACTGTGCGCCTTCCGTCCACGAATTCACGCGGTCGGCATGCGCCGCAATCCACGCATCCGCGGCCGCTTCCGGCTTCGAGCCGTTCTGGATCGCGAGCATCACGCTGTCGATTTCACCCGGCTTCCACTGGAATTTCTTCAGGAACGCGACGACCGGCTTCGCCTTGGTTTCGAGTCCCGGATTCACGACGCTGTCGACGTGCTCGGCGCCGCCGAACACCTTCTTCGGATCCTCGAGGAAGCGCAGCTTCCACTTCGCGAACATCCAGTGCGGCGCCCAGCCCGTCACGATGACCGGCTTGTTCGCATTGACCGAACGCGACAGCTCGGCCGTCATCGCGCTGCCCGAGCTCGGCATCAGCGTGTAGTTCAGCCCGTAGCTCTTGATCGCGTCGTCGGTCTTGCGCATCACGCCGGCGCCCGCATCGATGCCGACGATCCGGCCGCCGAAGCTGCCCTTCTCCGCATTGAGGTCGTCGATGCTCTTCGCCTTCACGTACGCGGGCACGATCAGGCCGATCTTCGCATCGGGAAAATTCGCGCCGAGGTCGACGACCTTGGCCTTGTACTCGTCCCAGTACGAGCCGTGCGTGACCGGCAGCCACGCGGACAGCGTCGCATCGAGATCGCCGCGCGCGACGCCCTGCCACATGATCCCGGCCGCCACCGGCACGAGCTTCACCTCGTAGCCGAGCTTCTTCTCGATGACGCGGGCCGCGACGTTCGACGTCGCGACGCTGTCGTCCCAGCCTTCGACGTAGCCGATTTTCAGCGTCGGCTTCGTATCGGCGAGCGCCGATGCGCTCAATGCCACCATCGCCGACAGGGTGCCGGTCCACAACAGTTTTCCGAACAGCTTCATGGTCGATCTCCTTGGTCTGCGCACCGTGCGCGTTGTCTCTCTAGGTTCTTCAACCACAAATCCGCGGTATCGTTGTTTTCCGACGGATGCTTGTCCGGATGCGACGCACCCGGACAGCCGACGGCGAGTTTCGACTACTTGTCGATCACGAGATCCGACAGCGGCTTGCTGCAGCACAGCAGCACCATCCCCTGATCGATCTCGCGCTGGCGGATGCCGCCGTTGTGCTTCATGTCGACCTGCCCCGACACCAGCTTCACCTTGCAGGTGCCGCACATGCCCTGCGTGCACGATGCCGGCAGCCGCACGCCCGACTGGCGCGCCGCGTCGAGCACGTGCTGCTCCGAGCCGCACGAGATCTCGCGGTTGCTCTTCGCGAAGCTGACCGTGTACTGCTTCGTGCCGGCGTCGCCGCCTTCGACCGGCGGCGCGAGATCGGCGAGCAGCTCGTCGCTCGCCGTCTGCGCGAGCGTCTCGAACGAGAAGCTTTCCTCGTGATATTGCTTGCGATCGAAGCCGGCTTCGTCGAGCAGGTCGCGCACGGCCTTCATGTAGGGCGCGGGGCCGCACGTGAAGATCTCGCGTTCCATGAAATCCGGCGCGATCAGCTTCAGCAGCGGCAGCGTCAGGAAGCCCGTGACGCCCGGCCAGTTGGTGCGCGCGCCGACGCGCTCGACGACGAACGACGTGCGGAAATTCGTGTGGTTCGACGCGATCAGATCGAGCTCGCGCGCGAAGATGATGTCGTCCGGCGTGCGTGCACTGTGCACGAACAGGATGTCGCGATCTTCCGCGAGATCATGGTGCGCGCGGCTCATCGACATCAGCGGCGTGATGCCCGAGCCGGCCGACAGGAACAGGTACTTGCGCGCCGGATGCCGCGCGCACGTGAATTCGCCGGCCGGGCCGAGCACGCGCACCGACGCGCCCGGCTGCAGGTTGTCGTGCAGCCAGTTCGACACCTTGCCGCCCGGCACGCGCTTCACCGTGATCGAGATCGTGTGCGGCCGCGCCGGCGACGACGAAATCGTGTAGCAGCGGTTGATCGTCTCGCCGTCGATGTCGAGCTCGAGCGTGATGAACTGCCCGGGCTCGAACGAGAACGTGCGGCCCTGCGGCGAACGGAAGAAGAAGCTCTTCACGTCGTGGGTTTCCTGCCGCACGTGGCAGCACACCAGCGTTTCCTCGACGTCGCTCGTCCAGCGCTCGGGCAGCGCGTTCCAGAAGGCCGGGTGCGTCACCCGGCTGTCCGCCGGCTCGAAATTGGCCGCATCTCGCATCATGTCTTGCTCCGCTTATACGCTGCTAAGTACTACGCGCCGGTTTTTTCGGCGAGCCGGCCGATGTACCAGGCCGAGAATTTTTCGACGAGACCTTCCGTGTACGGCGAATACGGGCCCGGCTCGTACGCGCTGCTGTTCGCGCCGCGCTGCGAGAATTCGACGAGCGCGCGATCCTGGTCGTTGGTCGCGTTCCACACGGCCGTGAGGTTCTTCACGTCGTAGTCGATGCCTTCCTTCGCGTCCTTGTGCACGAGCCACTTCGTGCGCACGAGCGTCTTGCCGGCCGACAGCGGAATCACCGAGAACGTCACGATGTGATCGCTCATGAAGTGGTGCCACGAATTCGGCTGGGTCCAGAACGACAGCCCGCCGAGATCGGCCCTGTCGAAACCGCCGAGCAACTTCTTCGACGCGACCTTCGCGTCGAGCGTCTGCGATTCGCCGTCGCGGTCCAGCGGCAGGCGTTGCGTGCGGAAACCCGTCACGTCGAGCAGCTTTTCGATTTCGGCGGACGGCAGGCCCATCTCGGCCCACTCCTTGCCGCGCCGCACGCAGGTTTCGGCGAATGCGTCCATGCCTTCGGCGTTCGCGTCGGAGCGCTGGTAGCCGAAGCCGTATTCGTACAGCGAGATCGTCAGCTCCGGATGGTTCGCGACGCAGTGATAGCACTCGCGGTTGTTCTCCATCGTGAGCTTCCAGTTGCCTTCCTCGATGATGTCGATCTGCGCGGCGATCTTCGTGTTCGGCAGATCGTGCGGCAGCAGGTACGGCTCCATCTCGGCCCGCATCTGCGCGAAATCGACCGGCGGCTCGTCGGCGAGGCAGATGAAGATCAGGCCCGCGAGGTTCTCGACGTGCACCGACTTCAGGCTGTGCTTGCACCGGTCGAACTTCTCGCCCATGTGCTCGGCGAACATCAGTTGGCCCGTCAGGTTGTAGGTCCAGCTGTGGTACGGGCACACGATGTTGCCGACCGAGCCTTTGTCCTCGTTGCACAGGCGCGCGCCGCGGTGACGGCACACGTTGTGGAACGCGCGGATCGCCATGTCGTCGTCGCGCACGATCAGGATCGAATCGCTGCCCAACTGCACGGTCACGTAATCGCCCGGCTCGGGAATGTCCGGTTCGATCGCCACCTGGATCCAGTGCTGGCGGAAAATCGCCTCCATGTCGAGCGCGAAGATGTCCTCGCTCGTGTAGAACGGTGCGTCGAGGCTGTGCCCTTCCTTGCGCCGCTCGATCAATGCACGAATGTCTGCCGATACTTTCATCGTTTGCTCCGGATTCCTTGCATCCCTGGGTTTCTTGCCGACAGGCATCAAAATCAGTAGTCGATGAGCTGATGCTCGCGCAAATACGCGAGGATCACTTGTGCTTTTTCGACCGAACTCCCTTCATTTACGACGTTGCCGCCGCGGCTTTCGGTCGTCGTCGCGGACAGCATCCGGGCATGCCCGGAGCGCTTCTCGGCGGCGACCAGCTTGACGGGCTTACGCTCGACCGGGCCGACCGTCCACGCGGCCGCGTCGGCGTCCGCACCGGGCGCCGCGAGCGCGGGCCGAATCGCGCCGGCGCGCAGCCGCGCATACGCATAGCGCGGCTCGACGCCGGCGAGCGGATGCACGGCGACGACGGCCGGCAGCGCCGCGTCGACACGCCGCCGCAGCCCTTTCGGCAAAAATTGCCGAACCGCCGCGCGACCGCCTTCGACCGTCACGTCGACGGCCGAGCCGACGAGCGGATAGCCGAGCGCCGCGGCGACACGGTACGGCAGCATCCCGGTGTCGTACGCGCCCTCGGCGCGCGTGCCGGTCAGCACGAGGTCGTAGCCGTCGACACGCGCGGCGAGTGCGTGCACGGCGTCGTCGCCGTCGCGGCAGGCCAGCACTTCGACCTCCCGCGCACCGAGCGCCAGATAGTCGGCAAGCGCCGCATTCGCGGGGTCGCCTGCATGGATCACGTCGAGCGTCGCGCGATGCTTGTCCGCGAGCTGGCGGCCGGTTTCGAGCGCGGCCGCATCGTTGCGGCTGTAGCGCGCGACGCCGCTGACCGGGTGCCGGCCGACGGACACGAGCACCGCGATGCGTTGCAAGGGGCGAGGGGCGTTCATGCGGCGACTCCTTCGGGTTCACGGGTACCGACCGCGGCCGGCGATTCGCCGCGCGCGGCCCGCGCGGCCTGGACCTGTTCGATCAGCGCGGCGATCGTCGCCTGCGCGTCGCCGACCACCGTCAGGTTCGCGCGCTTCGCGATCGGCGCGCTGCCGTCGAGGTTCACCGCGATCACGTGGCGGCAGTCCTTGATCCCCTGCAGGTGCTGCACCGCGCCGGAGATGCCGAACGCGATGTACACGCTCGCCTCGACCGTCTTGCCGGTCGCGCCGACCTGCTTGTCGCGCGTGAAGTGGCCGTTGTCAACCGCGACGCGGCTCGCGCCGATCGCCGCGCCGAACACGCCGGCCAGCCGCTCGAACGCGCCGATGTCGGACACGCCGTTGCCGGCCGACACGATGAAATCGGCTTCCTCGAGCGCGACCTGGGCCGCGTCGATTTCGTCGAGACCGAGATCGCGATACGGCTGCGCGGCATCGCGCGCCGGGCGGATGAAATCGGCGGCGACGCGTTCGCCCGCGCCGACGAACGGCAGCTTCGCTTCGACCGCGTTCTGCGCGAGCAGGATCACGTCGGGCAGCGCGCGGGTGGCAAACGCACGTCCCGCCTGGGCATACGCGCCGACATGCTTCGCGTCGATTTCGACGACGTGAGTCGCGACGCTCGCACCGGCGGCCGCCGCGTAACGCCGGCCGAGATCGCCGTCGCCCGTCGCGTTGTCGGGCACGAACACGTGTTTCGGCGCGAGCGCGGCCACGCAGGCCTGCAATGCTTGCAATTCGCTTTCGGGATCGAACGCGCGGCGTTCGAAGCCGGCCAGCTCGAGCAGCTTGTCGACGCCGAGTTCGGCCACGTCGTCCTTCAGTTCGCCGAACGCGAGCAGCGCGACTTCGGTTTGCGCATCGGCGAGCACGGCCGCGGCGGCGATCGCCTGCCGCGAATGGTCGTCGAGCGCGCCGCGTTCGCTATGCGCGACCACCAGCATCACGTGCTTCGGGTCCTGCAGCGCGCGGCGCGGCTTCGCGGCCGCGGCGCCACGACCGTGCGCGGACCACTGCGCGGCGTTCGCATCGGCGCTGCCTTCCTCGCCGAGCGTGATGCGCTTCAGGCCGGCGGCCGTGATGACGAACGGCCGGCGCGGATCGATTCGTTTGATCGTATTCATCGATTCACTCCAGCGAGGCGGCGACGAGTTCGGCGACGTCGAGCACGTCGGGGCGCGGGCCCACGACGCCTTCGAGCATGGCCGTGCAGTTCGGGCACGCGACCGCGACCACGTCCGCGCCGATCGTGCGCGCGTCGGCGATGCGGATGTCCGGGATGCGCTGCTTGCCCGGGATGTCGGTCAGCGGCGCTCCGCCGCCACCGCCGCAGCAGCGGCCGCGCATGCCGTTGCGCTCCATCTCGACGACCTGGATGCCGATCGTCTTCAGCAGCTTGCGCGGCGCTTCGGTCTCGCCGTTGTAGCGGCCGAGGTAGCACGGGTCGTGATAGGTCGTGCGTTTCTCCTGCAGCGCCTCGACGGCCTTCGGCGCGATCTTGCCGCTGTCGGCCAGTTCGGCCAGATAGGTCGTGTGATGCTTGACCGTCACGCGCAGCCCGAGCGCACGGTATTCGTTGCGCAGGCTGTGCATCACGTGCGGGTCGGCCGTCACGATCTGCTTGTACGACAGCGTGCCGAGCGTGCCGATCAGGCGCTTCGCCATCTGCTGGAACGTCGCTTCGTCGCCGAGCCGGCGGGCGACGTCGCCCGTGTCGGTCTCGGTCGGGCCGAGCACGGCGTAGTCGACGCCCGCCTTGTTCAGCACCTTCACGAACGCGCGCAGCGTACGCTGATAGCGCATGTCGAACGCGCCTTCGCCCGCGACGAACAGCACGTCGACCGGCTTGCCGGGTTGCGCGACGGGCGCACTCAGGTCCACCGACCAGTCGTAACGTGCGGCGGTGTCGTAGCCGCCCATCGTGCCCGTCTCGCGCAGGTTCGCGAGCACTTCCTGGCCCTTGCCCGGCACCGCGCCGTGCACGAGCGTGCGGTTGCGGCGCATGTCGACGATCGCGTCGACGTGCTCGATCAGCATCGGGCACTCCTGCACGCATGCGCGGCAGGTCGTGCACGACCACAGCGTCTGCTCCTCGATCAGGCCCGACACGATCGGGCCGTTCGGCTCGCCGCGATGCTGGCCGACCGGGATGCCCGGCGACGGGCTGCCCGCGTACGCCGCATCGGTGCCGCCGGCCATCCCGACCACGAGATCCTGGATCAGCTTCTTCGGATTGAGCGGCTGGCCCGACGCGAACGCGGGGCACGCGGCTTCGCACTTGCCGCACTGCACGCAGGCGTCGAAGCTCAGCAGCTGGTTCCAGCGGAATTCGACCGGCTTCGCGACGCCGTACTCCTGATGCTCGATGTCCGGCAGCTTCAGCGCGGTCGGCGGCGTGGCCGTGCCGTTGCCGGTGAACGATTCGCGCGTCGCGGCGAAACGCTCCTGGCGCGGGTGGAACGCGAGGTGCAGCAGGCCGGCGATCGCATGCTTCATCGGGCCGCCCTTCGCAGCACCGATCGTCATCGTGAACGCGCCGATGCCGATCAGCAGCGCGCAGAGCACCGCGAACGCCCCCGACATCGCGCCGGTCGGCACCAGCATGAACAGCACGAGGCCGAGCGCGAACGAACCGAGCAGCCAGGGCAGCGTATTCCACGGGCCGCGCGACAGGCGCGCCGGCACGTCCTTCGCCGCGCGTCGACGCCACACGAACACCGCGCCGACCAGCATCGCGAGCGCCGCGAGGAAGATCAGCTTGTCGAGCCACGGCGAGTAGATCGCGAGGCCGTAGTTGACGAACACCAGCGCGAGCGCGCCGATCGCGCCGCCGGCGGTCGCGACGTGGGTCTTCGCGATGTACGGATCGCGGGCGACCACGTGGTGCAGGTCGACGAAATAACGCTTCGGAATCGCGAACAGGTTCGCGACGCCGAACGCGCCCGGCGCCGTGGCGCGGCCCAGACGCCAGTATGACGAGCGCTTCGCGACCGCGAACGCGAGCCCCGCCACCGACAGCCACAACAGGGCGGTAATGAGGAAGGACGGGTTCATCTTTCAGAAATCCTTCACGAGACGCAGCGAGTCGTAGATGGCCCCGTGGACGTTGTGCATCGAAATGCAGTCGCCGACACGGAACAGCAGGAAACGGCCGTTGCCGAGTTCTTCCGACAGGCACGGCTGCGGCTCGGCCGCGAACAGCGTGTGCGGATCGATCTGGCCGCGGTTCACCGACTCCGGCTTGAGCTTCCAGTACAGTTCGTCGTTCGGCGACGAACCGTTCTCGATCACCACCTGGTCGACCGCGCGCTCTTCCAGCTCTTCCGTGTACTCGTTGCGCAGCACGGCGATCATCTTGCCGTTCTCTTCATAGACGCGATCGAGCATCGTGTTCGGCGTCGGAATCACGCCGAATGCGTACAGGCGGCGATAGAAGATCGGGAACGTCGTGCCGCCGCAGTCGTCGGCCACCTTCACGTCCGGCGTGACGACCTCGACCTTCGAGCCGCGGCTCGCCATGAAGTCGGCCACGCCCGCGCCCGCATGCGTGCTCACGCCGTCGAACAGCAGCACGTTCTGCTTCGGCTCGACCTTGCCGGTCAGGATGTCCCACGAGCTGACGGCGAGGCCTTCGGCCACGCCCCACGCCGGCACCTGCCACGTGAAGCTCGAGCCGCCCGTCGCGAGCACGACGATGTCCGGCTTCTCGGCCATGATCGTCTTCTCGTCGGCGGCCACGCCGAGACGCCGGTCGACGCCCAGACGCTTCGTTTCCATGTCGAACCAACGGATGATCCCCGACATCTGCTCGCGCTGCGGCGCCTTCGCGGCGATCATCACCTGGCCGCCCACTTCCGCGTTCTTCTCGAACAGCACGACGTCGTGGCCGCGCAGCTTCGCGACGCGCGCCGCCTCGAGGCCCGCGGGGCCGGCGCCGACCACCACGACCTTGCGCTTCGGACCGCGCGACTTCTCGATGATGTGCGGCATCGTCGCTTCGCGCGACGTCGCGGCGTTCTGGATGCACAGCACGTCTAGACCGTTGTACTGGCGGTCGATGCAGTAGTTCGCGCCGACGCACTGCTTGATTTCGTCCTCGCGGCCGTCGCGGATCTTGATCACCATGTGCGGATCGGCGATCTGCGCGCGCGTCATGCCGACCAGGTCGATCATGCCGTTCGCGAGCAGGCGCTCGGCCTGGCCCGCGTCGCGGATGCTCTGCGCGTGCATCACCGGGATCTTCACGACCGACTTGATGCCGGCCGCGAGGTGCACGAACGGCTCCGGCGGCAGCGCCATCGGCGGCATGCAGTTCGCGATCGTGTTGTGCGTGTCGCCGCCCGACCCGACCACGCTCAGGTAGTCGATCAGGCCCGTCTCCGACATCGCCTGCGCGATTTCCTTCAGCGCTTCGTGATCGAGGCCGTCCTCGTGGAATTCGTCGCCGCACATGCGCAGACCGACGCAGAAGTCCTTGCCGACCGCCTCGCGCACGGCCGTCAGCACTTCGATGCCGAAGCGCAGGCGGTTTTCGAGGCTGCCGCCCCATTCGTCGGTGCGATGGTTCGAACGCTTGCTCCAGAACTGGTCGATCAGGTGCTGGTGCGCGGCGGAGATTTCGATGCCGTCCATGCCGGCCGCCTTCACGCGCTTCGCGGCCGCCGCGAAATCGCCGATGATGCGGCGGATTTCCTCGATCTCGATGATCTTCGCGTTGCCGCGGTGCACGGGCTCGCGCACGCCCGACGGCGACATCAGGTGCGGCCAGTGCTCGCCGTGGAACGACGAGCGGCGGCCCATGTGCGTCGCCTGGATCATGATCTTCGCGCCGTGCTTGTGCATCGTGTCGGCCAAGCGCGTGAGCGGGTCGATGATCTTGTCGTTCGACAGGTTCACCGATTTCCACCAGCCTTGCGGGCTGTCGATCGAGACCGGGCTCGAGCCGCCGCAGATGGCCAGGCCGACGCCACCCTTCGCCTTTTCTTCGTAGTAGCGGATATAGCGGTCGCCCGGCAGGCCGCCCGGCTCGGCATACACTTCCGCGTGCGCCGTGCTGACGATCCGGTTGCGCAGCGTCAGCTGGTTCAGCTGCATGGGTTTGAACAGGTGGGGATAACGCATCGCAGGCGACCTCTGGCGTTCGAATGTCTCGTGTTGCGGGTGTTTATATGTTTCAGTGCATCGGTGCGTCAGTGCGCGAGCGGCGACACTTCGAAGACGCAGTGGTCGTGATGCTCGGCCGCGCACTGCACTTCCTTCGATTGCGCGCGCGGCGCGTTCTTGCCTTCCGGCGTCGTGTCGTTGACCCAGTCCATCGCGCCCGCGAACCAGCCGGCGAACATGTAGCAGAGCTTGCCTTCCTTGCCCGGTTGCTGGAGCACGAACGACGAGTGGCGCAGTTCGATCTTCGCGCGGGCGCTGGCCGGATCGGCCTCGATGATCGAGAACAGGCCCCAGCCGCGTTGCGACAGGCGCTTCAGGTAGTGCTCGAACACGGCCATGCCGGTCAGGCCGTGCAGCTTCGCTTCCTTGTCGCACCAGTGGTAAGCGGACTTGTAGCCGGCCTTGTAGAGGATCTCGGCATACGCTTCGACGCCGAGCGCTTCCTCGACGGCGACGTGGTTGTTCGTGAAGAAGTGGCGCGGCACGTACAGCATCGGCAGCGCGTCGGTGGTCCAGACGCCGGTATCGGGATCGACGTTGATCGGCAGTTGCGGTTGCATCGTGGTGACTCCGTGAGGAAATTGGCCGCGCGGCTCAGTGCGCAGGCGCGACATCGTCCGCGTGCCCGCGCGGCAGGCGCGGGCACGTCCCGATTTTTTTATGTTGAAACGCGGGGAGCGGTTCGGCGGGCGTGGCGCTTACGCGCCCCACACGTCCTTGAACACGCGCACCCAGTTCTCGCCCATGATCTTGCGGATCCGCGATTCCTTCCAGCCGTGGCGCTCCATCGCGGCGGTCAGGTTCGGGAATTCGCCGATCGTACGGATACCTTCCGGGTTGATCACCTTGCCGAAGTTCGTCAGTTGGCGATAGCGGCCCTTGTCGTGCGTGAGCATGTCGAAGAACTCCTTCGCATAGTCCTGCGTGAAGTCCGTGCCGATGCCGACCGCATCCTCGCCGATCAGGTTCACGACGTAGTCGATCGCCTCGATGTAGTCGTCGATGTTCGCTTCGATCCCGCGCTTCAGGAACGGCGCGAACATCGTCACGCCGACGAAGCCGCCCGCATCGGCGATCTCCTTCAGCTGCGCGTCGCTCTTGTTGCGCGGATGCTCCTTCAGGCCCGACGGCAGGCAGTGCGAATAGCACACCGGCTTCTTCGAGAATGCGATCGCTTCCGACGACGTGTTGCCGCCCACATGCGACAGGTCGACCATGATGCCGACGCGGTTCATCTCGGTGATCACTTCGCGGCCGAAGTCCGACAGCCCGCCGTCGCGCTCGTAGCAGCCGGTGCCGACCAGGTTCTGCGTGTTGTAGCAGAGCTGCACGACGCGCACGCCCATGTCGGCGAACGCCTCGATGTAGCCGAGGTTGTCCTCGAACGCATGCGCGTTCTGGAAGCCGAGGATGATGCCGGTCTTGCCTTCCTTCTTCGCGCGGAAGATGTCGTCCGTCGTGCGCACGAGCGTCAGCAGCTCGCCGTTGTCGCGGATCTTCTTCTTCATCACGCCGATGTTGTCGACGGTCTTGGCGAAGTTTTCCCACACCGACACCGTGCAGTTCGCGGCCGTGATGCCGCCCTTTCGCATGTCCTCGAACACCGGCTTCTCGAACTTCGAGATGTTCAGTCCGTCGATGATGATGCTGTCCTGATGCAGCGTGCTCATATCTGCTCTCGCTCGTGTGACTGTTCTGGTGGGGTCGATCAATAGATCGGGAAGCGCTCGCAGAGCGCGAAGATCTCGCGGCGCACGCGCTGTTCGGTGGCGGGATCGCCTTCCGGGTTCGCGCGCAGCGCGTCGAACACTTCGAGGATCAGGCGGCCGATCTCGCGGAACTCCGCGACGCCGAAGCCGCGCGTCGTGCCCGCCGGCGTGCCGAGACGGATGCCCGACGTGACGGTCGGCTTCTCGGTGTCGAACGGGATGCCGTTCTTGTTGCAGGTGATGCCCGCGCGTTCCAGCGCCTGCTCGACCGGCGCGCCCTTCAGGCCCTTCGGGCGCAGGTCGACCAGCAGCAGGTGATTGTCGGTGCCGCCCGTGACGAGATCGACGCCGCCGGCCTTCAGCACTTCGCCGAGCGCCTGTGCGTTCGCGAGCACGTTGTCGATGTAGGTCTTGAAGTCCGCATGCAGCACTTCGCCGAACGCCACCGCCTTGCCGGCGATCACGTGCATCAGCGGGCCGCCCTGCAGGCCGGGGAACACGGCCGAGTTGATCTTCTTCGCGATCTCCTCGTCGTTGGTCAGCACGAAGCCGCCGCGCGGGCCGCGCAGCGTCTTGTGCGTGGTCGACGTGACGACGTGCGCGTGCTCGACCGGGTTCGCATGGCGGCCCGCGGCGATCACGCCCGCGATGTGCGCCATGTCGACCATCAGCTTCGCGCCGACGCTGTCGGCGATCGCGCGAAAGCGCGCGAAGTCGAGCGCGCGCGGGTACGCCGAGAAGCCGGCGATGATGAGGCTCGGCTTGTGCTCGTGGGCGAGCGCCTCGACCTGGTCGTAATCGATGCGCAGCGTGTCGCGATTCACGCCGTACTGGACGGCGTTGAACCACTTGCCCGACAGCGCCGGCTTCGCGCCGTGCGTCAGGTGGCCGCCCGCGTCGAGCGACATGCCGAGCACCGTGTCGCCCGGCTTGGCCAGCGCGAGCATCACCGAACCGTTCGCCTGCGCGCCCGAGTGCGGCTGCACGTTCGCATAGCCGGCGTTGAAGATCTGCTTCACGCGGTCGATCGCGAGCGCCTCGACTTCGTCCGCGAATTCGCAGCCGCCGTAGTAGCGCTTACCGGGATAGCCTTCCGCATACTTGTTGGTCAGCACCGAGCCCTGCGCCTCGAGCACGGCGCGCGACACGATGTTTTCCGACGCGATCAACTCGACCTGCGACTGCTGACGCTCGAGTTCCTTCAGGATGGCGCTGCGCACCGGCGCGTCGCGCTCGGCAAGGGGCTGCGAGAAGAAAGGCTGGGTATTCGACATAGTGCGTCCGTGACGAAGAATGAAGGGCTGCAACCGAAGCTCAAGGGCCGCCGTGCCTGGGGTTCCCGCGCGTCCAGTGCAAGGCTGCCGACGGCTCTATTCTTGTCGTTCGGATTTTCGGCGGATTGATGAATTTAGACGCGTTCTTTGCCTTTTCCGCCATGCGCGTCCGTTTTATACAAGTGACCGGTCGTGCTTTTCGGGACGATCGCCAGAAACGGTGTCGGTGATTCACCTATGGACACGCACACCGGCAGTGCGTTTGCCGCACGTTCGCGTGCAGCTTCTCCCGGATACGGTGCAGTGCAGCAACGGCCCGATGCCCAGACAACGTATGGAGCTAGGGTTTAGCCGTATGGCACGCTTGTTGCACTCGCTCACACAATACCGCAGCCCGATTCGTGCCCCGGGCCAAAAGCTATTAGAGATTCAAGGAACGCTCCCCATGTCGCCCGACCGCACAGCGTCGCTGTCCCACTTCGCGTTCATGCCTTTACCGAACTTCACGATGATCGCGTTCACCAATGCGATCGAGGTGCTTCGGATGGCGAATTATCTGAGCGGCCAGCCGCTCTACCGCTGGTCGGTGATCAGCCCGGACGGCGGCCCGGTCACGGCGAGCAACGGCCTCACGGTCGACACGGGGCCGGCCGAATGCGTGGGGCAGCCCGACATCGTGTTCGTGTGCGGCGGCGTCGACGTGCAGCGCGCGACCACGCCTGCTCACCTGTCGACGCTGCGCCGCTTCGCGCGCTCGGGGCTGCCGCTCGGCAGCCTGTGCACGGGCACCTATGCACTCGCGAAGTCGGGGCTGCTCGCGGGCTACGCGTGCGCGATCCACTGGGAGAACATGTCGGCGCTGAAGGAGGAGTTTCCGGACACGCGCTTCCTGAAGGAACTGTTCGTGATCGACCGCGATCGCATCACGTGCACGGGCGGCGTCGCGCCGCTCGACATGATGCTGAACCTGATCGCCGCGCGCGTCGGCACCGCGCGCGTCACGCAGATCGCCGAGCAGTTCATCGTCGAACACGTGCGCGACACGAGCGCGCAACAACGCATGCCGCTCGTCGCCCGCCTCGGCTCGGCGAACAAGTCGCTGTTCGAAGTGATCTCGCTGATGGAGAACAACATCGAGGAGCCGCTGTCACGCGAGGAACTCGCGCGGCTCGCGAACATGTCGCAGCGGCAGTTGCAACGCCTGTTCCGCGAGCATCTCGGGATGACGCCGACGCACTACTACCTGACGCTGCGGCTGCGCCGCGCGCGCGAACTGCTGCTGCAGACCGACATGTCGATCATGCACATCACGATGGCGTGCGGCTTCCAGTCGGCATGCCACTTCAGCAAGAGCTATCGCGACGCGTTCGGCGTCGCGCCGACCCGCGAGCGCCGCAAGCAGGTTGCGCCGCTCGCGCAGGGTGCGGCGGCGGCCGGGCCGGCGTTTCCGACGCATCTGCTGCATGCGTGAAGCACGGACTATCTGAAGCAAAAAAAAGCGGCCTCGAAGGCCGCTTTTCCGTTTGCGCTTACGATCCCCACACCTGCATTTCATCGAGCGAGTACCCCCACTGCGTCGCCCGCTTCGTGCCGAGCATCCGCACGTAACGCCCCTGCCCGTTCAGGTTCGGCAACGTCACGTGCCCGTACGACACGCCGTTGTTGGTCGAGTAGATCGTCGTCCAGTTCGCGTTGTCGTTCGACGTCTGGATCTGGTAGACGAGCGCGCCCGCATCCCAGTACAGATCGATGCTGCTGATCGTCTTCGTCGCACCGAGATCGACGGAGATCCATTGCGGATCGACGCCCGCGCCTTCCGGCGAATCCCAGCGCGTGCTCGTCGTGTTGCCGTCGAACGCCTTGTCGGCCGTCAGCGACGCGTCGTAGCTCGCCGATGCGGCGGCCGGACGGCCTTGCGACAGCAGCGTCAACTGCCTGGCGGCCGGGCCGCCGTAGTAGTTCGCGCCGAGCTTGGCCTTCGTCGTGTCCGCATTCACGCCGAACTGCGACAGGCTCCAGCGCTGACCGGTCGTCACGTCGCCGACGTAGAGCTGATAGCCGCCCGCCGTCGTCGACGAGAAAAACAGATAGTTCGTACCACTGACAGGCGCCGGGTCCGAGTTGTTGCTCATGCAGTCGTTGAGCGCCAGCGCGCTCGGCGTCGACGCCGGGTCGGCCGTCTTCGCATAGATCTGGTCGGCTCCGCCGCTGTCCTTCCAGCGCGCGTAGTACACCATGCCGTCCGCCCGCACGATCGGGTAGTACGTCTGCAACCCGGCCGGACGATCGAACACGGCGGTCGCACCGGTCGCGATCGTGCGCTTCATCAGCCCCATGTTCGAGCCGGTGCCCGTCGCGTAGTACACGGCGCTCGCGTCCGGCGCGAGGAACGGCATCGAGTATTCGGCGCCGGCTGGCGCGTTCGTCAGGCTCACGACGGACGTGAACACCGGCCCCGCGCTCGTGTACGACAGCGTCGCCTGCTTGACGTCGCCGTTCTGCTTGAACACGAGCGTCTTGCCGTCCGCGCTGAACTTCGGGTCTTCGTTGCGGGTGGCGCCCGTGCTGTTCGTCATGTTGACGGGCGGCGTGCCGGCGCCGAGCTGCAGCATGAACACGTTCCATGCGCCGTTGCGGATGCCCATGAACGCGAGCCACTTGCCGTCGGGGCTGAAAACGCCGTTCATCGGATCGGTGATGCCCCACGCGCTCTTGCTGAGTTGCGTCAGTGTATGGGCCGAAAAATCGTAGAGGAAAAGCTGGCTCGTGCCGTCGCCGTACTTGACGTAGCTGTGATAGACCAGCTTGCCGGTCAGCGCGGCGGGAAACGTCGCGTTCGGCTGGGCGGCGGGATTGTTGACGCAGGCTGCGGCGGCCACGCCGCTGAACAGGTTGAGGGCGATGCCGGCCACGAGGACGGCGACGAGGGTCTTCGATTTCACGCTGGATGCTTCCGGGTAAGGTGGGGACGCCGCTGACGAGGACCCGCGCGGCACGCGCGGGCGTCACGGATCCGCCGTCGGGCAGCGTGAATTCCGTATCGGTCGGACATCGGGAATAAAACTTGCGGCAGTGTGCCTTCTGGTCAGACGAAAGAAAAGGATCAGAGCGCGCTTAAAACATACGGATCAGCGATTTAGGGCGCGCTTGCACGTGACGGCTGCCGTACTACTCTTTGTCATCTGGGTCCAACGCCGGGAGGACACGCATGAAGCGTTATGCGGTGCTGGCGCAGACGATTGCCGACGCGATCCGGCGCGGCGACCTGGCGCCCGGTGCGCGCATTCCTACCGTGCGCGCGGCATGCCGCGCGTATCGCGTCAGCCCGTCCACGGTGTTTCGCGCGTACTACGCGCTCGAAAGCGAGGGCCTGATCGTCGCGCGGGCGCGCTCGGGTTATTTCGTTGCGAACGTCTCGGACAAGCACGTTCGGTTCGGCCGCGATCCTCCGCGCAAGCCGGGCGCCGCGCAAACCGGCGACGACGATGCGCTGTTCCGCCTGCTCGACTCGCTCAAATGCGACGACATCGTGCCGCTCGGCTCGGCATTCGCGAGCTATTCGCTGTTCCCGATGAGCAGCCTGTGGCGCTACGTGGCGTCGGCCGCCCGCAACATGGATCGCACGAAACTGCTCGCGGGCCTGCCGCCCGGTAACGAAGCGCTGCGCCGCCAGATCGCGTTGCGCTATCTGAACGCGGGCGGGTCGTTGCCGCTGGAGGAAATCGTGATCACGACGGGGGCGACCGAAGCGCTGACGCTCAGCCTGCAGGCGCTGACGCGCCCGGGCGACATCGTCGCGATCGAACGGCCGGCATTCCATGCGGTGCTGCAGGCCGTCCAGTGCCTGCACCTGAAGGCCGTCGAGATTCCGGTCGACCCGCGCACCGGCCTCGACCTCGACGCGCTCGCCGAGGCGCTCGACACGCATCCGGTGCGGGCGTGCTGGTTCATGACGTCGTTCCACAACCCGACCGGTGCAACGCTGACCGACGAGCGCAAGCGCGCGCTGATCGACCTGCTCGCGTCGCGCGGCGTGCCGCTGATCGAGGACGACGTGTACGGCGAACTGCAGTTCGGCACGGCGCCCACGCGCCCGGCGAAACTGTACGACGACAGCGGGCTCGTCCTGCATTGCGGGTCGTTCTCGAAATGTCTCGCGCCCGGGTTCCGGATCGGCTGGGTCGCGGCCGGCCGCTTCGTGCGGCAGATCCGCCAGGCCAAGGGCGCGAGCGCGCCGGCCGCCGACGTACCGGCGCAGATGGCGATTTCGAGCTACCTGCGCGACGGCGCATACGATCGTTTCCTGCGCAAGCTGCGACGCAATCTCGCCGCGCACCAGGCGCAGATGCTCTCGGCCGTGCGCGCGTATTTTCCGGCCGACACCGAAGTGTTCGCACCGCGCGGCGGGTATTTTCTGTGGATCGAATTGCCGCCGCACATGGACGCGATGCACCTGTTCGACGACGCGATGGAAAGCGGCGTCAGCATCGCGCCCGGGCCGATCTTTTCCGCCACCGGCGGCTTCCGCCGCTATCTGCGACTCAACTACGGGCGCCCGTGGACACCGGCCGTCGAGCGCGCGCTGGAGACGCTCGGCACGCTCGCATCCCGGCAACGGCACGGCGGCTAGCATGAGACGGGCGGCACGAAACGTGCGGCACGCGACGCGCGACATGCGCCTTGCGTTTCACGCGCGAACGACCAAGAATGAAGCGGCAGGCAGCCGCGGACGAACGGGTTCCACGCGTCCGATGTTATGGAGAATCAAATGCACACCGTATCCAGACGACCGCCGATGTGTCACCCGACGATGGCACCCGTCGGTCGCTGACATGCGCGTCCTGCCCAACCGAAGCGTCCGCGCGCGCGATGCCTGGCGTGCCGTGCTGAACGCGCGCGCCGAATCGCGGCACGCGACGTGCTGTCGCTGCCGCGAATGCGGTTTCGTGGCGTTCCGCGCGCTCGAGCATTGCCCCGTCTGCGGTCAGTGGAACTGGCCGTTCGAACCGATTCGCCGCACGCCGGCCGACGCGCGTGCCGCGCATGCGCCGCGGTCGTTCCATACATGGTCGTCGCGCGTCGCCCGCGCGCTGCGCAACGCGGCTGTCCAGCGGCCGCGCGCATCGAGCGCGCCGATCCTGAGCATCCTCACGCTCGTGCTGCTGGTCGGCGGCTACGTGACGGTCGACCAGACCTGCAAGGCCGATCCCGCTTGTCGCGGATCCGCTGCGCCGGCCGCTGTCGCGACCGGAGCCGTACTTCAGGCGTCGAACGAGCCATTGATACCGGTCGTGCCGGCCCCCGTCTACCCGTTTCATTCGACCGATGAAACACGGGTGGCAGCCAATCCGCCACAGGCCAATCCGCAACCGGCCGCCCCGTTCGCCGGCAAACCCGCGCGCAGGATGGCGGTTGCGCAAGCCGCGCCGTCGTTGCGCGCGCCCGAGCGCATGCGCACCGGCGCAGTCCGCGTGGCCGACTGGAAAGGCGGCCGCGACGTCGCCCATCGCACGCGCGCGATCCGCCGCGTCGGCCTGCACACCGGGCGGACCCACCGCGCCGCAGCGAGCAACGCCGAAATCGCGAAGCTCTATCGTGGCCACTGAGCGCGCGATCCAGACCCGCGCGCCCGTCGATTCGATTTTCTAAACCGCCCGTCACAAGACCTCGTTTGTGTCGCGACGGACGCATGACGTTCAATGGATCATTCGCCCGCGCCGGCACATATCGCACGCCGACCGCCCGATCCACCGACCGGAGTCCGTCGATGAATGCACTGCAGCTCGTGACCGTGGCCGCCATCTGGGCGCGTCCGCTCGCCGCGTTGCCTCCCCCGCCTTCGCGCCCGCAATGAAAACGGGCGGCCCGTTTCCGGCACCGCCCGCTTCGTGTCGCGCGTGTCGAACGCTAGCGCATCACGCCGCCAGCAACCCGTGCGGGTCGATGACGAATTTGCGCGGCGCGCCGCCGTCGAACTTCTTGTAGCCTTCCGGCGCCTGGTCGAGCGAAATCACTTCGACGTTGACGATCTTCGCGATCGGCAGCCGGTCGAACAGGATCGCCTGCATCAGGTTGCGGTTGTACTTCAGCACCGGCGTCTGGCCCGTGAAGAACGAATGCGACTTCGCCCAGCCGAGGCCGAAGCGGATGCTCAGGCTGCCGTGCTGCGCGGCCTTGTCCTTCGCGCCCGGATCGTCCGTCACGTACAGGCCCGGGATGCCGATCGCGCCGGCCGGGCGCGTGATTTCCATCAGCGAGTTCAGCACCGTCGCGGGCGCTTCCTCCGCATGGCCCGACGAGCCGTGGCCGTGCGCCTCGAAGCCGACGCAATCGACCGCGCAGTCGATCTCCGGCACGCCGAGGATCTGCGCGATCTGCTCGCCGAGCGACGCGTCCTTCGACAGGTCGACCGTCTCGAACCCCATCGCCCGTGCGTGCGCGAGGCGCTCCGCGTTCATGTCGCCGACGATCGTCACGGCCGCGCCGAGCAGGCGCGCCGACGCGGCGGCCGCCATCCCGACCGGGCCCGCGCCCGCGATGTACACCGTCGAACCGGGCTTCACGCCCGCGCTCACCGCGCCGTGATAACCGGTCGGCAGAATGTCGGACAGGCAGGTCAGATCGCGGATCTTCGCCATCGCCTGATCGCGATCCGGGAATTTCAGCAGGTTGAAATCGGCATACGGCACGAGCACGTACTCGGCCTGGCCGCCGATCCAGCCGCCCATGTCGACGTAGCCGTACGCGCCGCCGGCACGCGACGGGTTCACGTTCAGGCACACGCCCGTATGCGTGTCCTTGCACATCGCGCAGCGCCCGCACGCGACGTTGAACGGCACCGACACGAGATCGCCGATCTTCAGCGTCTCGACGTCCGGGCCCACTTCGATCACTTCGCCGGTGATCTCGTGACCGAGCACGAGGCCGACCGGCGCGGTCGTCCGGCCGCGCACCATGTGCTGGTCGGAGCCGCAGATGTTCGTGCTGACGACTTTCAGGATCACGCCGTGGCCGATCGCGCGGCCGCTCGGGTCGACCATCTTCGGATAATCGATTTTCTGGACTTCGACCTGACCCGGCCCAAGATAGACGACACCTCGATTGCTGCTCATCGTATTGTCTCCATGTCTCGTTGGATGGCGCCGCGGCGCGCCGGCCCTTGCGGCGCACGCGCAACGTGCTGTTCGAGAGTAGTCCGGGAGGCAGGGGGGCCGATGTCTCAAACGCGACACGCGTTTGATCCGGGCCGACATCGGCGCCCCGGGATACGCCTGCATGCGGATCCCGCACGTCGCGCCCCGTTTTCGACAAAATCTGACAAGACAAATCGATAACGCAGTTGGCCTAGTACTCATCCAATATCAATACGCGGCCACGCTCCGTAGTATCCCCGACGCTCCACGCGCCATCGGCGCGCCAATTCGTCGAGGGTGAAAATTCGTCCCATCCACCGCATCCCGCACCACGCCGATTCCGATACCGCCGTCGGGTCGGCGATCTCCGGGCGGCCGCTCCCGCTACACGACACGTCTCGTCCACGGCATCGCACCGCCCGCACCGGTTGCATCGCGCACTGGGCGGGCCTCCCGGTCTGGTACATCGGCGCCGTGCTGTTGCTGCCGGGCATTGCACACGCGCTGCCGCCCAGCGCCGGGCAATCGATGCGTGACATCGAGGCCACACGCCCCACCCTGCCTGCCGACTCGCCGCCCGATCTCGCCATCGCGCCGCCGCCCGACGCGAAGCCGCCGCCGCCCGGCGACGACGCCGGGCCGCGCGTACGGGTGCAGGCATTCGCGATCGGCGGCAATCGTGCGTTCGACGCCGAACGGCTGCAGCCGCTTCTCGCGGACCTCGTCGGCCGCGAACTGAGCTTCGACGAACTCCGGCAAGCCGCCGACCGGATCTCCGCGTATTACCGCGAACACGGCTACGTGCTCGCGCGCGCCTACCTGCCGCGGCAGAACATCGACGACGGCGTCGTGCGCATCGACGTGCTCGAAGGCCGTTACGGCGCCATCGAACTGAACAACCGCTCGCGCGTGCTGGACGGCGTCCTGCGCCGGCCGCTCGCCGGCCTGCACCCCGGAGACGCCGTGCGGGGCGACGCGCTCGAGCGCAGCCTGCTGCTGCTCGACGATCTGCCGGGCGTCATCGCGAAGGGCACGCTGCGCGCGGGTGCGGAAGCCGGCACGACCGATCTCGCCGTCGACGTCGAACGCGGCCGGTTCGCATCGGGCTCGCTCGATGTCGACAACTACGGCGACCCGCTCACCGGCCGCTATCGCGCCACCGGCAGCGTCGACGTCGACGCCCCGCTGCGGCTCGGCGATCGGTTCGCGCTGCGCGGGCTCACCAGCGATTCGTGCCAGCGTTATTACCGCGCAGCCTATCAGTTGCCCGTCGGCCCCGCGTCGACCCGGCTCGGCGTCGCGTATTCCGACATGGGTTACCGGGTCGGCGGAAGCTTCGACGATCTCGACTATCACGGCCGCGCATCGGTGCAAAGCGTATCCGTCTCGCAACCGCTGCTGCGCAGCCGCCGCGCGAACATCAATGCGCAGCTGCTCTACGAGAACAAGCGGCTGCACGACGACTACGACGCATTGGACGTGCACGGCGCGAAGCGCATTCGCATGGGGTCGTTCAGCATCGGCGGCAGCAACCAGGACGACTGGTTCGGCGGCGGCCGCAGCAGTGCGTCCGTGACGTTCGGCATCGGCCGGATGAGCGGCAACGATCCGCTCGATTTCGATTCGCTCGCGAAAACCCACGGCCGCTTCGCCAAGCTGAACGTCAACGCATTGCGGCTGCAAGCGCTCACCGCACGGTTTCAGCTCTACGTGCAGTTCAGCGCGCAACTGGCATCGCGCAATCTCGACTCGTCGGAAAAGTTCAGCCTCGGCGGCCCGTACGGGGTGCGCGCATACGGGCTCGGCGCGGGCAGCGGCGACCAGGGCTGGCAAGCCAGCGCGGAGCTGCGCTACCTCGCCGCGCCGGGCTGGCAAGTCAGCACCTTCGTCGATACGGGACGCGTGCAGCTCAACAAGCAGCCGTGGAACCGGGAACGCAACACGTTGCAATTGTCGGCGGCCGGCATCGGCTTCGGCTGGTACGGCGCAAGCCGGCAGGTCAACGTCGCGGTCTCGCGACCGCTCGGCAGGTCCGACGAGGTGGCCGCGATCACGCGATCGCCAGGTGTCTGGCTCCAGGCGACCCAGTACTTCTGAGTCGCCCGGCGCCGACGGCCAGCCCGGCAGCGCCGCGGGCCGGCATTCGGGCGGCGGGCGGCGTGACTGCCCGCCGCATGAAGCGGAAAGCCGTTTCGCCTCTCAATTCGTCAGTTAGGTTTGCTGATGAACTCAAGCTACTCATCACCGAGGAAATGAAAACGATGAACAAGACCTACGCATTGGTGTGGAACCACGCACAAGGGTGCTGGAACGCGGTCGGGGAAACCGCGCGCCGCCGCGGCAAATCCGGCGGCGGCAAGCTCGTCGCGGCCGCCGCCGTGTCGCTGCTCGGCCTCGCCGCCGTGCCCGCTCACGCGCTGCCCACCGGCCAGGCCGTCGTCGCCGGCCACGCCGACATCGCCACGTCCCCCGACGGCAAGACGATGTCCATCAACCAGCACTCCGACAAGCTCATCACCAACTGGCAGGACTTCGGCGTCGCCGGCGGCGAACGCGTGTCGTTCCACCAGCCCGGCAGTTCGTCGATCGCGCTGAACCGCGTGATCGGCACCCGCGGCAGCCAGATCGACGGACGCATCGACGCCAACGGCAAGGTCTTCCTCGTCAACCCGAACGGCGTGATGTTCGGCGCCGGTTCGCAGGTCAACGTCGGCAGCCTCGTCGCGTCCACGCAGAACCTGTCCGATGCCGACCTCCTCGCCGGCAACTATCGCTTCGCCGGCACATCGGCCGCGTCCGTCGCCAACGCCGGCCACATCACCGCCGCCGACGGCGGCAGCGTCGCGCTGCTCGGC
The DNA here is from genome assembly GCF_001522585.2 of Burkholderia sp. NRF60-BP8. Lineage (NCBI taxonomy): Bacteria > Pseudomonadati > Pseudomonadota > Betaproteobacteria > Burkholderiales > Burkholderiaceae > Burkholderia > Burkholderia sp. NRF60-BP8. The sequence continues at coordinate 2,212,012 of NZ_CP013372.1, forward strand.
GCGCGCGTGTCGAACACCGGCGTGATCCAGGCGAAGATGGGCCGCATCGCGCTCGGCGCCGGCAACGCGTTCAAGGTCAACTTCGACGGCAGCGATCTGCTCAGCGTGCAGGTCGAAGGCGGCGCCGTCGACGCGCAGGCGAGCAACGGCGGGCTGCTGAAAGCCGACGGCGGCGAAGTGCTGATGACTGCGCGCGCCGCGGGCGACCTGCTGAACGCGGCAGTCAACAACACCGGCACCATCGAGGCGCGTGGACTGAGCAGCCACGGCGGGCGCATCATGCTCGACGGCGGCACCGTCCTGGCCGGCGGCACGCTGGACGCGAGCGCCGCGGCCGGCAACGGCGGCGAAGTTGCGACGCGTGGTGCGAACGTGCGCATCGCCGACGACGCGAAGGTCGACACGCGCGGCGCGAACGGCCGCTCGGGCACGTGGAAGATCGACACGGCAAACGCACGCGTCGCCGACGATGCGAACGCGACGATCGGCGCAGCCACGCTGTCGCGCAATCTCGACACGACGCCGGTCGAACTGACGAGCACCGACGGTGCGCTGACGACCGACGGCGCGATTGGCTGGAACGGCGATCACGGCCTCACGCTGACGTCCGTGCGCGGCGACGTGCATCTCGGCAAGTCGCTGACGGCGAGTGGCGCCAATGCGCGCATCGCAGTCAACGCCGCACGACGCATCGCCGTCAACGACAAGGTCGCGCTCACGGGCCGCAACGCCGGCCTCGCATTGAACTCGGGCGACGGTCACGCATTGAACGGCAATGCAGCTGTCACGCTGTCGGGCGCGAATGCGTCGTTCAACGCGAACGGGCAGGCCTATCGCGTGATCCGCAACGTCGATGACTTGCGCGCGGTCGATACGAACCTGAACGGCCGCTACGTGCTCGGCAATGCGATCAAGGGCAGCGGCGCGTTCCGCAGCATCGGCGGCAACGCGGCGTTCGCCGGCACGTTCGACGGCCTCGGCAACACGATTTCCGGGTTGTCCGTCTACAACAGCGCGCCGTTCGTCGGCCTGTTCGCGATCAATAGCGGCACGATCGCCAACCTGACGCTCGATTCGGTGTCGGCGCACGGCACGGCGAATTATCGCGGCAGCGCCGTCGGCGCGCTGGCCGGCGCGAACGTGCGAGGCATGCTGTCGAACGTGCACGCGCGCAATGTTTCCGTCACGACCGGCGGCTCGCCCGCCAACGTCGCCGGCGGCCTCGTCGGCCGGAACCAGGGCGGCACGATCGACCGCGCGTCGGTGTCGGGCCGCGTCGCGGGCGACCGCTACACGACCGCGCTCGGCGGGCTCGTCGGCGAGAACGTCACGTCGCCCGACGCCCGCTCCGGCACCGCGACGATCGCCCGCAGCCGCGCCGACGCGAACGTCTCCATCGATATCGCCGACACGCTCGTCAACAGCGACAAAAGCGGGATCGGCGGCCTCGTCGGCTTCAGCAACGGCGATATCCGCGATTCGTCGAGCAAGGGGCAGGTGTACGTAGCACGCTCCGGCGCAGCCGTCGGCGGTCTCGTCGGGCGCAACACCGGCACGGTCGCCGGATCCGATGCGTCCGGTCGTGTCACCGCCGGCACGGCCGGCGTCGCCGGTGCACTGGTCGGCGTCAATGCGGGCGCCATCGCCGCCTCGCGCGCAGGCGGCAGTGTCACGGCCGGCGTGCGCGGCACGGCCGGCGGCCTCGTCGGCCGCAACAGCGGCGTGGTGACGGGCGCCTACGCATCCGGCAGCGTCGCAGCCGCGACGAACGGCATCGCGGGCGGCCTCGTCGGCGTCAACGACGGCCTCGTCGACCGTTCCAGTGCGACCGGCGACGTGGCGGCGCTGGATAACGGCGTCGCCGGCGGGCTCGTCGGCGTCAATGGCGGCCGCATCCAGGCGTCGGACGCACATGGCGACGTAGCGGCGCGCAACGCCGTCGGCGCCGTGGGCGGGTTCGTCGGCATCAATCGAGGAAGAATCGACGCGTCGAACGCAAGCGGCGACGTGATGACTTTCGCCGGCGCACCGGCGGGCGGCTTCGTCGGCCGCAACGCGGCCGGCGGCATCATCGACGGATCGAGCGCACGTGGCAGCGTGGATGGTATGGATACCGAATCGATCGGCGGCTTTGCGGGCATCACCGACGCGAATTCGACGATCGGCGCGTCGTCCGCGCACGGCTCGGTGCGAGGCGAAACGAACAGCCGCGTCGGCGGCTTCGTCGGTACCAACGGCGGCCGCGTCGTGAGCGTCAGCGCATCGGGCACGGTCCAGGCCGACGAAAACGCGGAGATCGGCGGCCTGATCGGCCGGAATACCGGAACCGTCGATTCGTCACGGGCGAGCGGCACCGTCATGGCCGACGCTGCGAGCCAGGCGGGCGGACTGGTCGGCTTCAACAGCGGCACGGTACGAAGCTCGCATGCGTCGGCAGCCGTCGTCGCCGGCAACAAGAGCAACGTCGGCGGGCTCGTCGGCCACCACGCGAGCGGCACGATCGAGCTGTCCGACGCGACCGGCAACGCGACGGGCGGCCGCAACGCCAACGTCGGCGGCCTAGTGGGTCTCAACGACGGCAGGATCAGCCAGTCGGCGTCGTCCGGCACCGTGAGCGCCAGCTTGTACGCGAACCTCGGCGGCCTCATCGGGACGAACCGCGGCACCGCGCAAGCGTCGTCGACCAGCAGCCGGGTCGCCTACGAGTTTGGCCGTGGTCAGCAATACGGTGGCATCGCGGGCTTCTCGAAGACGTCGATGCGGGGCAATACGGTATCGGGCGAAGCCATGAACGTGCCGTTCGTCGGCAACCAGTTCGGCATCCACTGACTGTGACCCGGCGCAGGCGGGCAGTCCGACCGCCGGCGCCGGCACATGGCGGCGGGCAGATCGTCCGCCGCTTGAAGCGGAAATTCATTCCGCGCCATCGTTCATCAGTCATGTTGTCAGGTGGACTGATGAACTCAATATACTCATCACCCAGGAAACGAAAACGATGAACAAGACCTACGCATTGGTGTGGAACCACGCACAAGGGTGCTGGAGCGCGGTCGGGGAAACCGCGCGCCGCCGCGGCAAATCCGGCAGCGGCAAGCTCGTCGCGGCGGCCGTATCGCTGCTCGGCCTCGCCGCCCTGCCCGCCCACGCACTGCCCATCGGCCAGGCCGTCGTCGCCGGTCACGCCGACATCGCGACCTCCGCCGACGGCAAGACGATGTCCATCAACCAGCACTCCGACAAGCTCATCACCAACTGGCAGGACTTCGGCGTCGCCGGCGGCGAACGCGTGTCGTTCCACCAGCCCGGCAGTTCGTCGATCGCGCTGAACCGCGTGATCGGCACCCGCGGCAGCCAGATCGACGGCCGCATCGACGCCAACGGCAAGGTATTCCTCGTCAACCCGAACGGCGTGATGTTCGGCGCCGGCTCGCAGGTCAACGTCGGCAGCCTCGTCGCGTCCACGCAGAACCTGTCCGATGCCGACTTCCTCGCCGGCAACTATCGCTTCGCCGGCACATCGGCCGCGTCCGTCGCCAACGCCGGCCACATCACCGCCGCCGACGGCGGCAGCGTCGCGCTGCTCGGCGCGCGCGTGTCGAACACCGGCGTGATCCAGGCGAAGATGGGCCACATCGCGCTCGGCGCCGGCAACGCGTTCAAGGTCAACTTCGACGGCAGCGATCTGCTCAGCGTGCAGGTCGAAGGCGGCGCCGTCGACGCGCAGGCGAGCAACGGCGGGCTGCTGAAGGCCGATGGCGGCGAGGTGCTGATGACTGCGCGCGCTGCGGGCAATCTGCTGAACGCGGCAGTCAACAACACCGGCACCATCGAGGCGCGTGGACTGAGCAGCCACGGCGGGCGCATCACGCTCGACGGCGGCACCGTGCTAGCCGGCGGCACGCTGGACGCGAGCGCCGCGGCCGGCAACGGCGGCGAAGTTGCGACGCGCGGCACGAACGTGCGCATCGCCGACGATGCGAAGGTCGACACGCGCGGCGCGAACGGCCGCTCGGGCACGTGGAAGATCGACACGGCGAACGCACGCGTCGCCGACGACGCGAACGCGACGATCGGCGCGGCTACGCTGTCGCGCAATCTCGACACGACCCACGTTGCATTGACCGGCGCGGCAGGCGACCTGTCGGTCGAAGGCCCCGTGAACTGGAGCGGCGACCACACGCTGTCGCTCGCGTCGCAGCGCGGCGGCGTGAAGCTGCAACGCGCGTTGAGCGCGCACGGCAGCCGCGCCGGGCTGGAGGTCAACGCCGCGAAGCGTATCGACATCGCCGGTCCGCTCGCGCTGACCGGCGCAAACGCCGCCCTCGCGCTGAACTCGGGTAACGGACATGTGCTGAACGACAACGCAACCGTCACGCTGTCGGGCGCGAATGCGTCGTTCAGCGCGAACGGGCAGGCCTATCGCGTGATCCATGACGTCGATCAATTGCGCGCGGTCGATACGAACCTGAACGGCCGCTACGTGCTCGGCAATGCGATCAAGGGCAGCGGCGCGTTCCGCAGCATCGGCGGCGATGCGGCGTTCACCGGCACGTTCGACGGCCTCGGCAATACGATCTCCGGGCTGTCCGTCTACAACGACGGACCGTTCGTGGGCCTGTTCGCCGGAAACTTCGGCACGATCGCCAACCTGACGCTCGATTCGGTGTCGGCGCGCGGCACGGCGAACTACGGTATCGGGCCCGTGATGGTCGGCTCGCTGGTCGGCGCGAACATCCAGGGCACGCTGTCGAACGTGCATGCACGCAATGTCGTCGTGACGAGCGGCGGCTCGGCCGCCAACATCGCCGGCGGTCTCGTCGGCACGAACCTGAGCGGCACGATCGACCGCGCATCGGTGTCGGGCCGCGTCGAAGGCAACCGCTACACGACCGCGCTCGGCGGGCTCGTCGGCGAAAACATCACGTCGCCGGACAGCCGGCTCGGCACCGCGACGATCGCCCGCAGCCGTGCCGACGCGAGCGTCTCGATCCAGGCCGCCGGCACGTCGCCCGACAACGGACAAAACGGATTCGGCGGGCTCGTCGGCTTCAACAGCGGCGACATCCGCGATTCGTCGAGCCACGGCGCCGTGTCGGTCGCGACCGTGGGCGCAACCGTCGGCGGTCTCGTCGGGCGCAACACCGGCACGGTCGGCGGGTCCGATGCGGACGGCCGCGTCATCGCCGGCGCGGCCAGCGCCGCCGGTGCGCTGGTCGGCGTCAACGCGGGCGCCATCGCCGCATCGCACGCGGGCGGAGGCGTCGCAGGCGGTGCGCGCAGCACGGTGGGCGGCCTCGTCGGCATCAACACCGCCGTCGGCACGATCGACAAATCGAACGCCACGGGTACGGTCGCCGTCGCCGGCAACGATGCGACGGCGGGCGGGCTCGTCGGCCGCAACGACGGTCGCGTGTCGGGATCGAGCGCATCCGGCGCAGTATCGGTCCTCGGCAACAGCGACGCCGGCGGCCTGATCGGCCGCAACACCGGAACCGTCGAATCGTCGCATGCACAAGGCACTGTTTCCGCCGGCGCCGGCAGCAATGCGGGCGGGCTCGTCGGTTTCAACGGCGGCGACATCCGCGACTCGTCGAGCAGCAGCGTTGTATCGGTCGCGAGCGCCGACGCCGCCGTCGGCGGTCTCGTCGGACGCAATCAAGGCCGGGTTCTCGGATCCGAGACGTCCGGCCGTGTCACCGCCGGTACGGCCAGCGTGGCCGGTGCGCTGGTCGGCTTCAACTCGGGTGCCATCGCCGCATCGCGCGCGAGCGGCGACGTCGTAGGCGGCACGCGCAGCACGGTGGGCGGCCTCGTCGGCATTAACGCCGCCGACGGAACGATCGACAAGTCGAATGCCACGGGTACGGTCGCCGTCGCCGGCAACGACGCGGCTGCGGGCGGGCTCGTCGGCATCAACGTCGGCCGCGTCGACCACGGCAACGCGTCCGGCAAGGTATCGGTTCTCGCCGATAGCGACGCGGGCGGCCTGATCGGCCGCAACGTCGGAACGGTCGCCTCGTCACATGCGCAAGGCGCCGTTTCCGCCGGCGCCGACAGCAATGCGGGCGGGCTCGTCGGCAACCACGCGCGCGGCTCGATCGTGCTGTCCGACGCAAGCGGCAGCGTCAACGGCGGCGCACGCGCGAAGGTCGGCGGCCTGGTCGGCATCAACGGCGGCACGATCGACCGATCGTCGTCGTCAGGCACCGTGAGCGGCGGCCTGAATGCCACGCTCGGCGGCATCGTGGGAATGGACTTCGGAACGACGCAAGCATCGTCGACCACCAGCCGGATCGCCTACACGCAGGGCTACGGTCAGCGGTATGGCGGACTCGCAGGTTTCGCGATGACGTCGATGACGGGCAATACGGCGTCCGGCGACGCGGCGCGGGTGCCGCTCGTCGGCGGCCAGTTCGTGTTCTTCTGACCATGACCCGGCGCAGGCGGGGAGTATGACCGCCTGCGCGCGGGGGAACGACGATGCGTTCGTTCCCCCGCATCCGCGGCGATGCGCGCCGGGCCGCGCCGCTACCCTGCCGCTACCCTCCCCGATTCTCCCGAATGATCGCCGCAGCGGCGACCTCGGCCTCGCTCGCCACGCCGTCGTGCACGCGCGTACTGACCGCCGGCGTCGGCGGTTCGCTGTCGAGCGCATGGCCGTTGCGATCGTGCGTGTCGACCGTCACGCGCATCGACAGCCCGACGCGCAGCGGATGCGCGGCGAGATCGCGCGGATCGAGCGCGATCACAACCGGCACGCGCTGCACGACCTTGATCCAGTTGCCGGCGGCATTCTGCGACGGCAGCATCGAGAACGCGCTGCCCGTACCCGCCGAAAATCCCTGCACGCGGCCGCGATAGACGATGCGTGCGCCGTAGAGGTCCGATACGACCTCGACCGGCTGCCCGACACGCATGTGGCGAATCTGCCCTTCCTTGAAATTCGCGTCGATCCACAAGCGGTTGAGCTGCACGATCGACATCAGCGGCACGCCGGGGCCGACCTGCTGGCCGACCTGCACCGAGCGCTGCCCGACCGTGCCGTCGACGGGCGCAACGATCGTCGTGCGCTTCAGGTTCCGGTAGGCGAGCTTGAACTGCGCGGCCGCCTGCACGACGGCCGGGCTTTCGTCGACGGGCAGCCGGGTGCCGAGCGCGCGCGCCGCATCGAGCTGCGCCTGCGCGGCCGCCAGGTTGGCCTGCGCGCCGGCTACCGCCGCGCGGGCGCGCGCCAGCTCCTCGGGCGCGACGATCTCGACCGACGCGCCCGAACGCGCCGCCAGCGCGCGCTGCGCGAGCTGCAGGTCGGCCCGTCGCGCGTTCACCGCTTCGACGTACATCGTGTTCGAGATCTTCGCGTTCGCGACCTGCCGTACGGCCTGCACGAGTTGCGCCTTCGCCTGCGCGAACGCAACGGACGCCTCGGTATCGTCGAGCCGCACGAGTGTCTGCCCCGCGCGCACGACCTGCGTATCGGCGACCAGCACGTCGGTCACGGCGCCCGGAATCTGCGCGGCAACCTGCACGATGCTGCCCGCGACATACGCGTCGTCGGTGTCTTCGTAGTAACGCTGGCTCAAAAACCAGAACGCGAGCCATGCGAGCGCGGCCGCGAGCACGATCGCGAAGAACACCATGAAGCGCTTGCGGCGCGTCGCGCGGCGCGCGTCGAGCGCAGGGTCGTCACCGAGTGAGGCCGGCGGCGCGGCGGTATGAAGGTTGTCGTGATGCATCAGTCGCTTTGCGTAACGATCAGGCGGTCATGCTGAAACAGCGGAATGGCCGGCGTCGCGCGCGGGTCGGCCGCCAGGTTCGCGGACGCGGTACGGGTCGACGCGGGTGCACCGCGTGGCGTCGGGTCGTTGTTCGCCGCGGCCGCATTCGACGTACGGGTCGCCGTATCGCGCGATGCGACACCGGTGGCCGACGTGCCGCCGGATCCGGCGGCCTGCCGCGAGGCCCCGGCCGCCGAACGCGTATCGGGCGGCGCCGCCGTCGCAGTCGCCCGACTCACGCTCGCCGCCGTCGCCGGTCCTCGCTTCGCCACGCCGCCGCGCGCTTGGCGAACGGCCGGCGTCGATGCCGAAGCGGGCGCCGACGCCCCGCTCCTCGCGTCGAATCCGCCGCCCAGCGCGCCGATCAACCCGACCCGCAGCGTCCGCTGCTTGCCGAGCAACGCGATCATCTGCGCGCGCTCGTCGATCAGCGTGAGATCCGCGACATCGACGTCCTTCTGCATCAGCACGCCGCGCCGATGCCGATCCGCCGCGATCTCCACGATTTTCTGCGCGGCCGCGACCGCGTCCTGCTGCTGCGCGACGAGCGTCTGCGACGTCTGCAGCGACGTGACGAGCTGCGCGACCTGCCCGAGCGCATCGTCGACGGCCTTGTTGTACAACCCGATCGCGACGTCGGCCTGCGCGACGTCCGCGCCGAGCTTCGCCTTCAGCCGGCCGCGATCGAAGATCGGCAGCGAGATCGCGGGGCCGACGGAGCCCGCGAGCGAATCGCGCGAGAACAACGATGCGGGCGTCAACGCGAACAAGCCGCCGAGCGCGACGAGGTTCACGTCCGGATAGAACTGCGCGCGCGTCGAGTCGGCATTCGCGAACGCGGCTTCGACCCGCAGCCGCGCGGCGACGATGTCGGGCCGGCGGCCCAGCAGATCGGCCGGCAGCCGGGCCGGCAGCGCGCCGCCCGCGAACGCGCCGACGCGCGGCCGCTGCAGCGCTAGCCCGCGCTCCGGGCCACGGCCGGACAGCACGCCGAGTTGCAGTTGCGCGAGCTTGATCTGCTCGTCGTTCAGCGCGATCTGCTCGAGCAGGCGGCTGCGCTTGATCGACGCATCGCTCGCGTCGTACGCGTTGTCGAGGCCGCGCGCGGTGCGCTCGCGCAGCACGGCCGTCACGCGCTGGCTGATCTTCAGTTTCTGCTGCAACAGGTCGCGCATCGCGTACGCCTGGTCGAGCTGGCAATACACGGTGACGATCGCGACGGCGAGCGTGAGCCGCACCTGTTCGGCCTCGACGCCGGCCGCGTCGCGCAACGACATCAGGCTCTTCGTCGCCGCGCGGTTCTTGCCCCACAGGTCGAGCTGATAGTTCAGTCCGACGAAGATCGACGTCGGCGACACGTTCGGATCGCCGAAGATCTGCACCGGCACGCGATAGCCGCCGGCCGTCACGTCGGCGATGTCGCCGGGCTTCGGCATCCGCGCGCGGCTGATCGTCGCGCCGGCCGTGCCCGTCAAGCCCGTCAGCGAATCGAACTGCTGAAGCTGCGCCTGCGCGATCCGCAGCCGCGCCTGTGCGACCTGCAGATCGGGATTGTTCCGCGACGCCTCGGCGACCAGGTCGTCGAGTTGCGGATCCTGCAGCTGCTTCACCCAGTCGGGCGCCGGCCACGCGCCGTTCGCGCCCGGGCCGGCGGTATGCACGAGTGCATCGTCGGCCGGCGCGCGCAGCGACAGCGCCGGCAGGAAGCCCGACGGCACGCATCCGCCCAATGCGAGCAATGCCGCGGCCGCCGCGATCGACCAGCCGCCCTTCGCGCCACGCGGCGAACCCGCCGCTTGCCTCATCCTCCGCATCGTCACCCCTGCCGAACGTGCTGCGCCCGCGCGGCCAGACGCGGCCGCGTGCGCTCGAGCGGGCCGAGGCGGCCGAACAGACCGTCCGCGACGCCGAACAGGATGCCGGCCAGCTTCGCGCGCTTGTCACGCTCGACGAGCGCGATCTGCACGACCTGCCACACGGTCAGCAGATTCGGCACGAGCGCCACCGGAAAGCGCAGCCCGTACTGCATGCCGAGCTGCACCGCATTGCGTGCGCTGTAGTAGCGCCGTTGCCACGAGTGATTCATCGACGTCATTTCGAAAGGGCCGATCGCATGCCGCCGTTTCGCGCCGATCCGGTGCGGCAGCACCAGCGACGGCACGACATAGAGCGGCACGTTGCGCGCAAGCGCGCGGAAGCTGTACTCGGTGTCGACATGATCGATGAACAGCGTCTCGTCGAAGCGGCCGAGCACGTCGAACGCATCGCGCGACACGACGCAGCCCGACGAGATCAGGAATGCGCAGCGCTGCATCGGTGCGTCGGGGGCGAGACTCAGACGGCGCAACCCGATCCCGTTCGTCGCGAGTTCCGGCAGGAAGCTTTGCGCGTTCTCGTCGAAGATGCGCGGGCCGGCGAGGAACGCGCGCGCCGCGAGCGTTGTGCAGACGCCGCGCATCGTCGCGAAGTATCCGGCCGGCACCGACGAGTCCTGATCGAACAGCGCGACTGCATCGACGCCGTCGCCGAACAGCGCCGCGAGCCCCGCGTTGTAAGCGCCCGCGATCCCGCCGCGATTGCCGTGATGCAGCCACGCGATGCCGTCGCGCGCGCACAGCTCGCGCGCACGCGCATCCGGCTGCGGCGTGTTGTCGACGACGAGCAGCGCGTCGCACGCGTGCCGCCAGCCGCGCAGCGCGTCGAGCTGCGCGTCGCTCGGGTGATAGAGGATCACGAGTGCGCCGAGTGTCGTCATGGTCCGCTCCTCAATGCCCGAACGATGCTGCCGCGCCGCGCCTGGGCCGCGTCAGCCACATCATCGCGGCAAGCACGACGCACGTCATGCTCGCCATCCAGAACATGTCGTTGGTCGCCATCATGTACGCCTGCTGCATCACGACCTGATGCAGCGTCGTCAGTTCGCGCACGCCGTCCACGCCCATCGCGTTCAGCGTGTGCACGAAGCGCTGCGTGTTGGCGGACGCATGCGTGACCGATTGCGAGACGACGTCGTAGTGATAGGTCGCGCGGTTGTCCCACAGCGTCACGCTCATCGCGGTGCCGAATGCGGCCGACAGCGTACGCAGGAAATTCGACAGGCTCGACGCGGCGGCGAGCCGGTCGTCCGGAATGCGCGACAGCGTGGCGGCAGTCAGCGGAATGAAGAAGCACGGCAGCCCGATCCCCTGGATCAGCCCCGGCGCGGCGATCTGCGCGAACGTCATCTTCAGCGTGAAATGCGCGTCCCATGCGAGCACGGCCGCGAAGACGAGGAAACCGAACGTCGCGAGCACGCGCGCGTCGAAGCGGTGCGCATGCAGCCCGACGAGGATCGAGAACACCAGCGCGAGCACGCCGAGCGACGCGGTCGCGAGCCCCGCGTGGAACGCGTTGTAGCCCATCACGGCCTGCATCCACAGCGGAAACACGACGCCGACCACGGAGAAGCTCATCATCCCGAGCGAGATGATCAGCACGCAGAACGAGAACGTGCGGTCGCGAAACAGGCTCAGATCGACGACGGGATGCGCTTCGCCCGCCTCCCAGATCAGCAGCGACACGATCGCGAGCGCCGCGACCGCCGCGAGCGTGACGATCAGCGGCGAATCGAACCAGCCGCGGTCGTGACCGAGATCGAGCATCGCCTGCAGCGAGCCGACGCCGATCACGAGCAGCACGATGCCCGGCACGTCGATCGGGCCGGCCGCGCCGCGCTGCGCGTCGGGGCGCAGCATCGCGGTGCACACCGCGAACGAGAACAGCCCGATCGGCAAATTGATCAGGAAGATCCACGGCCACGAGAAGTTGTCGACGATCCAGCCGCCGACCACCGGCCCGAAGATCGGCGCGAGCAGCACGGTCATCGCCCACAGCGCGAGCGCGATCGTGCGCTTGTCCGGCGGGAACGTGCGCAGCAGGATCGTCTGCGACAGCGGCACCATCGGCCCCGAGCACAGGCCCTGCAGCGCGCGGCAGATCACCAGCACGTGCAGGTCGCGCGCGAGCCCGCACAGCAGCGACGTCAGCGTAAACAGCAGCACCGCGCCGACGAACAACCGCAGCTCGCCGACGCGCCGTGCGAGCCAGCCGGTCAGCGGCACCGCGATCGCGGCCGCGACCGAATACGAGCTGATCACCCACGTGCCCTGACTGTTCGATACGCCGAGACTGCCGGAGATCGCCGGCACCGCGACGTTCGTCACGGTCGAGTCCAGCACCTCGATGAAGGTCGCGAGCGACAGCGCGAACGTCAGCAGTGCGAGACGGATGCCGCGCACCGGCTGCGCGGCCGGTACGGGCGCCGGCACGTCGAACGCGGACGGCGCGACGGGCCCGTCGCGAAGCGGCGACGCGGCGCTCATGCGCCGGCCACCGCAACGTCGGCCCGCGCGGCCAGCCGCCCGCGCCTGGGCACGAACCGTTCGATGAAATCGGCGGCCGCGCCGCAGCCGTCCGGCGCGGCTGCGAGCAGCGCGCGCGTACGCTCGGCGTGTACCGCGAACGCGGGTTCTTCGAGCACGCGCGCGAGCGCCGCGCCGAGCCGCGCGCCGTCGAGCGGGCCGTCGACCCGCACGCCGCAGCCGTTCGCGACGACGCGTTGCGCGTTGTCGAACTGGTCGTGCGCGAACGGCGTGACGACCTGCACGATGCCGGCTTCGCACGCGAGCGCCGCCGTGCCGATCCCGCCGTGATGCACGAGTGCGCGGCAACGCGGCAGCAGCGCGCGCATCGGCACGAAACGGCGCACGAGCAGCCGGTCGCCGGTCTGCGCCGCATCGTCGTGCGGCGTCAGCAGGATCCCGCGCACGCCGGTCGCGCGCAGCGCGTCCGCCACCGCGCGCGCATACGCCGCGTGATCGACGAGCGTCGAACCTGCCGTGAACACGACCGGCGGCTCGCCGGCCGCGAGAAACGCATCGAGCGCCGCATCGTCGGCGGCGGCGATGTCGTTGAACAACGGAAAACCGCTTTGCAGATGGTTCGACGGCCAGTCCGGCTGCGGCGGCGCGAACCAGCGGGGAAACAGGCACAGCACGCCGTCGGTCGAATGCAGCCAGCGGCCGAGCACGCGCCGCGCGGGCGCAAGCCCGAGCTCGCCGCGCACCGCGTCGAGCGCCGGGCCGCACACGCGGTCGAGCACCTGCCGCTCGATCAGCGTCATCAGCGCCGACTTCACCGGCAACGGCCAGCGTGCGGGAATCGTCAGGCGCGGGTGGGTCGGCGGCGCATGCGCGGACAGCAGCGTCGACGGCGACACCTGCACCGACACGTACGGCGTGCCGTGCAGTTCCTGCATGAAGCGCGCGGAAAATGCCCACAGCGTGCCGACCAGCACCGTGTCGGCATCGGTCAGCGCGCGCAGGGCGTCGTAATGCGGGCGCAGCGTCGGCGCGATCACCTGCCACAGCGTACGGAACGACGTGCGGGGATCCCACAGCGCCGGGTTCGCCATCGCCGCGTCGTAGTCGGCCGCGGTGCCGACCGGCACGAACGCGAACCCGCAGCGGCGCACGGCCGCCTCGAACGGCGCATGCGTACAGAACACGACCTCGTGACCGCGCGCCGCGAGCGTGCGCGCGATGCCGAGCATCGGATGCACGTCGCCCGCCGAACCGATCGCGGTCACGATCATCTTCGCCATCGCGCGCCTCGCGGAGATCAGTAAAAGCCGGGAATCAGCGCCGCCACTTCGCGGCGATACTGCACGTAGGCCGGCCCGAAATATCCGGTCAGCCAGCTTTCTTCGACGCGCACCTTGTACGCAAGGGACGCGAACACGAGCAGCACGCCGATCGCGCCGCGCCATTCGCCGCCGATCAGCGCGGCGCCGACCAGCGCGATCAGGCAGCCGGTGTAGATCGGGTGACGCACGAGCGCATACGGCCCCGTGCGCACGAGCTCGTGATCTTCCTTCAGCGTGACCGATACGCTCCAGTTCGTGCCCAGATGCAGCCGCGCCCACACCGAGAACAACAGGCCGGCCACCAGCACCGCGAGCCCGCACTGCGCCTGCAGCCCGAAGCGGTGCCAGTCGGGCGCGAGCGCCTGCCACGACGGATCGGGCAGGATGATCAGCGCGCCGCCGACGATCAGCGGAATCGACTGCAGCGTGCGCGAGCGCGACGCTTCCTTGCGCACGGTCGCCTTGACGCCCTGCGACGTGGCGATCCAGTACGCGAGCCACGCGGCCCACGGAACGACGATGGCGATGGTCTGAACGATATTCACGGCTGGCCTGCCTCGTTGGGATGGGAATTCGGATGCGCGGGACGAGCCCGATGCACGACGGACGACGTCACGACGACAGCGCAGGCATCGGCGCGGGCACGCACGCGTGCGCGGCAGCCCGTGCGATGCCGTTCGCGGCGGGCGCGTCGCCACAGAAAAAATCGAGCAGCGCGGCACGGGTGCATTCGCGCTGCGCACGGCCTTCGATGTCGAGGAAATGGCCGGCGTCCGGCACCGTCGCGAACCGCGCGCGCGCCACGTGCGCGCCGAGTTGACGCACGTCGGCCGGCGTCGTGTATTCGTCGCGTTCGCCGTTCAGGAACAGCAACTCGCAGCCGATGTTCGAGAACTCGCTGAAGTAGCGCTCGGGCTGCAACGACAGGATCTGATCGACGTGGAACGCGACCTGGTCCTGCTCGTCGCGCGGCAGGCGCGTGAGATACCGGTAGTTGTACAGCTTCATGATGCGCGGCAGATAGCGGCCGACGGTGTCGTTCAGCAACTGCGCGGCCTTCAGGTTCTCGCCGGCCGCGATGTGGTCGCGCGCACGCGTCACGTAGTCGACCATCGCATCGTTCAGGAACGGCGAGAACGAGCAGATCGCCGCGCGCCGCACGCTCGGGCAGCCGCGCGCGAGCGCGAACAGCGACGCGACGCCGCCCCACGACACCGACACGAGGAACGCCGGCGCGAAGCGCTCGACCAAGTACTGGAGGATCGCGGCTTCGTCGTCCTTGGTCAGGATGGAGCAGCCGGGATTGTGCTGGCGCGACTGCCCCGCATACGGCAGGTCGAAGCAGATCGTGTTCATCCGCTCGCCGAGATACTGGACGGTCTGGCCGAACGACGCGGTCGTCGCGAGCGCGCCGTTGACGAGCATCGCCGTATCGAAGGCCGGGTCGAACACGTTCCGTTCGACGTAGACCTTCAGGCCATTCGGTAGCGGGACCACGTGTTTTTCGGTCGGCATCGTCGTTCTCCGGTGGATGCGGCGTCTCGACGTCGCGGCATGCTGCAAGTGCGCAATGGCTGACGCCGACCCCGCGCGCGGTCGTTCGACGCGCTCATTGCCGACGCACCGCGGCAATTGCCCGCGGCGCCATTCATTCCTCGTGGTGCGGCGCCATACTAATACGGTCGATATTACTTACTCAAGTCGTTCCAAAAATACCCTCTACTCGAACCGGAAATACGTCGGATTCAAATTCATTTATCTATTTCCGTGGTATGAGGAATTCAGGAAGAGATGATGGCAATCGTTTGCGAGCCACCCTTTTTGAAGCTCGAAAGCACAAACTTATCTTTTATATTCAATGGCTTAATCAATATCATTCGGTCGATTGAAACGGATTTTTGAAAGCCAGCCGCCTTCACGATCCGGTTTGACGATTTCACATCGTGAATAATGTTGCAGATTTCGACATTCTTTCGTTTCGTAATGGAATCAGGCAGGGAAACGGTGCTTCCGATTACGTCGAATTTTCGTGAACCGTTTTAAACATATTCAAACTTAGTTAACCTTCTTTCAGCTCGTTTTTCCGCACCTGCACATGGGCTCCAGGCGTGACGAATCCTCCCGTTTGGAACACGTCACTCCGTTCGCCCCCGATTTTTTGTTGATTGATCGTTCAATAAAAAACCGCTAAGCTGCCGACTTCCATGGACGGCCCACCCGGGCGAAGGGAGTCACGATGCCGAAAGTCGGAATGCGGGAAATCCGCCGCGCACAGTTGATCGACGCCACGTTGCGCTCGATCGACGAAGCGGGCCTGCCCGGCACGACGCTCGCATCGGTCGCGCAACGCGCGAACATCTCGACGGGCATCGTCAGCCATTACTTCGGCGACAAGGACGGCCTGCTCGAAGCGACGATGCGGCACGTGCTGCGCGACCTGTGGTCGGCCACCACGCGCCGCCGCGTCGCCGCGCGCAAGGATCCGCGTTCGCGGCTGCGCGCGATCGTCGCCGCGAACTTCGACGACACGCAGGTCAGCGCGCCCGTGATGAAGACGTGGCTCGCGTTCTGGTCGCAGAGCATGCACGACCCGATGCTCAAGCGCCTGCAGCACGTGAACACGCGGCGCCTCCATTCGAACCTGTGCGCCGAGTTCGCGAAGGCGTTGCCGCGCACCCAGGCGCGCGAAGCCGCCAGCGGCCTCGCCGCGCTGATCGACGGCCTGTGGCTGCGCGGCGCGCTCGCCGGCGGCCCGATCGACACCCGAGCCGCGTTGAAGCTCGCCCACGATTACATCGACCTGCTGCTCGCGTCCGACTGACGCGTCACGCAGTCGCCCTCAAGGAGATCCTCATGTCCGTATACGGTTTGCAGCGCCTCTACATCGGCGGCGGTTACGTCGACGCCACGAGCGGCAAGACTTTCGACACCTTCGATCCGGCCACCGGCGAGCTGCTCGCGCAGGTGCAGCAGGCGAGCGCGGCCGACGTCGATCGCGCGGTCGCGTCCGCGCAGGAAGGCCAGCGCGAATGGGCGGCGATGACCGCGATGCAGCGCTCGCGCATCCTGCGCCGCGCGGTCGACCTGCTGCGCGAGCGCAACGACGCACTCGCGGCCATCGAGACGCGCGACACCGGCAAGCCGATCGGCGAGACGCTCGCGGTCGACATCGTCACCGGCGCGGACGTGATCGAGTACTACGCGGGCCTCGCGACCGCGATCGAAGGGCTGCAGGTACCGCTGCGCGCCGAATCGTTCGTCTATACGCGCCGCGAGCCGCTCGGCGTGTGCGCGGGCATCGGCGCGTGGAACTACCCGATCCAGATCGCCTGCTGGAAGACCGCACCGGCGCTCGCGGCCGGCAACGCGATGGTATTCAAGCCGAGCGAAGTCACGCCGTTGACCGCGCTGAAACTCGCGGAAATCTATACGGAAGCCGGCGTGCCGGCCGGCGTGTTCAACGTCGTGCAGGGCGACGGCTCGGTCGGCGCGTTGCTCACCGGCCACCCGGACATCGCGAAGGTGTCGTTCACCGGCGGCGTCGAAACCGGCAAGAAGGTGATGTCGCTGGCCGGCGCATCGTCGCTGAAGGAAGTGACGATGGAGCTCGGCGGCAAGTCGCCGCTGATCGTGTTCGACGATGCGGACCTCGACCGCGCGGCCGACATCGCGGTGACCGCCAACTTCTTCAGCTCGGGCCAGGTCTGCACCAACGGGACGCGCGTGTTCGTGCACCGCTCGATCAAGGACGCGTTCACGACGAAGGTGCTCGAACGCGTGAAGCGCATCCGCGTCGGCAAGCCGACCGATGCCGACACCAACTTCGGCCCGCTCGTGTCGGCCGCGCAGCTCGACAAGGTGCTCGGCTTCATCGAAAGCGGCAAGGCCGAAGGCGCGAAGCTGCTCGCGGGCGGCACGCGCCTGACCGACGGCCACTTCGGCAGCGGCCAGTACGTCGCGCCAACCGTGTTCGGCGATTGCCGCGACGACATGAAGATCGTGCGCGAGGAAATCTTCGGGCCGGTGATGAGCATCCTCGATTTCGAATCGGAGGACGAAGTGATCGCGCGCGCGAACGACACGCACTACGGCCTCGCGGCCGGCGTCGTGACCGAGAACCTGTCGCGCGCGCACCGTACGATCCATCGCCTCGAAGCCGGCATCTGCTGGATCAATACCTGGGGCGAATCGCCGGCCGAAATGCCGGTTGGCGGATACAAGCAATCCGGTGTCGGACGCGAGAACGGCATCACGACGCTCGAGCACTACACTCGAATCAAGTCGGTGCAGGTCGAGCTCGGCCGCTACAACCCGGTGTTCTGAAAAGGAGATCCGTCATGACGACACGCGAATACGACTACATCATCTGCGGCGCGGGTTCCGCGGGCAACGTGCTCGCCACGCGCCTGACGGAAGATCCGGACGTCACGGTGCTGCTGCTCGAAGCGGGCGGCCCCGACTACCGCTTCGACTTCCGCACGCAGATGCCGGCGGCGCTCGCCTACCCGCTGCAGGGCCGCCGCTACAACTGGGCGTACGAGACCGACCCCGAGCCGCACATGGACAACCGCCGGATGGAGTGCGGCCGCGGCAAGGGGCTCGGCGGCTCGTCGCTGATCAACGGGATGTGCTACATCCGCGGCAACGCGCTCGACTACGACAACTGGTCGACGCACAAGGGCCTCGAGAACTGGACGTATCTCGACTGCCTGCCGTACTTCAAGAAAGCCGAGACGCGCGACATCGGTCCGAACGACTATCACGGCGGCAGCGGCCCCGTGTCGGTCACGACCAGCAAGCCAGGCGTGAACCCGCTGTTCGAGGCGATGGTCGACGCGGGCGTGCAGGCCGGCTATCCGCGCACCGACGACCTGAACGGGTATCAGCAGGAAGGCTTCGGCCCGATGGACCGCACCGTCACGCCGAAGGGCCGCCGCGCGAGCACCGCGCGCGGCTACCTCGATCAGGCGAAGGTGCGGCCGAATCTCGAGATCGTCACGCACGCGCTCGCCGACCGCATCCTGTTCGACGGCAAGCGCGCGTCGGGCGTCACGTACCTGCGCGGCAGCGAACGCGCGACCGCGCACGCCCGCCGCGAAGTGCTCGTGTGCAGCGGCGCGATCGCGTCGCCGCAACTGCTGCAACGCTCGGGCGTCGGCCCCGGCGCATGGCTGAAGGAACTCGACATTCCCGTCGTGCTCGACCTGCCCGGCGTCGGCCAGAATCTGCAGGACCACCTGGAGATGTACATCCAGTACGAGTGCAAGGAGCCGGTGTCGCTGTATCCGGCGCTCAAGTGGTGGAACCAGCCGAAGATCGGCCTCGAATGGATGCTGAACGGCACGGGCCTCGGCGCGAGCAACCACTTCGAGGCCGGCGGCTTCATCCGCACGCGCGACGACGATCTGTGGCCGAACATCCAGTATCACTTCCTGCCGGTGGCGATCAACTACAACGGCTCGAACGCGATCGAGATGCACGGCTTCCAGGCGCACGTCGGCTCGATGCGCTCGCCGAGCCGCGGCCGCGTGAAGCTGCGCTCGCGCGATCCGAACGATCATCCGAGCATCCTGTTCAACTACATGGCCGAAGCGCTCGACTGGCGCGAGTTCCGCGATGCGATTCGCGCGACGCGCGAGATCATGCGGCAGCCGGCGCTCGATCGCTATCGCGGCCGCGAACTGAATCCGGGCGCCGACTGCAAGACCGACAAGGAGCTCGACGCATTCGTGCGCGCTCGCGCGGAAACCGCGTTCCATCCGTCGTGCTCGTGCAAGATGGGTTACGACGACATGGCGGTAGTCGACGAAGAAGGCCGCGTGCACGGGCTCGACGGGCTGCGCGTGGTCGATGCGTCGATCATGCCGATCATCACGACCGGCAACCTGAACGCGCCGACGATCATGATCGCCGAGAAGATCGCCGACAAGATCCGCCGCCGCACGCCGCTCGCCCGTGTCGACGTGCCGTACTTCGTCGCGAACGGCGCACCGGCGCGCAATGTCGCGAAGGCCGTGCGGCAACCGGAAACGGTCTGACGCAAGCGGGTATTCTGCGCGGTCTTTGCGCTCCTCGTGTAACGCTGCTGACGGTTGCCTTCAGCAGCGTTTTTCGTTTCCGGATTTGGCGATTGTCGATATCCGACCCCAAACGCTCGGCGTTCGACTCTGAACCAGATTCGGTCCCGGTCGGAAGCAAAATTTCCGGCTGGGTTGAGTAGCGCCCGCCGTCTGTCCCAGCCCTCCGAATTTCTTCTTCCAGTCGTCGAAAGTCGCGTCGCTTGTTCCGAGCTTGCGGCAGATCTCCTCGATCGTCGTACCCAACTCGGCTAGCGTCAGTGCGAATGCGATCTGCTCTTCCGTAGACTTGCTCCTCTTCGTGGCATGGCCTTCGTCCCGCCTGGACACATCGCGCCGGATTTCTCCACTTTTGAACCCGGCTATTTCTCGGATCAGGGCCAGGGTATCGTCACCGCTATAACTCGAGCCGGCGTCGATTTGCGTGGCCTGCGGAATACGGGAAGCGCCCTGGTTAATATTTTTTAAATACCCATATTAGCCAGTTAATCGATAAATCATAAATAACTCTGTCAATCTTTGTCACGAGAAGTATTCGCAAAAATCAGACTGGATAGAATGCTGGTGCGTTGTCACCGATCAGCTTTCTTCCAAAAAACAATCTGCTTCCGACGAAGCAAATTGAGCAGCTGACGTGACTCTGCGAGATCCGAGCCTGTTCACGCCAATAGCGACCGAACGGGACCATTGAATCCAGCAAACGGGGAATCGGCACGGAAGATTTCCTGGCCGTATGCGTGGTCGCCCGAAATCACCTCGTACTCGACGAGGCAACTCCACTTATCCGGCATATTCGACTCGTTATTGGCGTGGGCAGGCTCGGCATACTAATCAGAGGCGCAGTGCCTCAACCAGCGAAGGAGTTCCAGATGAGCAAAAAAATCCTTGGACCGTTATCGGTGAGTGCGGTGGCATTGGCCATCGCCATGCCGGGCATTTCGCATGCGGCGGACGGCACGGTCAATTTCAACGGCGAAGTCGTCTCGCAGACCTGCACGATCAATGGCAACAACACCGGCAAGAGCGACTTCACCGTCACGCTCAAATCGGTGCCGACGTCGGCGCTCAAGAAGGATGGCGATACCGCCGAGCGTACGCCGTGGACCATTGCGCTGACCAATTGCACGCCCGCATCGGGCAACGTGACGGTCTACTTCGAACCCGGCCCGCAGGTCGACTTCAACACCGGTCGGCTCAAGAACAATACCGGCACGGCTACCAACGGCAAAGCGTATGCCACCAACGTCGAAGTGGGCTTGCTGAACAGCGGGTTCCAGCCGATCACGTTGGGTAATGATCCTAGCACTCAGGGTGCCGACGTCGTGGCGATCGGCGCGGACGGGACGGCCACGCTGAAGTTCTACGCACAGTATGTGGCAACGGGCGGAGCGGCAACGCCCGGCCCGGTGCAAGCCCAAGTCATGTACACGCTGAACTTCAGCTGATCGAAACACATCGGCATGAACCCCGCCCCCTTGTCAGTGGGCCTTCGCATTCCTAATCATCAGAATCGGATTCTCAGACATGTTCCCATGGAAGACAGCAGCGCGTTCCGCCGTCGCGGTGTTGCTGACGTGCGTTTCGACGGCGTACGGCAGTGTCGTGATCATGGGCACACGGGTGATCTACCCCGCCGGAGAGCGCGAGGTCTCCATCAAGCTCAGCAACGAAGGATCGTCGCCCGCACTGGTGCAGACGTGGCTCGATAAAGGCGATCCCAAAGCGCAACCTGGGGCCGTCCAGCTGCCGTTCACGTTGATGCCGCCGCTGTTCCGCATGGAACCCAGGAAAGGTCAGACGCTCCGCCTCATTTACACCGGAGAGCCGCTGCCGCAGGACAAGGAGTCCGTCTTCTGGCTGAACGTACTCGAAGTTCCACCCAAGGCGCAGGTGTCGACGGAAAACGAGAACCTGATGCAATTGGCATTCCGCTACCGCATCAAGATATTTTTCAGGCCAAAGGCGCTGCCGGATAACCCCGACGCAGCCGCCACTCAGCTGACATGGACGCCCGTGCCGGAAGGCGGCGAAATGAAAGTGCGGGTCGACAATCCCTCTGCCTATCACGTGACGATCGTGAACATCGACGCCGGAATCGACGGCAAGTCGTATTCGGACAGCGTGGGCGGCATGGTCGACCCAGGAGGGAACACGACGTTCCTCCTGAAGAAGTCCGCCGTCACGCCCGCCGCCGGGCCGTTCGAAGTCAAGTATCGCTATATCAACGACTACGGCGCGGAAATCAACGCGACATTCCCAAAGAGCAAGTAGCGACGCGCGTCGTGCCCTCCGTCGCTCGCTGCTCGAGCGACGACGCATGCGGCGCCCCAAGCCGCTCTCCCGATCATGTTCGCGGGTCATTCAAGTTCTCCCATCATCATGTATTCGTATTCGCTCGACTCCGGAAGCAAACGCATCGTCACGAGACCGTTGGTGGCGTTGCTCACGCTATGCGCAGCCAGCGTGATGCAGCCGGTTCGTGCGAATGGCGACACGACGACGAAGGACGTCCAGTTCGACAGCCAGTTCCTGCTGGGGCCGGACGGACGCTCGATCGACGTGAGCCGGTTCGAGAAAGGCAATCCGGTGGTCCCCGGTCAATATGTGGTCGACGTGATCGTGAACGGGAACTGGGTGGGCCGTCAGGCGGTGAAGTTCGGTGCTCGCAATGGCGCGAACGCCGCACTGTGCTTCGACCGCAAGCTCGGCGAGCGCATCGGCCTGAATTTCGACGTGCTGTCGCCGGAGAACCGCACGCGATTCGCCTCCGCGAACGTCGACGAATGCCTGGACCTGAGATCCATGGTGGGCGACGCCAGCGTCGATTTCGACCCATCCGACCTGAGGCTGGATCTCACCGTTCCGCAAATCGCGGTGAAGCAGAACCCGCACGGCTACGTGAGTCCGGAGCTTTGGGATGCCGGCGTGCCGTCGGCGACACTGGCCTACAACTTCACGGGTTCGCGTTCGACAGGAGGCGAGTCGCCCGACTCCCAGGGCTACCTCGGACTGAACGCGGGAATCAACATCGGCAGCTGGCACGTCAGGCACAACGGCTCGATGTCGTGGTCGACGGGGCGAACGCGCGAGTATCAAAGCATCGTCACGTACCTGCAGCACGACGTGCCGTCCCTGCGGAGCCAGGTGAAGATCGGCGACACGTATACCGACGGGCAGTTCTTCGACAGTTTCGGTGTGCGCGGCATTCAACTGGCCACCGACGATCAGATGCTGCCGGAATCGATGCGCGGCTATGCGCCGATCATTCGCGGCGTCGCGAACTCCAATGCCCGTGTGACCGTCACGCAGAACGGCATCAAGCTTTACGAAACGATCGTGACGCCCGGTACGTTCGAGATCAAGGATCTCTATGCGACGGGATACGGCGGCAATCTGCTGGTGACGATCACCGAGGCGGACGGAAGCCAGCGAAGTTTCGCCGTGCCGTACGCGTCGGTCGTGCAGTTGCTGCGTCCGGGAATCTATCGCGTCACGGCCTCCGCGGGCGAGTTGCGCGACCAGCAAATCACATCGAAGGTGAAGGTGCTGCAGTCGACCGTCCAGCGCGGGTTCACCAATCTGCTGACGGGATATACGGGCGCGATTGTCGCGCAGAATTATTACTCGGCGCTCGTGGGCGTGGCCGTCAACACGGATTTCGGCGCGGTCGCCTTCGACGTCACCCATGCACACGCCGAGATCGGCCCGGCAAACAACAGCAGCGGACAAAGTTTCCGCGTGAGTTTCAGCAAGTCCGTGCCGGTCACTCAAACGCTCGTCAACGCATCCGCATCTCGATACTCGTCCAGCGGATTCTGGACGTTCCGCGACGCGATGCTTGCGCGACAGGCGATCGAACGCGGCAACGACATACAGTGGGCCGGTCGGCCTCGTTCGCGGTTGCAGGTATCGCTGTCGCAATCGTTCGGACAACGCTGGGGGACCGTCTTCATGTCGGGCAACCGCGTGGATTATTGGGGGCGTGGCGGCAACGATACGTTCTACAACGCCGGCTATAGCAATTCGTTCCGCAGCATCGGCTACTCCGTGTCGGTATCGCGGCAGCGGGTGGGCACGACGTCGGCCATGAGCAACCAGATTTTCGCGAGCATTTCCGTGCCGCTCGGCGGTAACGGGCATACGTCGACCCTCACCACGACCTTCACGCGCGACGATGACGCGGGCTCGACGCTGCAGGCCATGTACAACGGCAGCGCGGGCGACTACAACGAGTTCAGCTACGGGCTGACCGCGACGCGCGCCCGCCCCGGATCGAGCGCCGACGCGAATGCGCAATATGCGAGCCCGTACACGACGATCGGCGGCAGCATCAGCCGCGGCAACGGGTATAGCCGGGCAACGGCGACCCTGTCCGGCGCCGTGGTGGCGCACCCGGGCGGTGTGACGCTGGCGCCGAGCATGGGCGACACCGTAGGCGTGGTCGACGCGCCGGATGCCGCCGGCGCGCGCGTCGAGAATGCGCCCGGCGTGGCGGTCGACGGGCACGGATACGCAATCGTGCCTTTCCTCACGCCGTACAGCCTGAATACCGTTTCACTCGATCCACGCGGCTTGCCGCTGGACGTCCAGCTGGATACGACCGCTCAACAGATCGCGCCGAGAGCGAACTCGGTCGTGATGCTGCACTTCAAGACGGTGAGCGGCCGCACGGCGTTGGTCACGGTCCACCTGCCGAATGGGAAGTCGCCGCCGTTCGGTGCGGCGGTACAGGACGAAAAAGGCAGCGACATCGGAATCATCGGCCAAGGCGGAAAGTTCTTCTTGCAAGGTGCGACCGACAACGGCCGGCTCACCGTGAAGTGGGGCAACGCGCCGGACGAGACATGCGAATTTTCCTACAGCCTGCCGCCGCGAGACCGCAAGCAGTTGGTCTACACGTCGCTCGACTCGATTTGCACGGCGAAAGCATCCAGGACGGAACACGTGACCGAGGCGGCGCATATCGTCGGTTCACCCGACGCTTCCAACAAATAGCACGTTACGCAACGTGCGCGTCCAGTCACGAAGAACACACCAGAGACCGAAATATATTTCATGAACACGGATGGCGAGGTAAGCAATGAAGCGTTTGATCAATTATTTTTGTTTGATACCTCTGGTAGCGGTACTGTGGTCGCCATCCATCGCAAACGCAGCATTCTGCTGGGGTCTGCCCGGATTCAGTACGAATGTAATAAATTTCCCGGGGAAGACGATCAACCCGGATCGTAACGCCACTGTCGGCACCGTTCTCGACACGATCACGGTCTTTCTTCCGACGAGATGGTCGAACGTCGTTCAATGCAGTGCACCTCAAGTACCGATGACCGTCAACCACAGCGGAAATCTCACGAGCCTTGGCAACTATATTTATCAGACAAATGCCCCCGGAATCGGCATCAGAATCAAAACAGTCGTCGACGGCCCGGCATGGGCAAATGGAAATTCCCGTGGGCAAACGTATTACGAGGATTTGGATAAAGGCGCCACGCTAACGTCTGATCCGTGGAATTTTCTTGGACCATTTACATGGATCGCCTACGGTGGAACATTCACGCTGGAAATTATCAAAACGGGCGAAATTCAGCCTGGAACAGTTTTCAGTGCTCAAATTGGAGAGGTTGCTGCCGGCGGGGTCGTATTCAGGCGATTCAATCTTTCCGGCAACATCGTCGTTCAATATGCGTCGTGCAAAGTCATGTCATCGTCGATTCGAGTACCGTTGGGCAGCGTGCCGCAGCGGAAATTCAAAGGCCCCGGCACGACGAGCGATCCGGTGAATTTCTCGATTCCCATCGATTGCACCGGCGTCACGCGCAATGTCTACATGACGTTTACCGACAACGCGAATCCCGCCAACACCGGCAACACCCTGCCGCTCACCCGCGATTCGACCGCGCGCGGCATCGGAATCCAGATCCTGCCCGACAGCGCAACCGGGATCTCCTCCCCGATCGCATTCGGCCCGGAATCCGGCGCGATCAATCAGCAACTCGTCGCAAGTCTTGGGCGCCAATCGGATATCGGACGGGTCGACGTCAAATTGCGCGCACGCTACGTTCAGACCGAAGCTAGGGTCGTTCCGGGGACCGCGAACGGAATCTTGACTTATACGTTGTCCTATCAATGATCATGAACATCCGTCGCTGCCGCAGAGTCATTCGATTTCATATGGGGAGAATATCGATGCGTCGCTTGCTGTTCGTCGTGCCGTTCGCGGTCGCCATCCCCACCGCTTTCCACTTGCTGCCCGCAGCGCGCGCGGAAGATGGACTGGTGAACTTTCAAGGGCAGGTTGAAGGAGCGACTTGCAAGATCAATGGCGCGGAAGCCGAAAATTCCTCCTTCGACGTCAAGGTGGGGACGCTCCCGGTTGCATCATTTCGCTATGTCGGCGATCCGCCCACCATGACGCGCCCGTACAAGATCACGTTGAGCGATTGCACGCCGCCGTCCGGACGCGTATCGGTCTATTTCGAACCGGGTCCGACCGTCGATCAGAACACGGGTCAGCTCATCAACATGGGAACGGCGAAGAATGTCCAGCTGTCGATCATGAACAGCGATTTCTCGAAGATCAATCTTGCAGGCGCCCGCGGTGCGCAAAACTCGCAGTCGTTCAACATCGTGGACGGCTCCGCTACCCTCGTATACTTTGCCGGATATGTTGCTACGTCGCTTCCGGTAGTTGCGGGGACCTTCAATACCTCGGTGACATATATCCTGAATTTTGAGTGATTCCCTTCCCGCGCTGCCGGAGCGGCGATCGTCAGGTTCGTCCCAGGAAGAGCAGAGGCGGACGCAGCCGTCTCGTCAGATCCGGATAACCGCGCCCGCCCGCAACATGAGCGTCGTGCCGCCTCGTACCGCCTCTGCGGAAATCGTCTCGATCTGGCGGGTCGTGACGCCCACCATCGCCTATACGATCGAGGCACGCTCGGATCGGACCTGGCTACCGTACTCGATCGACTCGTACCGGCGTCATCATTCGTGGACGATGTGTCCGCTCACGCCGCAGCCGGCCACGGACGACGTGAAAACGGCGATCCTGGCATGGGCCAATACGCTCGACGAAGCATATAAGCTGTACTGCATATGGCGCGCGAATTGACGTTTGTCGAATACGGCGTTGTTCCGATGTAGCCCGTCCATCGAGCCAGCAACGCCCCACCAGCCAACCTTCCTTCTCGCGAGCCGCCAGCAGCGGAGTGTTCGCTCAATGCGCGGCGCCTCATTTCGATTCGATGTATCGTGATTGCTCTGTTATGCGAAACATCTGACGTGCTGCGATTCCGGTAAAGCGCATCCCGCAGCGGCAATGCCGATCCAGCCGTGGCTTGGCAATTCCGCTTTGACCACGCCACGGTCGCCGCCAGCTGTGGGAAATGGATATGAATCGCCTTTCCGACGTGCGCTACTTCGTCGTATAACCACCGTTGATCAGAATCGTCTGACCGGTAATCCACCAGCCGTCGGTCACGAGATGACGGATGAACGGCACGACATCCTCGATGTCGGTGAGGCCCGTCCTGCTGAACGGCGACAGCGCGGCGGCAGTCTTGTGATAGGCGACCGCGTCGGCCCCTTCGGCCGGATAGAAGAATGGTGTGTCCATCGGGCCCGGCCCGACCGCCGTCACGGAGATGCCGCGCGCGCCGAACTCCTTCGCCGCCGCACGCGTGAAGTGCTCGACTGGCGCCTTGGTTCCCGCGTAGGCCGCGTAGAACGGCGTGAACGCGCCGAGCAGAGAAGTGACCAGCGTGACGATCTTGCCATTGTCGTTGACGTGTCTGCCCGCCTCGCGCAGGAAAAAGAACGCGGACTTCGAGTTCACTGCGGCCATTTCGTCATACTCGGCCTCGCTGATCTCCGTGAACGGCTTTTTCAACACCTTGCCGACCGTATTGATCGCGACGTCCGGACGCCCGAACGTCGCGATCGTGTCCAGAAACAGCGCTTCCATCGCACCCGCGCTCGTCAGATTCGCGTGGAAAGCGGCTGCTTCGCACCCTGCCGCCTCGATAGCCGCGACCGTCGCGTCGGCTTCCGCCTTCGAACTCGCGCTGTTGTAGTGAATCGCTATCGCCTTCGCGCCATGGCTCGCCAGGTCTCGCGCGATCAGACCGCCGAGATTCTTTGC
Organism: Burkholderia sp. NRF60-BP8; assembly: GCF_001522585.2. NCBI lineage: Bacteria > Pseudomonadati > Pseudomonadota > Betaproteobacteria > Burkholderiales > Burkholderiaceae > Burkholderia > Burkholderia sp. NRF60-BP8. The sequence goes on from NZ_CP013372.1 coordinate 2,239,687, forward strand.
GCCGCCTGCGATCAGGACGACCTTGCCCTTGATGTCGTGATTGCCCACCGCTCCTCCGATATGAATGACCTTTCCGACCATCGAACCGAGCATCGACATTAGTGCAAAAATCGCCTCCGCGTGGCGGTGCCAACCAAATTTAACAGTCGCGAACACGCGAACTTAATAGCTTCAATTCGGCGTCGGGAATGTGAGCGTGAAGACGGTCTCTCCGTCGGCGCTGACGACACCGACCGTGCCACGATGCAGTTCCATGATCGATTTGACGATGGCCAGACCGAGACCGGAATTCTTCGACGAGCCGTAGCGCGACGGATCGGCTCGATAGAAGCGCTCGAACAGGCGGGCCGCATGTTCGGCCGGTATATCCTCTCCCTCGTTTCGGACACCGATCGACGTCGATCCTCCCTGCCGGGCAATGGCGATACGAACGATCGTACCGGGCCGCGCGTGCTCGACCGCATTCGACAGCAAGTTCGCGACCGCACGCTGGAACAACATTTCATCCGCGACGACGGTACCGGCGCCATCGAAAGCGATCCGGATATTCCGGTCGCTCGCGATCTCGTTGTAGTACATGACGATCTTCGCGAGCGCCTCGCCGACATCGAAGCGTTCGAGCGTGACATGCTGCGTCGCATGATCGGAGCGCGCGAGAAACAGCATGTTGTCGAGCATTCTCTTGAGCCGTTTGCACTCCTCCAGATTGGATTCGATCAGCGTTTCGTATTCGGCACGTTCCCGTTCGCGTGACAAAATCACTTGCGATGCGCCGATGATGTTCGCGAGCGGCGTGCGCATGTCATGCGCGACATCCGACGAGAAACGCGACAATTGATCGAATGCAAGCTGCAGGCGATCCAGCATTCGGTTGATCGATCGGGTAATTTCGGCGAGCTCCTCCGGGGCATGGTCCATGCTCAGCCGTTCGTCGAGTCGGCTCGCCTCGATGCGCGTCGCGTGCCGGCCGATTTCGCGGACCGGATGCAGCCCGCTGCGCATGATCGCATAACCGAGCGCGGCGATCGACAGCGCACCGACTGCGGCCGCAACCACGACATGGATCAAATAGGCATGCATGAGTGAGGTCCGGTCGCCCGCGCTTCGCACGATCGCGACCGTCACGGTATTGCCGTCCGCCAGCAGCACCGGGCCATGCATGCATTCGGCCGGACCGATGCCGGGCGGCGCACACGCGTACGCCCGGTTGGGTTCATGCTCGCTGGCGATGCGCGCGTCCAGCGCGACGCCCGCCGCCTCCGAATGCTGGATGACCGACTCGCCGTTGACGCCGAACACGGCGACGAACAAGCCCGAATGCGCCTGCAACGCTTCGTGAAACAACGGCCCAGCCTGCCGGACGCCATCGAGCGTCCGGGACTCGTGCAAGATTTGTCCGATCTGCTTCAGTTTGTCGGAAATCTCGCCGTCGTCGCGTTGTCGGAGCTGCGTGGACAGCGCCTGGTACAGAAACGTGCCGATCAGGAATAGCACGACGACGCCAGCCAGCGCGAACGCCATGGTCAGCCGACCGAGCAGCGAATAGGACTGCGAGCGCGTCATGAGGAGCGATCTTCCAGCACGTAGCCCATGCCACGCACCGTGTGCAGCAGCTTCGGGTCCTGATCGTCGATCTTCAGACGCAGCCGGCGGATCGCGACGTCGACGACGTTCGTGTCGCTGTCGAAATTCATGTCCCATACCTGCGACGTGATGAACGCGCGCGTCAGGATCTCGCCCGCGCGTTCGACCAGCAACTGCAACAGCGCAAATTCCTGTGCGGTCAATTCGATGCGTGCGCCGCCACGCGTTACACGTCGCTTGATGATGTCGACCTCGAGATTCGAGATCTTCAACACGGTGCGATTGTCCCGGCGCGTCCGGCGCAATAGCGAACGAATGCGCGCGAGCAGTTCGGCGTAGTCGAAAGGCTTCGGCAGGTAATCGTCCGCGCCGAGCTCGAGCCCCTCCACCTTGTCGGTGATCGTGTCGCGCGCGGTGAGCAGCAGCACTGGCGTGTGTTTCTGTTTCCGCAATCGGCGCAACACTTCGAAACCGTCGACGACGGGCAACATCACGTCGAGGATCACCAGATCGAAATCCTCGCTCAATGCCATGAACAGTCCGTCCTCGCCGTTGCTCGCCGTGGCGACGCCGTAGCTCGCCTCCGTCAGGCCCTTGTGCAAGTACGACCGCATTTTTTCTTCGTCTTCGACAATCAGGATGCGCATGGTCTCGAGGCGGGCCCGGGTGGGGTTGACCGATATTTATGCGGCGCGGGCGCTGCACATCGAAAAGATAGCGCCAAAGACGGCAATTTTCCAGACAACGAACATGAACGGATTGTCATCTGGCAGCAATTTAGCTGATGTCGCTTCGTCGCTAATCTCGTCCCAAGCTCGACGGGCGGCGTTCTCGGGAAATCAGCCGTCGGTGATCGCGCGCCAGGACAACCGGACTTCATTCAGGTCATGCATCCAGATTTCGGCAGACGCACCTCGTCACCCGCATTGGCGCCGTCTGCCTCGCAGGCGGGTTCGGCCTGTGGCGGCCAGACGTATGGGCGCTCGCGCACGGCGACGACTGTGAACGGCACGCTGCCGGGACCGCTCGTGCGTGGGCGCGAAGGCGGCACCGTCGCGCTGCGCGTCGCCAGCCGGACGAACGAACCGGCGTCGATCCACTGGCACGGCTTACGCGGCAACGGTCGGCCCGTGCTGACGCACGCGGATTTACGGGGTGCATTTCCGGACCCCGTTGGCCGTGCGCCGACGCGCACGATCGAATTGCGCCTCATTGGCCATATGGAGAAATTCGTGTGGTCTTTCGACGGTTTGAAGTTGGCCGACGTGCAGCCGCGGCGCCTGCGTTTCGGAGAGCGCGTGTGGATTGTGCTCGTCGGCATGCGCCTCGCTCGTCCTGCTCGCCGTCGCCGCGCTGGGCGTGCGGAATCCTCGCCAAAGTCAATTTAATACATTAATAAAACGGAGAATGGTCAACAATGTAAATATCAAAAACATAAGCCAAAAAAACACACCAGACCGTCGCTATACTTTCAACGTGCAGCACAACCCAGAAGCGACAGGTTAATAGCCCAGACAAGATATATCACGAACATCGAATACAAAGTTGCCAAGCCCGCCCCATCGGAAGCGCAACGATGCTCGTTACGTTAAGTTGCCGAGTGAGGTCAAAATGACTGAATTCTCCAATTTCTTGAACAGAAAGGCCTCGCTCGAGGCGCAGATCAACGAAGAGCGATTTCTCTGTCGTAAAAAAGTATTGTCGGAAATCCTGATCGCTATTGAAGAGTTCAAGTTCGTCCCGGAAGAGGTGTTCCCGCGCAGCGAAAAACGCAAGGTTCGACCGCGCTATTTCGATCCCAAGTCTGGTGCAATCTGGAGCGGCAGAGGAAAAGAGCCACACTGGATTCGCGGCAAGGATCGCCGGATGTTCGAACTGGAAAGCGATTCGCTACAAATGAAGTGAAGAAGGCTTGCCAATCTCCATATTAATAAAAATACGTGAAGGCACCGCCAGAAGCGCCTTCATAGCGCAGAGACAGCCAATACAAACCATAGCGAGATGAACAATCAACTTCGGCATACGCCGAAGTTGATTGCTTTTTGCATCGACGAGATTTATTTGTCGATTTCTTACAATCAATATTCAACGCATCGTTAACATGAACAAGATATACAAGATCATATGGTCCCACGTCTCATCCGGATGGGTGGTCGTGTCGGAAGGGGCAAAACAGCGAGGCAAGACCGCTTCGACCAAGGAAGCACCGCAGCTGAGCAGGGAATTTCATCACGCGGTTCGGGCCGGCAGACTGGGCATCGTCCCACTACTGCTTCTTTCCGCATTCTCCCCGAGCGTATTTGCCCAGCAAATTCCGACGGTGATTTCAGGATTAATTCAAACCAACAGCTTCAACAGCAATTCGTACATAGCGGCTTACCAGCTCATCGCCAACAGCGATAACCAAACCCAGGGCCTTCCCGAGGGCGTTTTGTTAAGTGGATTCGGAACCGGAACGACGATCCGAAACTACTTTTATGGGTATACCGACTTAAACGGACTCACCCATACAATTATCGGCGACAGTACCGGGGATACCGGCAACAATTCGCTTTTCCAGGTAAATGCGGGGCGTATTCAGATCGGGAATGGGGCGAGCGCTGGCCCGAGTTCATCTATCGCGATCGGCGCCAATGCCACGGCGTCGGTTAGCTCTGGCATAGCGCTCGGCACCAATGCCTCGGCATCGGCTAATTCCGGCGATGTTGCCCTTGGGTCGGGATCGGTTACAGGCGCGACAAATCCGACCGCTAGCGTAACAATTGGATCCACGACCTATGGCGGTTTCGCTGGCACCAATCCGACGAGCGTCGTCAGTGTCGGTAAGGGCGGATCCGAGCGCCAGATTACTAATGTCGCCGCGGGGAGAATCACAGCGACAAGTACAGACGCAATCAACGGCAGTCAACTTTACTCGCTTGCCAGCACTACAACTAGTTCAATTACTTCGCTGTCCTCCGGTCTGAGCTCCGCCAATAGTAACGTCTCGTCGTTGTCGACGGGCCTGAGCTCGACCAGCAGCAATGTTTCGTCGCTGTCGACCGGACTTAGTTCCATCAACAGCAACGTCTCGTCGTTGTCGAGCGGTCTGAGCTCGACCAACAGCAATGTCTCGTCGCTATCGACTGGCCTGAGCTCCACCAACAGCAACGTCTCGTCGTTGTCGACCGGCCTGAGCTCGACCAACAGCAATGTTTCGTCACTGTCGACTGGCCTGAGCTCCACCAACAGCAACGTCTCATCGCTGTCGACCGGTCTGAGCTCGACCAACAGAAACGTCTCGTCGCTGTCGACCGGTCTGAGCTCGACTAACAGCAACGTCTCGTCGTTGTCGACCGGTTTGAGCTCCACTAACAGCAATGTCTCGTCGTTGTCGTCGGGGCTAAGCTCCACCAACAGCAATGTTTCGTCGCTGTCGACCGGCCTGAGTTCCACCAACAGCAACGTCTCGTCGCTGTCGACAAGCCTGATCTCCACCAACAGCAATGTTTCGTCGCTGTCGACCGGCCTGAGCTCGACTAACAGCAACGTCTCGTCATTGTCGACGGGTCTGAGCTCCACCAACAGCAACGTCTCGTCATTGTCGACGGGTCTGAGCTCCACCAACAGCAACGTCTCATCGCTGTCGACCGGTCTGAGCTCGACCAACAGCAATGTTTCGTCACTGTCGACCGGTTTGAGCTCGACCAACAGCAATGTTTCGTCGCTATCGACCGGTCTGAGCTCGACCAACAGTAATGTTTCGTCACTGTCGACCGGTCTGAGCTCCACTAACAGCAACGTTTCGTCGCTGTCCTCCGGTCTGAGCTCGACCAACAGCAACGTCTCGTCGCTGTCGACGGGCCTGAGCTCGACCAACAGCAATGTTTCATCGCTGTCGACCGGACTGAGCTCCACCAACAGCAACGTCTCGTCGCTGTCGACCGGTCTGAGTTCCACCAACAGCAACGTCTCGTCGTTGTCGACCGGTCTGAGCTCTACCAACAGTAATGTTTCGTCACTGTCGACCGGCCTGAGCTCGACCAACAGCAATGTCTCGTCGCTATCCTCCGGACTGAGCTCTACCAACAGCAACGTCTCGTCGCTGTCGACCGGTCTGAGTTCCACCAACAGCAACGTCTCGTCGTTGTCGACCGGCCTGAGCTCCACCAACAGCAATGTCTCGTCGCTGTCGACCGGACTGAGTTCCACCAACAGCAACGTCTCGTCGTTGTCGACCGGACTGAGCTCGACCAACAGCAATGTTTCGTCGCTGTCCACCGGTTTGAGCTCGACGAACAGCAATGTTTCATCGTTGTCGACCGGACTGAGCTCGACCAACAGCAATGTTTCGTCGCTGTCCTCCGGACTGAGCTCCACGAACAGCAACGTCTCGTCGCTGTCGACGGGCCTGAGCTCGACCAACAGCAATGTCTCGTCGCTGTCGACCGGACTGAGTTCCACCAACAGCAATGTTTCGTCGCTGTCCTCCGGCCTGAGCTCGACCAACAGCAACGTCTCGTCGTTGTCGACCGGTCTGAGCTCGACCAACAGCAATGTTTCGTCGTTGTCGACCGGTCTGAGCTCGACCAACAGCAATGTTTCGTCGCTGTCCACCGGCCTGAGCTCAACCAACAGCAACGTCTCGTCGCTGTCGACCGGCCTGAGTTCCACCAACAGCAACGTCTCGTCGTTGTCGACCGGACTGAGTTCCACCGACAGCAACGTCTCGTCGTTGTCGACCGGACTGAGCTCGACCAACAGCAATGTTTCGTCGCTGTCCACCGGTTTGAGCTCGACGAACAGCAATGTTTCATCGCTGTCGACTGGCCTGAGCTCCACCAACAGCAACGTCTCATCGCTGTCGACCGGTCTGAGCTCGACCAACAGCAACGTCTCGTCGCTGTCCTCCGGTCTGAGCTCAACCAACAGCAACGTCTCGTCGTTGTCGACCGGTCTGAGCTCCACCAACAGCAACGTCTCGTCGCTGTCCACCAGCCTGAGCTCGACCAACAGCAATGTCTCGTCGCTGTCCACCGGCCTGAGCTCCACCAACAGCTTGCTGACATCGATGTCGACGTCGACGTCGGCCGCGATCGATGCCGCGAAGACGCACTACTACAGCGTCAACGACAACGGCACGCAGCAGGGCAACTACGACAACAAGGGCGCAACGGCACCCAACGCACTCGCCGCAGGTGTCGGCGCCTCCGCAACGGGCATCAGCAGCGTCGCCGTCGGCGACAGCGCCAACGCTTCTGCGGACGGCGCGGTCGCCATCGGCCAGAATGCGTCGGCAACGAGCGGCAAGGCAGTCTCGGTCGGCTCCGGCAACACGGCGAGCGGCGACGGCGCGGTAGCGATGGGTGCGAACGACACGGCGACCGGCAACGGCGCAGTGGCGCTCGGCAACGCGAACACCGCAACCGGCACGAGCGCACTCGCCCTCGGCACGTCGAACCAGGCCACCGCAGACAACACGATTGCGCTGGGCAACCAGTCCACGGCCAGCGCGGCCAACGCGCTCGCCCTCGGCTCGAACGCCACCGCGAACGTCGCCAACTCGATCGCGCTCGGCGCGGGCTCGGTCACGGGCAACGCGGTCGGCGTGTCGACCGTCACGGTCGGCGGCATCACGTATCCGGTCTACGGAACCAAACCGGTCGGAGTGCTGAGTATCGGTTCACCGGGTCATGAGCGCCAGATCACGAACCTCGCTGCCGGTCAGGTCAATGCCACCAGCACGGACGCGATCAACGGCAGCCAGCTCAACGCGACGAACCTGGCAGTCGACGCGCTGTCCGCCGGCTTGAGCTCGACCAACAGCAACGTGGCGTCGCTGTCCACGTCGACCTCGACCGCGATCAGTTCGCTGTCGACCGGGCTCAGTTCGACGAGCAGCAGCATTACGTCGTTGTCGACAGGCCTGAGTTCGACAACCAGCAACGTCGCATCGCTGTCGACCGGCCTTTCGACGACCAACGCCAGCCTGTCGTCCCTTTCGACCGCGGTCGCGCCGCTGATCTCGATCAAAACGCAGACGACGGACGGCAGCACCGCAATCGGTTCAGGATCGTCGGCATCCGCGAATTCGACGGCGGTCGGCCATAGTGCGACCGCGTCGGGCGCGAATTCGACCGCAGTGGGCAAAGACGCAATGGCGTCGGGACAGAACTCGACCGCCGTGGGCCAAGGGGCAATCGCTTCGGGGAAAAACTCGAAGGCCGACGGCCAAGCCGCAGCCGCAACGGGCGACAATTCGACGGCACTGGGGCAAGGATCGACGGCTTCGGGAGCCAATACGACCGCGGTAGGCCAGGGCAGCATGGCAAGCGCCCCGAACTCCGTTGCGATCGGCACGGGCTCGGTGGCCTCCGCGCCGAACACCGTGTCTTTCGGATCCCCGGGCAATGAACGTCGGCTGACGAACGTGGCGCCTGGCATCGACGGCACGGACGCCGCGAACATGAATCAACTGTGGGGCGTCCAATCCACCGTCAACGAGGTGGCCCGTCGTGCGTACTCAGGCGTCGCCGCGGCAACCGCGTTGACGATGATTCCGGAAGTCGACCCGGGAAAAACGATCGCGGTCGGGATCGGCGGCGGCAGCTACCAAGGGTACTCGGCGTCGGCAATCGGCGTGTCCGTCCGCTTCAGCGACAACCTGAAGGCAAAGCTCGGTGTCGGGATCAGCAGCAATGGCAGTACTTACGGTGGAGGCGTCTCCTATCAGTGGTAAGCGGTAGGTACACAGCGCCCCGGGCGTCGCAGTTGCGACTGCCGCTCGGGGCGTCATTGCATGACGGAGGCGGAAACGGACCGGCGCACAGTATGCCGCCGTCACGCCGATCGCGATCCCTTGCGTCGCGTCTCCCGCTCGCGTGAGCGTGGCTTGCACCGACCGACGCCTTGCAGACATCCCTTGTCGCGGCATCCGCACTCGTCTTCCGCAGCCTGTAACCGGCCGCCAGACGAGCCGCTCGTGCGCGCCGACTCGCACACGACGCTCCCGGTGTTACGCGTGTCATTCGGTCGACATCGCGTCGATACACCGCGTGACGATCAGCCCGCCCCCCTCGTTCCGAGCGGCATTCGTTCTCCGGAACGGCCCCGATTTGTTCCTCGTTCCGCCCGCGCCCTCGATACATCGCCTCCAGGTGTGGTCATCGCCCAACTCGTCTATGCACCAATATCGTGAAAATCCACGACACTCAGGATTGGAAAATAAATCAATTAAACAAAACGACAACTGCAAATCATGTAAAGATATTTATTTAAAGAACCAGCCACAAACAATCCGTCGATATAATTTCACACATCCCACTGGAAGTTCGCCAGTTCATAAAAAATCAACACAAAATTACATATTTGAACTTATAGAATCACACTTTCGACAAGCGTTGAAGTATCGAAACCTGCCAGTACGGAGAATCGAGGAATAGTCGAATTCGGCTCGACGACTTCCGATCCGGTCATGACGTTCCTCCATACCCAATTTCAATATCAATTCGCCACACGAGACCAAGATGAACGAGCCTTCAGATTGCCCGGCGAGAAAATCCGCGCCAAAGGAAAAGGTCAATGAGAATAAATTTTCCTGTCGAAAGAAAGTGTTGGCGGAGATCCTGAAGGCGGTCGTGGAATTTCAATTCACCCTGGACGAACTGTTCCCGGACATCCGGAAGCGCAAGGCTCGTCCACGCTACTTCGATCCGGTCAGCGGAGCAACGTGGAGCGGGCGTGGAAGAGAACCTCACTGGATTCGCGGCAAGGATCGCAGGAAGTTCGAACTCGATAGCGGCACGCCGACAAACGAGCCGGAACGCTGAGACGCCGTCGATCGAACTTGCGTTCGTCACCGTGTCGGCGCGAGCGCGCCCTTCACCGAATCGCGGCCAAACACTCGCGACCGTCGCCTTGTCGACCGGCGGGAGCGTCGGCAGGAACCGCACTTCGTCGCCCAAGCCGGCGCCGGGGCCCGACAGGTGACGTATCCGCCGCTGGCTGACTGCAACCAGTTGTCGAATCTGCAAGCGCCGGCTTCGAGATCCGCGAAGTGAAGGCGGTCGAGCGGCACGATCGCCGCATCGACCGAAGGTATGGCGTGCGATGCCATATTCATTCAGTCTCCGGAAAACCGTACCCGCGTAGCGGCCCGCACACGTTTCGCGCGCACGATCGGATTCGATCGCGACGTCAGGCTCATCGCGCCGCGTAGCCGATCGAACGCGACATCCTCCTTCATCCCGAAGCGGTTGACCGCCGGCCACGCGAGCGCTTCGTCGAGCCAGGCTTGCCACGCGTCTCCATGAAAACGCCGCGCGAACTCGCGCACCAAGCCCGGCGCCGCGATCACGATGCCCGCGAGCAGGTAATACGCCCAGAAGCTGCCCGCGCCGACGAGCCGGTCGAGCCGGCACACGGACACCGCCGCGAGCAGCCCGTCCACCGACGCGAGATCGGCGCGTCGTTCACGAATCGCCCGTGCCACCAGATTGTGCTGACCGCCGTACGCGGCGAAGGAAATCTCCTTGCCGGCCGCCAACTCCGCGCAGAACATCGCGAGCGCGGCCATCTCGTCGATGCGCGCTGCATCGTCGCGCGGCCCGCAGACGCGCAGCACGATCGCGTCGATGACGGCCCCCGGCCGGGCCGACGGCTCCACGCAGGCCGCCGCGGCGGTGGCGCGTCGTTCTCTCAGGTTCTTCGCCAGCGGCGGCACTTCACCGTTCGCGAGCCGCTCCCGCGTTTCGTGCGTGTCGACCTCGTCGCTGTCGGGCGCGACGCCGTCGGCAATCCGCTCGAGCGCGGCCCAGCCGTCGTTCGGATCGTCGAAGGCCCACGCATCGATGAAGCCATGCGCCGCATCGAATGCCGCGCGCGATCCCGGGCAGTATCGTTCCGCACGCGCGAGCTGCCGTGCGTCGGGAACGTGCATGCACACATCGGTCGCATCGCATGCGCAACCGCCACCGTCCGTCGCAATCCACGGCGCGAGTTCGTGCAGGACACCGATCGCTTCATGCGACAGATTCGCGCCGGCGCGCACGCGTGCCGCGTGCGTCGGCGTAGCGGCCGGCGCGCAGATGTCGCCCGTCGCCACGCAAGTCGCTTCGTTCAGGTAGTCGATCAGGTACTGCAGCCACGCGGCCGTGCGCAGCCGGTCGGGCGTCGCGCCGCGGGCATCGCCATACTTCGCTGGGTCGGTGAGCATGGGTGGTCCGGAATGGTTCTGGCAAATCGAAATGATTGTTCTATGTCCATCGACGCAGGTGGCACGGTGCGTCTCGCCCGCCCCTGCATGGCCGCCCGCATCGGATCGCGAAGCAGGCGGCCAGCCGGTCGTCACGCCGATACGCGCGACGACGCGAATGCATCGCGAAACCGGATCGCCCGCCGTGCATCGTTGCACGGTCTTCGTCCATGGCGGACGCCCGGCTCCGCTCGCGCGACGCTTACTGCACGTGGAACTTCGGCGACGTCAGGACGGTACCGCCCACCGTACAGTCCGGCGTCAGCGCGGCGTTGTTGAACGTCAGCGACGAGTTCGCATCGCTCCACGCCGTCACGACCTTGCTCGGCCCGCAGGTGCCGAGCAAGGTGACGTTCACCTTCACGTTGTTGATCGACAGTTGCGTCGTGCTGTCGGCTTGCCCCGTCCACGGCGACGTGCTGCTCGCGCTGCCGCTGATCAGGCCGCACGTCGCGCCGCCCGAGAACGTCGTCGACGTGATGTTGACGATACCGGTCGACGTGATCGTGCCGTTGAAGGTCGCGTTGCAGTTTGCGTTGATCGATCCCTTGGCAAGGGTCGTCAGCCCCGTCGCCGAGAACGGCTCGCCGTTCGGATTCATCGGCTGGCCATCGGCACGCGAAACGGTGACGGCGAAAGCAGGCGCGGCCGAGACCGCGGTGAAAGCCACTGCAGCAACAAGCGATACGATTGTGCGAATGCTCATTTGAACTGCCCCCTCTCTTCACGAATGGCGGCACGCCGCCAGGAACGCGACCTTCCGGCCGGAACGAGCCGGCCGGCCGGTCGCAGGAAGCCGCCGGCACGCGTCATGCGCGCCGGTCGGCTCAGAACTTGTAGGAAATCCCGACGAACGTGATCAGCGGGTCGGCCTTCAACTTCGTGCGCGTGGTCGCGAGCGTCGACCCGTCGGCCGCCTTGATCACGAGCGACGAGTAGGTCTTCAGCGGCATGTACGTCAGCGTCGCCGTGAGCCCCCAGTGCTTGTCGATCGCATAGCTCGCGCCGATGTTGTAGACCGGCGTGAACGACGACGACGCCTTGCCCTCCACCGACGTCGCCCCCGGCTTGCCGGCGCCGGCGGCGAGCACGCTGCCGAGGTTCTCGTTGATGTCCTTCGCGAAGTTGCCGTTCAGTTCGATGTTGCTGAACCAGCTGTAGGCCACGCCGATCCCGACGAACGGGCGGAACTTCGCCGTCGACGAATTGAAGTAGTACTGCAGAATGATCGTCGGGCTCCACTGCCGCGCGTTCTTCACGGCCGGCTGGTTCGCCGACTTGTCCATGTCGACGTTGCCGAGCGCGCCGGCCGGACCCGGCGGCCTGATCACGCCGTGCCCGGTGAGCGTGAACTCGGGCGGCACGCCGAGCACCGACGTCACCGCGATGTGGTCGGTGAAGAAGTGCGTGAGCGTGAGGCCGACCGTATCGGCGTTGTTGACCGTCAGGCTCGTGCCCGGCGACGTGAACGAACCGGGCAGGCGCAACGGTCCGTTGATCGGCATGTTCGCGAGATTCGTCGTCAGCCCGTTGGTCGAATCCTGCGGCATGATGTGCAGCCAACCCAGCGTCGCGACGTTGTCGCCTGCCTGCTGGGCCAATGCGAGCGTCGATACGCCTGCGACGACACCCGCGACAATCAGCTTCTTCATGAAGTCTCCCCCTCATTCCGTCCGGGCGCCGCGCATTCGCGCGCGGCGCCGCCGTGTCTCCATCCGCACGCGGTCACTGCACGAACGCGCCGACCGTGAAGTGCGGGTTGCTCGTATCGGCCATGTCGAGGAACCCGAACACGCCGCCGGTGAACACGAACTTGCCGGTCGCCGGCCCCGACGCCGCATCCGCATGCACGGTCGTCACGACGCCCGGCACCTTCTGCGTGTAGTCGAGGTTCAGCGCGCGCGTGAGCGCGGCCTGCGACGCGTTGAACGGATCGAGCAGCGTGGCCTGTGCGCCGACGAGCGCGGTCGCGCGGTAGTTGAACGCGCTGTCGACGCCCGTGTACTCGCCGTCCTGCGAGCCCTGCGCGATCGCCGTCTGCGGGCTCAGGAACGAAATGCCCGATTCGTCGTCCGCGCTCGGCGGGCCTTGCGTGAGGTCCGCATTCGCGGCGCCGGTACGGATGAAGATCGGCACGAGCTGGTTGCGCAGCTTGCCGACGATCAGGATCCCCTTGCCGGCCTTCGCCGGATCCAGCGCGGCAAGCGTCGGCGGAATCTGCGGCTGGTAGTTGAGCGACTGGAATGCCGGCGCATCGGGACGCAGCGTGAACGGCTGGTTCACGGTCGCGCTCGACGCAAGCGGCTGCCCGCCGTTCTTCTTGCCGAAGTTGTCGGTTTCCGTATAGCTGCCGTCCGCGTCGATCGTCACCTTCTGGTCGAGCGCCACCGGCTGGAAGTTCTGCGACGGCACCTGGTGATAGCCGAGCTGGTTGTACGTGCCGGCGATCTTCGTCAGGTCGGTTTCGAGCGACGAGAAGCTGATGAACGGGTAGTACGGGAACGTCGTCTTCGGGATCTTGCCGACGCCGATCACGCCGTCGAACTGGATCGTCGCGCCGGGGATCGCGCCGCCCAGCACGCCTTCGCCGAGGAACAGCCGTGCGGGTCGGCTCGGGTCGAGGCTTGCGTTCTGCATCCGGAACGTGCACTGGTTCAGCTTCACCGTCGGCAGCCCCGTTTCGTCGGCCAGCGTGCCGTCGACCACGTTGGCGGGCGCCGTGTCGCGGGTCGGCTGCACGGTGCCCGTCGCGGTCGGCACCGGCGACGCGAGGTAGGTCATCCGGTACGTCATCTTCGTCGTGTCGAGCTGCACCTTCACGAGCTCGCCCGACCCGGAGCCGCCGATGAACACCGTGTTGTAGTCGATCGTCTGCGGGCACAGCCGCACCGCCGGCGCGGGCGGCGGGTCGCCGTCGCCGCCGCATGCGGCCAGCACGGGCGCGAGCGACGCCGCGGCCATCCAATGTTTCACATTCATAGGAATCCTCTTGAAATTCGATTCGCCGGCGGCGACGCATGCGCCGCCGGTGTTACGTGTTCAATGCAGGGTTACTGGACGAACGCGCCGACCGTGAAGAACGGGTTGACCTTGTTGTTGTCGACGACCATCGCGTAGACGTTGCCGGCCGTCACGAGCCAGCCCGTGTCGCCCTTGCTGAAGATCGCGACGTCGCCGGTCGTACCCTTCGCGTTGAAGCCCTGCGTGGCCGTGACCTTGATCTTGCCGGGCGTGGCCTGCGTATAGTCGAGCGAGAACTGCGAGGTGACCGACGACGTCTGCGGATCGATGAACGCCGCGGTATTGCCCTGGAACAGCGTGGACGTATAGTTCGCGGCGATCGTCGACACGGCGGTGCCGTCGTTGCAGGTGCCGGCTTCGGGCAGGAAGAAACCGCCGCTGAAGGTACCCGGCAAGTCCGGATGCGGAATAGTGATGTCGAAGCTCGGGCCGCCTGTCGCAATGGCACCGGTCGGGCCATCGGAGGTCACGATACCGCACGCCGACGCGCTGGTTGCGCCGATGTACCCGCCTTTCAGCGAATTCGCCGCGATCGCCTTGGTCGACGAGAGCATCGAGATACCGACTTCGGCATCGGCAACCGACGCAAGGACGTTGCTCTCGTCGACGTGCGTGTAACCGACACGAATCACCACCGGCACCAGCACGCCATTCAGCTTGCCGACGATCATGATCCCCTTCGCCTGGCTGGGAGCCAGGATCACGATGGCCGACCCCTGTCCGGCAAACGGATAGACGACCGAGCCGAGCGCGCTGGCCTTCGCATTGCTCACGAAGACGTTGTCGGCCGATCCGTCCGCGTTCTTGCGCAATGTCCACGGCGTTCCGGTGGTCTGACACGAGTAGTCGCTGCTCGGCGTGATCGTGCACGATCCGTCTGCGTTGAGCGTCTGGTTCCAGTTGATGACGTCGGGCTGCCAGCCGACGGGCCCGAGAAAATTCTGATAGTTGGAGCCGACCGGCGACAGGTGAATGCCGACCTCGTTGTAGTTGCCGGCGACCTTCGTGAAGTCGGTTTCCGTTTCGACGAAGCCGATGAACGGATAAAAATCGAACGTGCGCGACGGCACGACCCCGAGCACCAGACCCGGAATCGGCTCGAGGCCCTTGAACGCAATCGTCGCGCCCGGAATGCCGCCGCCCACCACGCCGTTGCCGACGAACAGCATCGGCGGATCCGAGCGATTGATCGTCACCGAATACGCGCCGTCGCTCGTCGCGCCGCTGTCGAGCACGAACGCACAGCGATTCTGTTCGGCCGTCGGAAGATTGGTCGGATGATGAAACGCGCCGCTGATCGTCAGGCCCGCGCGCGTAGTGTTGACCTGCCCTGCCGAGGTCGGCACCGACGATTCGATGAACTGCATCTGATAGGTGAGCTTCGTCGTATCGAATTTCACCTTCACGTACTCGCCGCTGCCGGCGCCGCCCGTATACGTCGTCGTGTAATCGAGCGCGTCGGGGCACAGCTTCGTCACGACGGGCGGCGTCGTTTCCGCGCCGCTCGGCCCGCATGCGCTGCCCGAGCACTGCGGCACGGTGATCGGCCCCGGATCGTCGCCGCCGCCGCAACCGGCGACGAACGGCAGCGCCAGCACCGCGCACGCCAGGATCGCCTTCCGCCATTCAGGAATGCAAATCATCTACCCCTCCTTTTCAGGTACGACAAGTCTCGTCCGGCCGGGCTGCATGGCCCGCCGGTTGGTATCGCGCCGCCGCCCGAAAGGCGCGGCGCATGACGATGCACGCAAGGCGGCCGCGATGCCGGTCGGGCACATGCAGCAGACGAGCGCGCTCCCGCGGCGCCGTCATGCGGCACGGCGCCGTCGGAACGATCGAAACGGAAAGTGGCTTGCCGCTACGGCTTGCCGCTATGGCTCGCCGCTACACGGCGACGTGACGATGCAGCCGCGCGACCTGCGTCGCGCCTGCATTCAGCGAAATATCGGAAAACGGCAGTCCCGCTGGCCCTGCGGATAGGCGTCTCATGGCGTGGTCTCCATACGTACGCTTGATTCGTTATCGTGATGCGTCGTTTGTCGAGACTATGATCGGACGCTTCCCACAAGTAAATGGATGCAGAGTTCCAAACGAATGAAACCGCGCGATCCTAGCGCTTGCACGGTATTTGACAGTTTTTCAAACGGCCTTCATTTTATTTGCTCAGACAAATACCGGGCCGTGGAACACGCGTTTGAACGGCAACCGCCGATCCGCGCCGAGCCAGGCCGGCCGGCCTTCGGCGGCCCGCACGCATGCTGCGCCGCAACCTCAGACGTCGATGATCGCGAGTGTGCCGTGGCTGCCGGGCAGCACCGCGTGGCGCGTGCCGGCGCGCGCGAGATACATCTGCCCGGCCCCGACCGCGACCGTTTCCGCGTCGACTTCCAGCATCAGCGTGCCGTCGAGCACCAGCAGCCCCTCGTCGTAGTCATGCACTTCCGCTTCGTAAGGCTGCGCATCCATGCGCAGCACCTTGATCCGGGCCGGCCCGACTTCGCCGACGATCGTGGATTTCCATGCAGTCGCCTGTGCATCCGCCACGGATTTGAAATCGATCAAGGACATTCGCCGCTCCGTATCACCGTGAAAGGAACGCATTATCGCGAGCGCCACGCGTGCCGTCCCGGTACGGCACGCGGGCCGGCAGGCAGCACAGTCGGCCGGGCCGCCGAGCGGGCGCGCGGTCGCGGCCGGTTCGCGGAAAACTCTCCGCATTGTTCGCTTCGCTCGAATAAAGCACCGAATCATGAGTCGATATCGCCGCCATTCACGCAAATCCGGCACCGGCACGACCCGGCCTTTCCACCGAAATGCATTTCGATCTGCCGATTGCTAATATGGCGGTCCCGCGATCCCGCACCACAATACCGTTCGACATGACGCCCGTTCGCCATGCCGTCCCCGGTCCCGGCCGCTTCGCAGCGGCGGCGGCGCCGGGCACGCGCGGCGCCCGCCGTCGCGCCGGGCGGCCGTGCCATCCGTGAGCATGCAACCGATCCTTTCCGTCTCAGACCTCTCCAAGACTTACGCGTCCGGCTTCCAGGCGCTGAAGCACGTGACCCTCGACATCCGCCCCGGCGAGATCTTCGCGCTGCTCGGGCCGAACGGCGCCGGCAAGACGACGCTGATCGGCTCGATCTGCGGTATCGTCACGCCGACCGAAGGCCGCGTGACGGTCGGCGGCCACGACATCCGCGATCAATACCGCGCGGCCCGCGAAATGATCGGCCTCGTGCCGCAGGAGCTGACCACCGACGCGTTCGAAACCGTCTGGGCCACCGTGTCGTTCAGCCGCGGCCTGTTCGGCAAGGCGCCCGATCCCGCCTACATCGAGAAGACGCTGAAGGCGCTGTCGCTGTGGGACAAGCGCGACAACAAGCTGATGACGCTGTCGGGCGGCATGAAGCGCCGCGTGATGATCGCGAAGGCGCTGTCGCACGAACCGCGCATCCTGTTCCTCGACGAACCGACGGCCGGCGTCGACGTCGAGCTGCGCCGCGACATGTGGAAGCTCGTCGATTCGCTACGCGAAAGCGGCGTGACGATCCTGCTGACCACGCACTACATCGAGGAGGCCGAAGAGATGGCCGATCGGATCGGCATCATCCTCGGCGGCGAACTCGTGCTCGTCGAGGAAAAGCGCGAACTGATGCGCAAGCTCGGCAAGAAACAGCTCACCGTGCAGCTCGAGCAGCCGCTCGCGGACGTGCCGCCCGCGCTCGCGCCGTTCGGGCTCGAACGCGCGGAGGACGGCGCCGCGCTCGTCTACACGTACGATTCGCAGCGCGACGACGCGAGCATCGCGAAGCTGATCAACGCGCTCGGCTCGGCCGGCATCGGCTTTCGCGACCTGCACACGACGCAGAGTTCGCTCGAGGATATTTTCGTCAGCCTGATCGACAATCGCCGCAACGGCGCACAAGGGGCCTAACGCACATGGCGAACTGGAATTTTCACGGCATCCGCGCGATCTATCGCGCAGAAATGGCCCGCACGCGCCGTACGCTGATGCAGAGCATCATCGCGCCGGTGATCTCGACGTCGCTGTATTTCGTCGTGTTCGGCTCGGCGATCGGCTCGCGCATCAGCGACGTGAACGGCATCGGCTACGGGTCGTTCATCGTGCCGGGCCTCGTGATGCTGTCGCTGCTGTCGCAGAGCATCTCGAACGCGTCGTTCGGCATCTACTTCCCGCGCTTCACCGGGACGATCTACGAGATCCTGTCCGCACCCGTGTCGTACTGGGAAATCGTGATCGCGTACGTCGGCGCGGCCGCGTCGAAGTCGATCCTGCTCGGCGTGATCATCCTCGCCACGGCCGGCCTGTTCGTGCCGCTGCACATCCTGCATCCGTTCTGGATGGTGCTGTTCCTGGTGCTGACGGCCGTCACGTTCAGCCTGTTCGGCTTCGTGATCGGCATCTGGGCCGACAGCTTCGAGAAACTGCAGCTCGTGCCGCTGCTGATCATCACGCCGCTCACGTTCCTCGGCGGCAGCTTCTATTCGGTCGACATGCTGCCGCCCGCGTGGCGCGTGATCACGCTGTTCAATCCGATCGTCTACCTGATCAGCGGCTTCCGCTGGTCGTTCTACGGGATCGCCGACGTGCACGTGTGGATCAGTCTCGCCGCGACCGCGCTGTTCCTCGTGATCCTGCTCGCGATCGTCGCGTGGATGTTCCGCACCGGCTACAAACTGAAGAATTGACGACGGCGGGCGTCACGCGCGCCGCCCGCCGATGACGCATTTGGGCAAGCAGGCGGCGCTTTTCCTCTGATGCGGCAGTTTGTGGTCGCGTCTACTGAATACGAAGCATCGGGGCCCTGGAGCATGCGCTGCGCGGCCCCTTTTTCATTTCAGAGGACGCCATGCCCGCCGCCACCGCTCCCGCCTCCGCCGCCGCCCGGCTCGAACGCCTGCCGTTCTCCGGCTATCACAAGCGCATCTTCTTCATCATCGCGATCGCGTTCTTCTTCGATTCGGTCGACCTCGGCACGATGACGTTCGTGCTCGGCTCGATCCGCAAGGAGTTCGGGCTGTCGACCGCGGCCGCCGGCCTCGTCGCGAGCGCGAGCTTCTTCGGGATGGTGCTCGGCGCGGCCGTCGCCGGCCTGCTCGCCGACCGCTTCGGCCGCCGGCCCGTTTTCCAGTGGAGCATGGTGCTGTGGGGCGCCGCGTCGTACCTGTGCTCGACCGCACAGAGCGTCGACGCGCTGATCGTCTATCGCGTGCTGCTCGGCATCGGGATGGGCATGGAGTTTCCGGTCGCGCAGACGCTGCTGTCCGAATTCGTGCCGACCGAGAAGCGCGGCCGCCTGATCGCGCTGATGGACGGCTTCTGGCCGCTCGGCTTCATCACGGCCGGCATCGTCGCGTATTTCGTGCTGCCGCAATTCGGCTGGCGCACCGTGTTCGCGCTGCTCGCGATTCCGGCCGTGTTCGTGCTCGTCGTGCGCCGTATCGTGCCGGAATCGCCGCGCTGGCTCGAACATGCGGGCCGGCACGCGCAAGCCGACACGGTGATGCAGTCGATCGAGGCAAAGGTGATGCGCTCGGCCGGCGTCGCGACGCTGCCGCCGCCGTCGCGGCTCGCGGAGCCGGCCGTCGCCCGTGGCCGCGGCGCATGGCGCGAGATCTGGAGCGGCGTGTACCGCCGCCGCACGGTGATGGTATGGCTGCTGTGGTTCTTCGCGCTGCTCGGCTTCTACGGCCTCACGTCGTGGCTCGGCGCACTGCTGCAGCAGGCCGGCTTCGAAGTCACGAAATCGGTGTTCTACACGGTGCTGATCTCGCTCGGCGGCGTGCCGGGCTTCCTGTGCGCCGCGTGGCTCGTCGAACGCTGGGGCCGCAAGCCCACCTGCATCGCCTCGCTGATCGGCGGCGGCGCGATGGCGTACGCGTACGGCCAGAGCGCGCTGTACGGCGGCAGCACGACGCTGCTGATCGTCACGGGCCTCGCGATGCAGTTCTTCCTGTTCGGGATGTGGGCGGCGCTGTACACGTACACGCCCGAACTGTACGGCACCGGCGCACGCGCGACGGGTTCGGGCTTCGCGTCGGCGATCGGCCGGATCGGCTCGCTGATCGGGCCTTACGTGGTCGGCGTCGTGTTGCCGGTGTTCGGTCAGGGCGGCGTGTTCACGCTCGGTGCGCTGTCGTTCGTCGCGGCGGCCATCGCCGTATGGACGCTCGGGATCGAGACGAAGGGGCTCGCGCTGGAGCAACTGGCGGCAGGCGACGAGACGGGCGGCGGCGGCCGGTATCCGGCGGCGGCGGCGGACGAGGCGTCCTGATCGCGGCGGTCGTTTTTTGCGCCGTTTCGGGCGGGCGAGCGTTCGGTGCCGCCCGGCGGGCTGCATGAATCGCGCGTGCTCGCCGGCGCGATCGCCCATTGCGAAGCCGCCGCCGCGTAACGCGCGGCGGCGGTCATCCGACAGCGGTGCGGCCGCGGCCGGTCAGGCGTCGGCGACGATGAATTCTTCGGCCGCCTTGCGCTGGATCGCGGCCATCACGGCCAGTTCACGCTTGCTGCGCGCGTCGCCGGACACGACGCCCGTCGCATGCTTCGCCTTCGCGCCCAGCGGGAAAAAGACGAACGACGCGCCGGCCGGGGCCGCCGGCTCCGCACGCAGGCGTTTGTTCAGGATTTTCAGGTACTTCTTCTTCGAGACTTCCTTGGCAGCCATGGCACCCTCCACGTACACGTGATGCGGGCCAGCATACCAGTTTTGCCGATGCGCTCCGTGACAGCGGCCGCGCGGCGCTCCCCACCGCTTCGATCGCGCGTGAACAATTTTTCGCTCGCGATGTCGATTCGCGTCGCCGTCGCGCGTCGTATCGTCGTAACCGATCGTTTTGCCGTCGCACCGCCGGCAAGCGCCCTATTCACTATTCACGTTCGAGGAGATACGACAATGCGCGTCATGGTCATCGTCAAAGCCACCGCCGATTCCGAATCCGGCCGAATGCCCGACCCCGACATGCTGGGCGCGATGGGCCAGTTCAACGAGGAACTGATGAAAGCCGGCATCCTGCTCGCGGCCGACGGGTTGCGCCCGAGCAGCCACGGCAAGCGCGTGCACTTTTCCGGCAAGAGCCGCACGGTGATCGACGGCCCGTTCGCCGAAACGAAGGAACTCGTCGCCGGCTACTGGGTGTGGCGGGTGAAATCGATGGAGGAAGCCGTCGAATGGGTGAAGCGCTGCCCGAACCCGATGCCCGGCGACTCCGAAATCGAGATCCGCCCGCTGTTCGAGGCCGAGGATTTCAGCCCCGCATTCACCCCCGGGCTGCAGAAGCCATAAGCGCCCGAACGTGACGGTTGACGGAGCCCGGTCGAGTAACGTATCGTTTTGACACGTTACTCGACCGGGCTCCGTCATGCATTCCCGTTTCGACCGTTTCCGCTCGACCGCGCTCGGCGCCCAGCTCGAAGCGTTGATCGATCGGCCCGAGCGCTATCTCGAGTTCGCGGCGCTGTCGCGTGTCGGCGTCGCCGCGATCGGCGCGATCCAGGACGAGATCGCGCGCACCTTCCCCGAAGTCGAAGCCGACACGACGGCCCGCCAGTTCTGCGGCGCGATGGTCGCCGACGTCATGCGCCGGCACGGCCATGAAGTCGTGCAGGCGCGCGGGCGGCTCGGCGGCGCGCCGTTCAGTTATGGCGCGGTATTCAGCGCGTACCCGCACCGGCTGCCGTTCGCCGACGTCGTCGCCGCGCTGGCACGCATGCCCGCCCGGCTCGTCGCCTATGCGGCGCATGTGCCGGCGGCGCTGGCCACACGCCGCCCGGCCGGCACCGGCTTCTCGCTCGTCGAACATGCATGCCACCTGCGCGATCTCGATGCGGTGTTCGCCGCGCGCATCGACGCCGTGCGCACGGCCGAGCTGCCCGCGATCGAATCCGTCGACGGCACCGCGCTCGCCGCGCAACGCGACTATCTCGCGCAGCCGCTCGAGCTCGCGGTGGCGGCGTTCGGCCGCGGCCGCGCCGCGCTGTGCGCCACCGCGGCCGCGCTGGAACCGTCGCAACTCGCCCGCTGCGGGCTGCGCGACGGCATCCGCCGCATGTCGCTCGACGAACTCGTGCGCGAGCTGCTCGACCACGACCGCACGCACGCGCTCGAACTCGACGAACTGCTCGCCGAACTCGAATTGCCGCCGCTTCCTTCGATGCACGCCGCATGATCCCGTCCACGCCCGTCGTCTTCATTCACGGTTTCATCGGCACGTTCGACGTGCGCGGATGGAACGGCCCGCATCTCTGCCCCGACCTGCTCGGCTACGGCGCGCATCGCGCCACGCCGCCCGACGCGATCTCGCTTGCCGCGCAGGTCGAGCACGTGCGGCAAACCGTCGATGCGTCCTTCGGCATGCAGCCGGTCGATGTCGTCGGCCATTCGGTCGGCGGCGCGATCGCGATGCTGTTCGCGCGGGCGCACCCCGAACGCGTGCGGCGCGTCGTCAACGTCGAAGGCAATTTCACGCTCGACGATGCGTTCTGGTCGGCATCGGTCGGCCGCATGACGCCCGGCGAAGCCGATGCGATGCTCGACGGGCTGCGCGCAGCGCCGCTCGACTGGCTGCGCGGCGCGATCGACGCACCGTCGCCGCGCCAGCTCGACGATGCACGCCGCTGGCTCGCGCATCAGCCGGCATCGACGCTGCGGGCGATGGGCCGCTCGGTGATCGAGACGACCGGCGCCGCGGGCTACCTGCCTGCGCTCGCGCAGGTGTTCGAGCGTCACCCCGTCTGGCTGATCGCCGGCGAACGCTCGCGCGCCGGCTGGCACGTGCCCGCACACGCGCTCGCACGCTGCGCCGGCTTCGACACGATCGCCGACAGCGGGCACCTGATCGCGGCCGAGCAGCCCGATGCGTTGCGCGCCGCCCTCGCGCGCATCGTATGCAAGCCGTCCGCCTGACAACCCGTAGGATTCGCCGAAATATGGTTGAAAGGCGCGGTTGCTAGAGTCGCCGGAACAGGGTTTTCCCGGCCTCCGGCCGGACTGGGTCGACACATGCAAGGATCGATGCGCCTGGCACGTACCTTCTGGCTGCTTCTGCTGCTCGCCGTCACGAGCCCTGCTTTCGCCTTCCATGCGCGGGTCGTCGCGATCCCGAGCGCCGCGATGAGCGAGACGCTGAAGGCCACCATCGTGCTGCCCGACGATTACGCGCGCGACAACCACGGCGAACGTTACCCCGTCGTCTATCTGCTGCACGGCTCGGGCGGCGACCATACCGACTGGACGTCGAACACGCACATCGCCGCGCTGGCCGACCGCTATCGCGTGATCCTCGTGATGCCCGACGGCGGACACGAAAGCTGGTACATCGACAGCCCGTTCGATTCGGGCAGCCGCTACGAGACCTTCGTCGGCGACGAAGTCGTGTCCTATGTCGACCTGCATTTCCGCACGATCGCGGCCCAGCACGCGCGCGCGATCACCGGGCTCAGCATGGGCGGCTTCGGCGCACTGCGCATCGCGCTCGACCGGCCCGACACGTTCGGCGCGGTCGGCAGCATCAGCGGCGCGGTCGATCCGCGCTGCTGCACGGACGAGCCGGGGATCGCCCACGTGTTCGGCGATCCCGATCGCCATCCGTCGTTCTGGAATCGCAACGTGATCGTCGAAAGCGCGCGGGCGTTCGTGCGCGCACATCTCGACCTGACGATCGATTGCGGCCGCGACGATGCATTCGTCGGCTCGAACCGCACGCTGCATGAACGGCTCGTCGCGCTCGGCGTACCGCACGATTATGCGGAGCGGCCGGGCGGCCATACGTGGGATTACTGGGCGAATGCGATCCGCTACCAGATGCGGTTCTTCGCGACGTCGTTCCAGCATCGAGGCTACGCGTCCCGTGCCGCGCCGGGCACGACGCGCGCGGGCTGACGCACGGCTCCCGTTACGGCGGCGATCCGCGCCGACGCCTGCCCGACGCCGGAAATCGAAACGGGATGACGAACCGGCATGCCGGGCATGCGTGCCCGGCAAGAAGATGAATGCGCGTCGCTCGACGCGCGACAAAGCGCAACGCCGGAACCGTCAGTTGTCCTGCGCGGCGCTCGCGCCGACGATGCGATCGAAGAATTCCTGTGCACGCGCCAGCTCGTCGAGCGCGCGATCGAGACGCGACATCGCGCGTGCGTATTCGGCCGACGAGCCGTCGTCGTCGCTTTCGCCGCGCACCGCGCGAAACGCCTGATCCACGTTGCGCGTCGCTTCGACGAAGCGTTGTGCGGCTCGCGCTTCCCGCGAACAGATGTGGGTCGACATCGACACTCCTCCCTCAGGATTGCAGTGTGAAGCACGCCGACGCTCAGTGTGCGTGGTACGCATGTCGGCGGCGTGAACCACGCCCCGTCGCGTGGCGACGTACCGGCCGCGGCACCGCGCGCTTCGTGCCGATTGTCGCTCCGCGTTCGCCGATCCGCTACGGCGAGATTGCAACAAATTCTTGCGCGAACGATTTCGCGCGTGGCGTCACGCGCGCCCGATGCGCGGATGGGCGAGCCCGGCGAATGCGGCTGCCTCGCCCGGCGACAGGTCGAACAGATCGCCGGTGAGATCGCGCGGATGCTCGGCCGCCGGCCGGTTGCGCATGCGCGCGACATGCGTGGGCGCTACATACGCGGCCGCCGTTTCGATCGGCGGCACATCGAACAGATCGCGCGTGACGCCGCGCACGGCGTCCGTCGGCGAACGGCCGCGCAAGCGCGCGACCAGCTCGACGAAGCGATCGAAATCGCCTGCGCGCGTGGCCTTGTTCACTTCCGCGAGATCGCGCGCCTTCAGCACGCATGGCTGCGCGAGCCGCACGAAATACGGCGCTTCGAGCTCCACCGACAGCGCGAGCGGATAGCTCTTGCCCGTCTGCTCCTTCGCACGTCCGATGCAGTCGACCACGGCCGCGCCCTGCGCGGCGCCCAGCGGCCTGCCGGTGCTCACGCTGCGCAGGTGGTCGGGAAACACGCGCAACTGCGTGCCGACCGTCAGCGCGGTGGACGATGCGCACACGAGCGCGTAGTGCTGCTCGCGGCGCCGGCCCGACGGCAACGTCGAACGGCTGGCGATGAACGTGTGCGGCGGCAAAGGCCGCACCTGCCCGCTTGCGTCGATCCACGCATTCCACAGCAACGCGTCCTTGCGCTCGCCCGCGCGCGGGCGCGACGCGACCGGCGAAAACAGCGCGAGCAGCGAGCCCGTGCGATGCGCGGCGACTTGCGCGCTGCTGCCGAGCGGCTGGTTGATGCCCCACAGAAAGCGCCCGCCCCCGAGCCGGCGCTCCCATTCCTTGCGGAGCACGACGGTCGGCAGTTCCTCGCCGGACTCGGTACCGATCTTGGTCCAGCAGAACGTGGGTGGGAGGTGTTTCAGTGTCATCAACTTTCTCGGGATACAGCCTCGCTGTCGACAGCAAGCCCATTCAACAGCCGTAACTGTATAGGTATAATGCATCGCATGGAAGCCCCGGACCAAGATTTTCCCGTTCAAGACCTGTTGCGCCGCTTGATGGCGGATACACGCTCGTCCAGCGAAATCGCGCGACTTTCCGGGGTCAGCCAGCCAACCGTATCGCGCCTTCGGCTGTCGAACGGGCGCCGGCTGCGCCGCAGCGCGCCATTCAACAAGCTATGCAGTTTCTATGGTGTCGATACGGAGCCGTCGCGCCGCCGGTACAACGAGCTGCTGCGCGACGCGATCGTCGACGCGTGGGACGGCTCGGACGAGCACGGCCGGGCGCTGCTGGTCGTGATTCAAGGGTTGAAGGATTTGCAGGCGAAGGCCGACGACGGGTGATGTCGCCGACGTGGCCGGTCATTCGTCGAGATTGAACGTGATCGGTGCGCGCGGCCGCATCGGCGACGGCGCACCGTTTTCCGCGTGCGTCGCGCAGCGGTTCGCCAGCACCGCGTCGCGCGCCGCGGCATCGAGGTGCGGACAGCCGCTGCCGGTCGCGATACGCACGGCGACCATCCGGCCTGCCGCATCGGGCCCCCGTCCGGCGTTCAGCCGTCCTCGCACGCGCAAATCGCGCGTCGCCAAGGGTATGAAGAGGACTGCGTATCAATCGTCCCGATATCCATCGCGTCGCGCTGTGTCGCTCGCCCTGTCACTGTCCGTGGCCGTACCCCGTCAGCCGTCGCACGCCGCGCCGCATTGCGCGAGCGAATTCTCCCTGCTGCGAAATACCAGCGGCTGTTCGTCGCGCGGCGCGCGACGCCGCGCGAACTGCACGGCCTGTTCGATCCGGTCGTGATGCGCGGACTTCGCGCACACCGGATCGGCCTCTTTCGGGTCGCCGGTCAGCAGGTAAGCCTGGCACCGGCAACCGCCATGATCCGCATGACGCTCGTCGCACGTACGGCACGGCTCGCTCATCCAGTCTTCGCCGCGAAACGCGTTGAACGCATCGCTGTCGTACCAGATCTCCCGCAGCGACCGGTCGCGCACGTTCGGCAGCGCGAGCCCCGGCAGCGACCGCGCGGCATGACACGGCAGCGCGGTGCCGTCCGGCGCGACGCCGAGGAACACCGAGCCCCAGCCGTTCATGCAGGCCTTCGGGCGGCGCTCGAAATAGTCGGGCACGACGAACAGGATCTTGCAGCGCTCGCCGATCAGCTTGCGATAGCGGTTGACCGTTTCCTCGGCCTCGCGCACCTGCTCGACGGTCGGCATCAGTTGGTCGCGATTGAGCATCGCCCAGCCGTAATACTGCGTGTTTGCCAGTTCCAGGTAATCGGCGCCAAGATCGAGCGCCATCTCGATGATCTGCCCCACGTGCGGCAGGTTGTAGCGATGCAGCACGCAGTTGAGCACCATCGGGTAGCCGTGCGCCTTGATCAGCCGCGCCACGTCGCGCTTCAGCCCGAACGTGCGCGTGCTGGTCAGGAAGTCGTTCAGCTCGCGCGTCGAATCCTGCAGCGACAACTGGATGTGGTCGAGCCCGGCGGCCTTGAGCCGTTCGATGCGCGCGACGTTCAGCCCGATGCCCGACGTGATCAGGTTCGTATAGAAGCCAAGGCCGCGCGCATGCGCGACGAGCGTCTCGAGGTCGCCGCGCTGCAGCGGCTCGCCGCCCGAGAAGCCGATTTGCGCGGCGCCGAGCGCGCGCGCATCGCCGATGACCGTGCGCCACGTGTCGGTGTCGAGTTCCGCGCCGTGCGTCGCGAAATCGACCGGGTTGTAGCAGAACGCGCAGTGCAGCGGGCAGCGATACGTGAGTTCCGCGAGCAGCCACAGCGGCGCGGACGGACGGGGCGTGTCGGGCGTCATGTCAGTCCAACCAGCCGCGCAGTCGCGCATGATCGAGGAAACGGTAGACGTCGGTCGCGAGATCCGATTGCATGAACAGGCGCTCGAGCTCGCCGATGATGTCGTCCAGTTCGCGCGTACCGTCGCAGCGCGCGAGAATCTCGCCCGCGCTCGGATTGAGCTTGACCATCCCCTCCGGATAGAGGAGCACGTACGCATCCTGGGCCGCCTCCCATTGCAGGCGGTACATGCCCCTGAGGCAGGGGCGCAGCGGCACGCCGCTGGCGGCTTCGATCGCGTTCATTGGGGGTAGGCCTTTTCGACGGCGTCGAGCATCGACCACAGGATGTCGAGCTTGAATTGCAGAATGCCGAGCGCGCGCTGCTGGGCGTCCGGTGTCGTGAAATGCTGCAACGTGACCGCGAGCCCATGCTCGACGTCGCGCTGCGCGAGCGGCACGCGGCTGCGGAAGTAATGCAGCCCGGCCGGCTCGATCCACGGGTAATGCGACGGCCAGCCCGCGAGCCGGTCGAGATGGATCTGCGGTGCGAACATCTCGGTCAGCGACGAGCACACGGCTTCCTGCCACGGCGCGCGGCGCGCGAAATTCACGTACGCATCCACCGCGAAACGCACGCCGGGCAGCACGTGTTCGAGCGACCACAGTTCGGCACGCGTGAGGCCGCACGCCTCGCCGAGCCGCACCCACGCCTCGATGCCGCCTTCGTCGTCGCCCTGCCCGTCGTGGTCGATCAGCCGCTGGATCCAGCGGCGCCGCGTATCGCGATCGGTGCAGTTCGACAGGATCGCCGCATCCTTGAGCGGGATGCAGATCTGGTAGTAGAAGCGGTTCGCGACCCAGCCGCGGATCTGCGCGGGCGAACAGGCGCCGCTGTTGAGCCGCCGGTTGAACGGATGATGGATGTGATAGCGCGATTCGAGCGCGCGCAGGCGCGCCTCGAATTCGGTCGCGGTCCAGGGCGTCGCGTGCAACGCCGTAGCGGGGATCGGTGCGTTCATCGTCAGACCTGGAATTGCATGCCGTCGTGCGCGACGTCGATGCCGTGCGCGCGCAGGTGCGCGTGTTCGACGGAATGCGGATCGAGAATCGGGTTCGTGTTGTTGATGTGCGTGAGCACCTTGCGCGTTCGCGCGGGCAGCAGGTCGAGCCAGTCGATCATGCCGGGCCGCCCGGCTTCCGCGCACTGCGCGAGATGCCCCATGTCGGCCGCGTGCTTGCCCGACAGGCCGAGGTCGATCATCTCGGTCCCGGTCCAGAACGTGCCGTCCACCAGCACGAGATCGGCGCCGTCCATTGCCGCGCGCACGTCGTCGGTGACCGACGCGAGCCCCGGCGCATAGAACGCACGCCGCCCGCTCGCGACGTCTTCGATCGACAGCGCGATGTTGTCGCCGGGCGCGGCCGCCGCACGCCGCGGCGAATACGGCGGCGGCTTGCTGTCGACGGCGATCGCGGTGAAACGGATCCCGCCCGCCGCCGGCACCGCGAACGGCTCGCCGGGCACGATCGTATGCGCGGCGACGCCGCAGTAATGACCGAGCAGCGGCACGAGCGGCAAGCCGGTCGACAGGTCGTCCAGCACCGGCGCGCTCGCGTAGAGCGGCAGCGGCGTCGAGCGCTCGCGCAGCATCAGCAGGCCCGTCACGTGATCGATCTGCGCGTCGCACAGCACGACAGCGGCGATGCCGCTGTCGCGGATCGCGCGCGCCGGTTGCAGGTCCGGATCCGCGCGCAACTGGGAAAGAATGTCGGGCGACGCGTTGACGAGAACCCAGTCGACGCCGTCTTCGCTGACCGCGATCGACGACTGCGTGCGCGGCAGCACGTGACCGCTTCCGCCGCGCGCACGGCGGCAGTTCGCGCAATTGCAGTTCCATTGCGGCAGGCCGCCGCCGGCTCCCGAGCCGAGTATCTTGATCTTCATGGGCGTCAGTTCCCGAGGCCGCCCGCGCCGACCACGGCGAAACGGGCGGCACGCACGGCGATCAGCGGTTGGCGATGTACATCGTGATTTCGAAGCCGAAGCGCAGGTCGGTGTAAGACGGTGTCGTCCATTGCATGGTGTGTCTCCTGTCGAGTTGATGAGTCGATGTGTTGCCGGATGAGTCGAACGACCGCGGCAATCGAGCGGCCGGTTCCTCTTCAGCAAGGAGCGTGCCGAAGCCACGCTGCGGCGGCGCGGCGACGGTAGACGGCCGTCGCCCGGGCATCGGGACGCGATCCTTACGAATAGCCGACACGATTCGCGCGAATGCGGTCCGCCACCCCGGCGGCGCGATGTCCGCGAGTGGTCAGGAGTGTTGAATCGTTGAACACCGGTGTTGCAACTTGACACACCGGCTGTGACAGGTCGCGCACCGCGCGACGGCCGCGCGTCAGTCGTCGCCGGCCGGATGGCGCCCCGCGTCGGCGGCCGGCATCTTCCGGTAGATCGTGTTGCGCGACACGCCGAGCGCGCGCGCCGCGGCGGATACGTTGCCGCCATGACGCGCGAGCGCGGCGGCGATCGCGGACGCGGCGACATCCTGGAGGCGCGCGTCGGCGCGCAGCGACGCGTCCGCGAGGCAGGCCCCGGCGCCCGCCGCGGCGAGCGCCTCGGGCGCGGGCTGCGCGGCCTGCGCGTCGGTGCGCCGCAGGTCGTCGAAGAAATCGTCCGGCAGGTGCTCGCGCCGGATTTCGCCGTCGTCGTCGACCATCGCCGCCGCGGTGCGCAACAGGTTGCCGAGCTGGCGGAAATTGCCCGGCCACGTGCAGCGCACGAACAGCGCCATCACGTCCGGCGCGACGGACAACGGCGGCCGGCCCGGGCCTGCGAACGCCTCGCGTTGCAGCATCTTCTGCACGACGACCGCGAGATCGGTGCGGTCCCGCAGCGGCGGCAGGCGCACCACGAGGCCGTTCAGCCGGTAGTACAGATCCTCGCGAAAGCGGTTCTGCGCGATCATCTCGCGCAGATCGCGGTGGGTCGCGCAGATGATCGAGATATCCACGGCGATCGTCTTCGTCGACCCGAGCGGGTTCACGAGGCGCTCCTGCAGCACGCGCAGCAGCCGCACCTGCAGCGGATACGGCATGTCGCCGATCTCGTCGAGGAACAGCGTGCCGCCGTTCGCCTGCAGCAGCTTGCCGAGCGCCCCCTTGCGGCGCGCGCCGGTGAACGCGCCCTCCTCGTAGCCGAACAGCTCGGACTCGATCAGCGTTTCCGGAATCGATGCGCAGTTGACCGCGACGAACGGCGCGTCGCGCCGCGGCGAGTCGTTGTGGATCGCCTGCGCGAGCAGTTCCTTGCCGGTGCCGGTCTCGCCGGTGATCAGGATCGGGATGTCCTTGCCGATCACCTTGCGCACCTTCGCGATCACGCATGCGACCTGCGCATCGCCGGTGTCGAGGTAGTGAAGCCGCGACAAACCGGCCGACGTGCCCGCCGCCGGCGCGGGCACCGCGTTCGAGCGTGCGGCCGGCGCCCCCGCGTCGTGGACGTCGGTCGGCCGGCTGCCTTCGGCGAGCGTCGCGCGGCGGAAGTGCACGCGCGCGCAGACCACCGCGCCGTTGCCGAGATTCAGCATCAGGTGCCGGTCGGTGCTCGCGCGCATGCGGTCGATCAGTTGCGCACTGGTGATGTCGAACAGCGACGACAGCGTGTGCGCGCGCAGCGCGGCGAGCGGCATGCCGAGCTGGAACTGCGCGCTGCGATTGGCCGACAGGAAGCGCCCATCCGCGGTGAACGCGACGATCCCCTCCATCAGCGTGCCGAGGAACTCGGGGCGGCCATGGAACGACACCTGCAGCGTTTCCTGGAAGGTCGTCGTAAACAGGTGATTCTCGATCATCTGCACCGACATCTTCGCGAGCGCCATCGTGTGCTGGTGATAGCTGCGGTGGTCGCCCGTCACGTCGAGCACGCCGATCGCGTCGCCGTACGGGTCGAGAATCGGCACGCTCGAACAGGTCAGGAAGCGGTTCGCGGCCAGGAAGTGCTGGTCGCCATGGACGACCATCGGGCACAGCTCGGCCAGCGCCGTGCCGATCGCGTTGGTGCCTTGCCGGTTCTCCGCCCAGTTCGCGCCCGGGCGCAGCGCGACCTTTTCCGCGCGGCGCAGGAAATCGTCGTCGCCGATCGAATGCAGGATCAGGCCTTCCGCATCGGTCAGCACGATCATGCTCTGCGTGTTGACGATCTGCTCGTGCAGCGTCTCCATCACCGGCATCGCATGCACGCACAGCACCCGGCTCTGCTCGCGCTTGAGCACCAGCGCGGCGTTCGACAGCACGTCGTAGTCCGGCCGTGCCGATACCTGCAGGCCGAACGTCTCCGAGCGCTCGTGGGCCTTCTGGATCGACGGTGCGGGCCAGCCAGCGGGATGCGCGGCCCGCGATCCGGCCGCCTGCTCTACGTCGTCGCGCATTGTCTCCTCCGGGGGATCCTTCCGGTCAACTGCCGGACTCTTTGCCGTCATTGCAAGCAAGCATCGGGCCACGCCGGCGCCCCGGATACGAATTGAAAGCCGGATGTAATAAATCGCACGGGCGCGGCGCGTGTCGCGTCGCGCGACGCGCCAAGCTTTCGTGATACCGCGATTTCCCGACGCGCGACTACCCGTGCGAATCCGGAGCTTCTTAGCTGGCGCGTTTCTGGCTTCATCGCGGGACCTATCCGGTCGCCGTGCGCGACCGAGTGACGGTTGCCGCCTCCGATTCCGCCGGAACCCTATCGACATGACGCATCGCCCGATTCCGTCCACGCCGTCGCCCGCGCCGCGGGCCTTGCCCGATACGCCGGTGTCGCCGATGTCGGCGCCCGCGCCCGTGCGCCTACGCCTGCACCGCGACGCGCATTCGATCGCATTCGCCGTGGCCGGCGCCGCGCACGGCCATCCGGTCGTCGTGCTGCACGGCGGGCCCGGCAGCGGCAGCCACGCCGGTATCCTGAGGCTGTTCGATCTCGCCTGCGTGCGCGTCGTGCTCGTCGACCAGCGCGGCGCGGGCGCATCCGCGCCACGCGGCGGCACGCGCCACAACAACACCGCGCAGTTGATCGCGGATCTGGAGGCGGTGCGCAAGCAGCTCGGCGTTGCACGCTGGGGCGTCGTCGGCGGATCGTGGGGCGCCGCGCTCGCACTCGCGTATGCGGGCACGCATCCGGAGCGGGTGACGGGCGTCGTGCTGCGCGGCCTGTTCCTGACGTCGCCCCGCGAAGTCCGCGGGCTCTTCACGACTTCCCGTTCGCGTGCGCCGCGCGAATGGCGACGCCTGCATGCAGCGGCCGGCGGCGGCCGGCCGGATCGCCTGCTGTCGCGCTGCGCGCAGCGGCTGCGCCACGGCGCGGGCGCGGGCGGGCAGCGCGCCGTGGCGCTCGCGTGGCGCGCGTACGAAAACGCCGTCCTCGCATCGGCACGCACGCGCCGCTCGCCCGTGCGCGCGATCCGCTCGGACCAGACCGTCGGCCGGCTGATCGACAAATACCGGATCCAGGCGCACTACCTGCAACACGATTGCTGGCTCGGCGAGCGCCGCGTGCTCGCACTCGCGCGACGGGCCGCACAAGCCGGCGTGCCGCTGTTCGCCGCGCACGGGATGCGCGATCCCGTTTGCCCGGTCGACAACGTCGTGCGGCTCGCGCGAGCCGCTCCCGACGCGGAGATCGAATGCGTGAATGCCGGGCATCTGGCAAGCGAGCCTGCGTTGGCGCGCAGCGTCGCACGCGCCGTGCATGCGATGTTCGCGACGGCGCCGTTCGCGTGACGACTCCGCGCCCATTCGCGTCGTGACGCGATCACGCACGCGGCCGCGCACCGCTCAATCCCATGCATAGCGCACGCCGACCCACGCGCCGCGCGGCGCGCCCGGCCCGACGAACTGCTCGTTCACCGGATGGGCGCCGTCGAACGTGTGGTTCGGCCCGTTGAAGAAATTC
Source organism: Burkholderia sp. NRF60-BP8 (assembly GCF_001522585.2). Lineage (NCBI taxonomy): Bacteria > Pseudomonadati > Pseudomonadota > Betaproteobacteria > Burkholderiales > Burkholderiaceae > Burkholderia > Burkholderia sp. NRF60-BP8. Next base: position 2,272,725 of record NZ_CP013372.1, read on the forward strand.
TGGCCGAGCGCGCCGAAGCTTGCGTAGCGCTTGTCGAACAGGTTCGTCACGCTCGCGAACACCTCGAACCGCTTCGTGGCCCGGTAACGCATGTCGAGATCGACCAGCACGTAGCCCGCGATCCGGCCGTTCGCGTCGGCGTTGTTCTCGTCGCCGCGCGCGTACACGTCGCTGCGCCACGTGACGTTCGCGCCGACGTCCCACGCGCGCGTCGCCGCGTAGTCGAGCCGCAGCTTCACCGTATGCGCCGGAATGCCGGGCACGCGGTCGCCCGGCTTGACCGTCACGTTGCCGTTCGCGTCGGCCGCCGAGTTCGCGGGGCTGTGTTCGGTCCACGACGACCGGTAGGTCGCGTCGACATGGCTGTACGACAGCCCGACACCGAGCGGACCGAACCGCGTGCGGCCGGTGAGCTCGACACCCTGCCGCCGCGTGTCGCCGACGTTGCGGAAATAGCCCTGCGCGCTGACCGGGCTGCTGATGAAGTGAATGTCGTCGGTCAGCGTCGTGCGGTAGGCGGCGGCGCTCCAGGTCGTCGCCGCGCCGATGCGGCCGCGCACGCCGGCTTCGAACGTCTTCGAGATCACGGGCTTGAGCGCCGGGTCGGCGATGAAATCGTTCGGCAGCGAACACGGTGCGGCCGGATCCGCGCATGCAAGCTCGATCGCGGTCGGCGAACGCATGCCTTCGTTGTAGGCCGCATACGCGGTGAAACCCGCGTCCGGGTTCCAGTCGACCCCGACGGCCGGGTTGAAGCGGGAGAACACTTGGTTGCCGTCGAGCAGCGGCTGCACGCCGCTCTCGTCGCCGATCCGTGCGTTCGACCAGTCGTAGCGGCCCGACAGCGTCAGCGTCCAGTGCGGCGTCAGCGACAACGCATCGCTCAGGTACGCGCCGACATTCGCGTTGCGCGTCTTCGCGCGGGTCTGCCGGACGAAATCGCCGATGCCGATCGCCGCGCGCGCGTCGGTGAAAGACGCGTCCTGCGACGACGCGACGTAGCTCGAGTTCGCGATATCGGCCGACACGCCCGCGACCAGTTGATTCTCCATCCCGCCGAGCTTGCCGAGCAGCGTGAGCTGCACGCTGCCGCCGTAGCTGTCGGTGACGATCGTCGATTGCGCGTTGCGGCCCTGCACCGTGTCGACCGTCCCGTCCTCGTCTACCGATCCGTAGTCCGTATTGTTGTTGCTGCTCGTATTGGCGTTGCGCAGGTGCCGGTAGTACGCATTGCCGCTCAACTCGACGTGCTCGCCGAAAAAGCGGTCGCCCGACAGCGTCAGGTAGCCGGCGCCGTTGCGGTTGCGGTCCGGATACGTATACGCCTGCTTCGGGTTGCCGAGGAACGAGCGCGGGATCGTCTGGGTGCCGGACAGCGTGTTGTCCGCGCCGCCTGCGGCGATCGACAGCGTCGTGTCCGCATCGGTGTAGCGCAGCTTGCCGAACGCCTGCCTCACGCGGCTCGCGTTGTGGTCGGCCCAGCCGCCTTCGTTCGCGACGTTCGCGCTCGCGTAGTAGTCGAGGTTCGGGCCGATCGTCCCGCCCTGCTCGATGCCCGCGGTCTTGCGGCCCCACGCGCCGCCCGACACCTCCGCTTCGCCGCCCGGGTTCGAGCGGCCGTTCTTCGTCGCGATCGCGAGCGCACCCCCGAGCGTATTGCGGCCGTACACCGGGTTGGAGCCCGGAATCAGCTGCACGCGGTCGATCGCCTGCATGGGCAGGATGTCCCAGTTCACGACATCGCCGAACGGCTCGTTCACGCGCACGCCGTCGACGAACACCGACAAGCCCTGCGGCGTGCCGAGCAGCGGCGACGCAGTGAAGCCGCGATAGTTGACGTCCGTCTGGTACGGGTTGCCCTGCGCGTCCGAGATCGTCACGCTCTGCAGGTTCGCGGCGAAGAAATCGGCGAGCGTCGCGCGGTGCTGCACGTCGATCTCGGCCGCCCGCACCGTCTGCACGTTCGCCGGCACCTTCGACAGCGGCATGCCGATCCCGAGCAGCGGCGTCGTGCCGACGACGACCACCGCGGGCAGCACGACGGTCGAGGCGGACAGCGCGACCGCGGCGCCATCCGCCTGCTGCTGCGCGCGCACGCTGCCGGGCGGCAGGCCGAACAGCGCCAGCGCGCCGACGGTCGTGCCGACGCATCGCACACGCCGGCCACGCCGCGTCACGCCGTCGCGCCCGGCTGCCTTTGGTCTTCTGATCATTTTCGTTGTCTCCGCACGTGCATTGCGCCGGCCCGTGCGATGCACCGCGCGGCGACGGGTGTCGCGAAGCCGGCGTGCGAGAACCGTGCCAGCGCCCCGAGCAAGAGCGGCGCGCACTGCCCCGCACATCGCGTCGGACCGGCATGCGCGCGACTGACGGCCCGCTGTTCCGCGAACTGCGTCACCTGTCATGTTTGGCAACACTTCGCGCACGACGGTGTACCTGAATGCAACACCTTCGCCGGGCCGATGGCGCGATGCGTCGCTCGACGCCCCACCTGCGATGCGCCGGTGTGCCGCGCCGCGCCGGCTTCCGGCCGCGATGGCATGCGACTTGCGTGACGGGCAGTGCACTCGGCCCGGAACCCCAACCGTGCCGGCGCGACGAATCGTTCGCGGCGGTGCGACCACAATGACCCAGGAGACAACCATGAAGAAACTCTCGGCTTCAGCGCGCCGGCTGGCGACGATCGGCATCGCGGTGGCAGCCGCCGTCGCGCTGAACCCCGGCCTCGTCGAAGCGGCCGCGGACTACCCGGCCGTGACCTACCAGCGCCTGACCGATGCACACGGCGACCCGGGCTGGCTGACCTACTACCGCACCTACGACGGCCGCTCGCATTCGCCGCTCAAGCAGATCGACACGTCGAACGCGAAGGATCTCAAGCAGGTGTGGGCGTACAAATTCCCCGCCGACCTGAAGCAGGGCTTCGAGGCCACGCCGATCGTCAACGGCAACTACCTGTTCGTGACGACGCCGAAGGACAACGTCTACGCGTTCGATGCGAAGACCGGCAAGCAGCTGTGGAAATACGAGCCGAAGCTCGGCGCCGCATCCTTCAAGACCGCGTGCTGCGACGTCGTCAACCGCGGCGTCGCGCTGTACGGCAAGAACGTCTACATCGCGATGCTGAACGGCGAAATCGCGGCGCTCGACGCGCAGAGCGGCAATCTCGTGTGGAAGAAGCAGATGTTCGAGCCGGGCCTCGGCTACGCGTTCTCGCTGGCGCCGCTCGCGATCGACGGTGCGATCGTCGTCGGCACGTCCGGCGGCGAATACGGCATTCGCGGCTACATCGCCGCGCTGAATCCGGAGGACGGCTCGCAGATCTGGAAACGCTACACGATCCCCGCCGCCGGCGAAAAGGGCGCGGAAACCTGGCCCGACGGCATGCAGAGCCATGGCGGCGGCGCAGCATGGCTCACCGGCACGTACGACGCCGCGTCGCGCACGCTGTACTGGGGTGTCGGCAACCCCGGCCCATGGCTCGCGGCGCTGCGTCCCGGCGACAACCTGTATTCCGACTCGCTGCTCGCGCTCGATGCGAAGAGCGGCAACCTGAAGTGGCACTACCAGTACACGAACAACGACACGTGGGACTACGACGGCGTGAACGCGGCCGTCCTCGCGGACATCAAGTACAAGGGCAAGGACTACGACGCGATCATCCATGCCGACCGCAACGGCTTCTTCCACGCGATCGACCGCACGACCGGCAAGCTGATCTACGCGACGCCGTTCGTGAAGGCGTTGTCGGTCACCGGCTACACGGCCGACGGCAAGCCGATCCAGGACGCGTCGAAGTTTCCGAAGGCCGGCACGACGATCGAAACGTGCCCGAGCTTCCTCGGCGGCAAGAACTGGTGGTCGATCTCGTACGACCAGCAGCGCAACATCGCGGTCGTGCCCGCGCTGCACGCGTGCATGAGCCTGACCGGCAAGTCGGTCAGCTACATGGAAGGCCTGCCGTACCTCGGCGAAGGCTTCGAGATCAAGCCCGAGCCGGGCAGCGAAGGCTACGGAGAACTGACGGCCATCGACGTGAACACCGGCAAGAAGCTGTGGAGCCACTGGTCGAAGAAGCCGTGGAACGGCGGCGTCGCGACCACGGCGAGCGGCCTCGCGTTCAGCGGCTCGCTCGACGGCCACCTGTACGCGTTCGATACGGCGACCGGCAAGGTGCTGTGGGAAAGCCCGCAACTGGCGAGCGGCATCATTTCGCAGCCGTCGGTGTACGAGGTCGACGGCAAGGAGTATGTCGCCGTGCTCGCCGGCTACGGCGGCGCGAACCCGATCTGGGGCGGCCCGATGGCCGACATCGCGAAGGACGTTCCGCGCGGCGGCACGCTCTACGTGTTCGCGCTCGACTGAACCGGCGCCACGCCCGAATCGCCCTCGAGTCGCGCCCGCATGCGCCCGATGCGGGCGCGACGCCCCACACGCTTGAACCGGATACACGACCATGAATACTCGCCTCACTTCCGTTACCGTCGCCAGTCTGCTCGCCGTGGGCGTGGCGCTGACACCGGCAGCCGCGTCGGCCGACGTGCGCGTCTGCACGTTGCCCGGCAGCCCCACCACGGCGCTCGACCGCTCGGTTGCGCGCGAAGTGTTCCGCACCGCGGGCATCGCCGCGACCTTCAACAGCCGCGGCGTCGACGACAACGGCGACGACGACGGCATCTCCGCGAGCGAGCTGACCAAATCGCTCGAACGCGACTGCGACGTGATCGCGGGCTTCCCGCGTTCGGCGATCGCCGATGCATCGGAATCCAAAATGACGTTCTCGCGCGGCTATCTGCGCTCCGGCTACGTCAGCGTGTCGCTGCGCGACGCGCAAGCGCCGACCGGCGCGAAGGAAACGATCGCGGCCACGTACGGCAGCCCGTCGCAACTGATCGCCGCGCAGCAGGCGAACGCCCGCTTCGACCTCGAAAACACGAGCGAAAGGACGATCGGCGCGCTCGCCGCGGGCCGCGCGCAGCGTGCGATCGTCTGGTATCCGAGCGTCGTCGCCTACGAGCATGCGCACCCGCGACAACGGTTCAAGGTGGCGGCGACGTCGTCGCCGTACTCGGACTGGCAACTGTCGTTCGCATTCGGGCCGGGCAAGGACGCGCTGCAAAAACGCATCGACGCCACGCTGTCGCGGATGAGCGGCAACGGCCACCTCGCGTCGCTCACGCGCGGCTGGACGCTTCCCGACGACATCGCGCAAGCCGCCGCCACGCCCGTGCGCGGCCGGTTTCTCGATGGCGCGATCGCGGCCGCTCGGCGGCCGGCAAAAAGCGGCTTCATCAAGGTTTCGACGAGCGAAGGCAGCGGCGTCCCGCCGTTCGACCAGGCGCAGGTGCAACACGGCAAGAAGCTCTATACCGATGCATGCGCGAAATGCCACGGCGACCAGCTCGAGGGCAATACCGCCCCCGCGCTGAGCGGGGAATCGTTCGCGCCCGAGGGCAAGTCGCACATCACGGTCGGCGGCATCTTCCTGTACATGTCGAGCAACATGCCGGCCGATCGCCCCGGCAAGATGACCGCCCAGGAATACGAGGACCTGATGGCGTTCCTGCTGTACTCGAACGGCTACGACGCGTCGAAGACCAAGCTGACCGCCGATATCGCCAACGCGTCGAAGGCGCCGCTCGTCGCCGGCCCGCGCAAGTAACTTCCCGCCCGCTTTCGTTTCGGTCGACCTTCGCGCCCGGCAGCATGCCCGGCGCGCGGGTCGGACTTTTTCTCGTCATTTCATTCAGGATAACATCATGATCTCCCGCCATCGCAGAACCTTCATCGTGCAGGCCGCCGGCCTGTGCGCCGCGCTCGCGGCCGGCACGCGCGCATTCGCGGCCGCCCCGCCCGTCGACGAGAACGACGCCGCAGCGAAGACGCTCGGCTACCGCGCAAAGGCCACGGCCGTCGATACCGGCAAGTTCCCGAAGTATCAGGCCGGACAGACCTGTTCGAACTGCCGCTTCTACAAGGCCGCCGCGGGCGAATCCTTCGGTACGTGCCCGATGTTCGCGGGCAAGACGGTTGCCGCGGAAGGCTGGTGCAACGTCTACGCCAAGCTCGCTTGACGCCGGACCCGCTCGCGAGCGCGAAGGCGCGTTCCCCGACGGCGCGGCATGCAGGCGGCCCGCATCGCTTTCGCCATCGACATTTTAATTAGTCGTACGTATTACAACACTCAAAAAAACGGAGACAGACGATGAAGAGCAGGACATGGACGATTTGCGCGGCGCTGCTCGGCGCGGCGGCAAGCCCGAACGGTTTCGCGCAGAGCAGCGTCACGCTGTACGGCGACCTCGACGCCGCGTTGCTCTATACGAACCGATCGCTCGATTCGGCAACCGGCGGCAACGCCGGCCGCCAGTTCGCGCTGACCGATACGGGCATGACGCCGACCAACTTCGGCATCACGGGCATCGAGGATCTCGGCGGCGGGCTGCACGCGAGATTCAAGCTGGAAAGCGGCTTCAACGTCACGGACGGCGCGTTCGGCCATTCGAACGGCAACTTCTTCGGCCGCCAGGCGTGGGTCGGAATCGACGGCGGCTTCGGCGAAACGAAGGTCGGCCTGCAGTTCTCGCCGTTCGTGCTCGCGATACTCGGATCGGATCCGCGCAACGTCTCGCACTTCGGCGCCGCGCTCGTGCCGTATGTCGACAACGTGCTCGTCACGGGCCTCTTCAACCCGAACGCGATTTCGTACACGAGCCCCACGATCGCCGGGCTGACGGCCAGCGCGATGTTCGGTTTCGGCGGAAAGGCCGGCGACTTCCAGGCAGGACGCCAGTACTCCGGCAGCCTCACCTATACGAACGGCGGCTTCATGCTCAACGCGGCGCTCTACGACGGCAACGGCGGCACGTCGCCGACGCCGGTGCCGAGCACGGTCGCGTTCGTCGGCCGCACGATCGGCACCGCCTATACGTTCGGGCCGGTGACCGGCAAGGCGTCGTTCACGCGCTACAAGGTCGCCGGCTCGTTCAGCAACGACGTGTACAGCGCCGGCCTCGACTATCGCGTCACGCCGGCCCTCGACCTGAACACCGGCGCGTGGTACACGACCGACCGCAACGATTCGCACAATCATTCGCTGCTTGCCGCGATCGGCGCCGACTACAGCCTGTCGAAACGAACGGGCCTGTACGCGCAGGTTGGCGTGGTCAACAACCACGGTGCGATGAATACGGGCCTCGGCATCACGGGCGGCGCGTTGTACGGGTTGCCGGGCACGACGGTCGGCGTCAACGCCGGCATCCACCACGTGTTCTGACGCAGCGCCTGCGCACGGGCGGTCGCCGCGCGCCGCCCGTCGGCTCTCCACCGCGGCCCCGCCGCCGCGAAAACATGGCGCAAGCGCATCCCGGCCGGCATCGGTCCGACCATCGGGCATGCCGATCTCGATGTTTACCCGACCTCAAGTCCGCGGCCGTGCGGCCGTCAAGTCAGGAACGCACGCGCAACCTCCGCCGGGAACCCGGCGCGCATGCCCTCAAGGAGACCCACCAACGTGAACCTCTTCGGAATCGGCCGCGGCCGCCGTTCGTCGCGCGCGCTCGTCGTCGACATCGCCGAACAGGCCGGCAGGCTCGGCATCGAGATCTGCGACGTGTCGGGCCACGTCGAGGAAGTCGCGGCCCGCGTCGCCCGGCAGGCGCAGGTGTGCCATACGCTGCGCGAATCGGCCGCGCTCACGCTGCGCGGCAACCACCGGATCGCCGAGGCCGCGCAGCAGGTGCGCGACGTCAGCGCCAATGCGTCGAATGCGGTTCGGCAGTCGCAGCAGACGATCGAGGCATCGCTCGCCGACATTCACGGGCTCGTCGAGGGCGTCACCACGATCGGCGACCAGATGGGCGCGCTGCGCGACGCGCTCGATCACGTACGGGCCGTGTCCGAGGAAATCTCCGTCATCGCGCGCCAGACCCACCTGCTCGCGCTGAACGCCGCGATCGAGGCCGCGCGCGCCGGCGAATCGGGACGCAGCTTCGCGGTCGTCGCGGCCGAGGTCAAGAACCTGTCCGCGAAGACCGGGCAGGCGACGGCCCAGATCGAGACGACCCTCGCGCGGCTCGCCGAACAGACCGAACACCTGATCGCGGAAGGCACCGACAACGCCGCCCGCGCGCATCGCGTGCGCGAGGGCACGCGTACGATCGGCGAGGTCGTGCACGCGACCGGCCACGCGATCACCGAGCTCGCCGGCGAAGCCGAACAGATCGCGTCGCTGACGGACGAGATCGAGACGCAGTGCCACCGTCTCGACGAGCAAGTGGGCGAGATGGCGTCCGGCGTCGAGACCTCGGCCGACAACTTCTCGCAGGCCAAGGACCGGCTCGGCAATCTGCTCTCCGTTTCCGAGACGCTGATCGAGCTCACGGCCGCGACCGGCATCGAATCGCCCGACACGCGCCTGATCGACACCGCGCGGCGCACGGCCGCCGCGATCGGCAAGTTGTTCGAGGACGCGGTCGCCCGCGGCGATATCGCGCTCGACGCGCTCTTCGATACGCACTACGAACCGATTCCCGGCACCGACCCGCAGCAGTTCATGACGCGCTTCACGGCGTTCACCGATCGCGTGCTGCCCGCCATCCAGGAGCCGGTGCTCGACATGGACGACCGCGTCGTCTATTGCGCGAGCTTCGACCGCCAGTGCTACCTGCCGACCCACAACCGGAAGTTTTCGCTGCCCCAGCGCGCGGACGCCGCCTGGAACGCGGCGAATTGCCGGAACCGCCGGATCTACACGGACCGCACGGCGCGCATGTCGGTATCGCATAACAAGCCGTTCCTGTTGCAGACCTATCGGCGCGACATGGGCAACGGCCAGTTCGTGCTGATGAAGGACGTGTCCGCGCCGATCGTCGTCGGCGGCCGGCCATGGGGTGTGCTGCGGATCGGCTACAGCGTCTGAATCGGCGCCGGGCCGCGCCTACTGCTTCAGCCCCACCCCAGCGGCCGCTGGTCGCTGCGCCCGTGATCGTCGACGCCCCGCACCGTATAACTGACGGCCGTGCGCGGCTGCCAGTACGTACGGGCCGAGCACGTCGGCCGTCCATGCATCGCGGAACGACCACGACGTGCCGATCTTCCAGTACACGGGCACGTTCGACGGCCGACCGGATGCTGGGCGCCATTACCGACCAGACCCGAAACGATGGAAATATCGGCGAGCCGGCGCGCCACGCCGACGCCCGCCCGGTCGGACGGATATTCACGGGTTTCCGACCGCCATCCGCCCTCTGCACGCGCTCGCGCCGCGTTCGCTAGAATGCGCGGCTCGGCAGGATCGAATCGAAATGAAAGGAAACCGCTTGAAACTCCCGTTCGAATGGCAGATCGGGCTGCGCTACGCGCGCGGCGGCCGGCGCTCGGCCGGCGACGGCTTCGTGTCGTTCATCGCCGGCGCCGCGATGGCCGGCATCGCGCTTGGCGTGGCTGCGCTGATCGTCGTGCTGTCGGTGATGAACGGCTTTCGCACCGAGGTGCGCGACCGGATGCTGGCGGTGCTCGCGCACGTGGAAATCTTCTCGCCGTCCGGCTCGATGCCCGACTGGCGGTTGACCGCGCACGAATCGTTACAGAACGGCGCGGTGCGTGCCGTCGCGCCCTATGTCGACGCGCAGGCGCTGCTGACGAACGCGGGCAACGTGACGGGCGTCGCGCTGCGCGGCATCGATCCCGTGCTCGAGCCGCGCGTGTCCGAGATCGCCCGCAAGCTGAAGACGGGGCGCCTCGACGCGCTCGTGCCGGGCGAGATGGGCATCGTGCTCGGCGCCGCGCTCGCCGACGCGCTCCACGCGAAGATCGGCGACCGCGTCACGTTCTTCGCACCGGGCAACACCGCGCGCCCGGGCGACGCGCAGCAACTGGCCAACGTGAGCGCGCCGACCGGCATCCGGCTGCGCGTCGACGATCTGCAGCGCGCGCCGGAGATCGCGCTCGCGCTGTCGCGCACGCTGTCGGGCAACCTGTACATTCGCGACTGGACGCGGCAGAACCGCACGTGGTTCGAAGCCGAGCGGCTGCAGAAACGGATGCTGTCGCTGATCCTGATGCTGATCGTCGCGGTCGCCGCGTTCAACCTCGTGTCGTCGCTCGTGATGACGGTCACGCAGAAGCAGGGCGACATCGCGATCCTGCGCACGCTCGGCGCGCCGCCCCGCTCGATCATGAAGATCTTCGCGATCCAGGGGATGACGATCGGCCTCGCCGGCACGCTGGCGGGCGTCGCGCTCGGCTGTGCGATCGCGGTGAGCATCCCGGTGGTGCTGCCGGCGATCGAGCAGTGGCTCGGCATCCGCTTCCTGACGCCGTCCGTGTATTTCCTCAGCGCGCTGCCGTCGAAGCTGTCGGCGATCGACGTGATCGAGATCGCGTCGGCCGCGTTCCTGATGTCGTGCGTCGCGACCCTGTACCCGAGCTGGCGCGCCGCGCGGGTGCGGCCGGCCGAGGCGCTGCGCGACGAGTAGGCGCGAGCGGCGCGGCATTACGCGATCTCGTGGAAGCCGACGCTGTTGCCGCCGTCCGGCGCGTAGTCGGCGAGCACGTCGAAGCCGACGTTGACGAGCTCCGTGCGCATGCCGTAGGACACGTTGCCGGACGCGTCGATGAAAATCGCCGTGCCCGACGACAACTGGCGCGCGGTGTTCAGCAGCGCCAGCGTGCCGCGCGCGCTGCCGGCCGAGGGCGCGATCTTCAGCAGCGCGCCGTCCTGCGTGGTGAAGTGTCCGCCGGGCGGCACGGGCGGCGGGTTGTCCGCGACCGACCGGTTGAGCAGGCTCATGAAGTGAAAGCGCGCATCGGCGCCCCGGCTCGCCGCCGCGCGATCGGTGTCCGTGAACGTGTCGCCGCGCACGGCCGCGCGTTGCGCGGCGAGGTCGACGGCCTGCTCGTGAAAATCGCGCGTCGCGAGCACGAGGCCGGCGTTCGCGTTCAGCGTCGATTCGACCCACGCGCGGTCGCTGTCCGTCAGCGTCTCCGACACGACCTTGATCCGGCCGTTGTCGGTCGTGAAGTCGAACTGCGCATCGGCCAGATCGGGGCGCTTCGCGACGATGTCCTGCAGGCTCGTCGCGAGCGCGTCGGTCACGCCGCGCAGCTTCATCGACAGGTCGCCCACCATCGACAACTGTTTCGTCATCGCCGCCTGCATCGCCTCCGGGTCGATCGCGCGGATGCTCATCGGCTCGTCTTGCGACGCGCCGGACTCGGTCGTGTCCGTTGTCCGGCGCCCATCGGGCACCGCCTGCGCCATTTGCGCGAGCGTCAGGCCGCCCGCCGCCGTGACCGGAATCGTCATTGCCCTCTCTCTCGTTTTTCAGCAAGTTTTTCACTGTTTACGGAGGGATTTCGCGGAAGTTGAGGCCGCCTTCCGCGTGCGGACCGAAACTTTGTTTGACATGAACTAAAAAAGTTTGACACGGACATTTCACTGCGATAACTTTTGCGCAAGCTTCCGGAAAGCAATCCGGCCAGCGTGCGCGGCTCGCGTCGCGCTTTCCTGCCGTTGCAGCACCGTCGTTCGCAACATTCCCGCCTCATTGCATCGTGCCGTTCCGTTTCATCCGAAACCTGAAGGAAGCCCGGGCATGCCCGCATTCGATTCGCACTCCTGTATTCACGGCGTTCGCAGCGAACCGCCGCACTGACGATTTCCGTTCGGGGCGATGCGCTCGCCTCGACGCCGGCCGGCTGCGCGTCGCCTGACGCGCGCGGGCACCGGGCGAGCGTCCCGTACGTCTCGCCCGTCGTTGTTCGATGGTGCAGTTCCGCTTCATCCGACGCAGCACCCGGCCAGGCCGCAGGGGGCGTATCGCGAGCCGGCCGGTTCCAGACAAACACAAGAGACGAGGTCGATTCAATGAACATTCATCGAACCGGAGTGCGGCGCGCATGGCTGCCCGCGCTCGTGGCGGCCGCGACGCTCGCCGCGTGCGGCGGCGACGACGGCAGCGTGGCGGGCGTGTCAGCGCTCGCGCAGGGCCAACGGGAGGGGGCCGCCGCCGCGGCCGATACGGCCGATACGGCCGATACGCAATCGCTCGCGTCGCATTTTTCGCCGTCCGGCGTTCCCTACGCGAATCCCGCGAGCAACGGACGCTACAAGCCGGTGATCAGCAACGGCCAGGTGCAGCCGTCGCTGTCGGGCGGCACGATCGAGGAGCACGCGTGGGTCGACACGCCGGTCGACTCCGACGGCGACGGCACGCGCGACCGTATCCACGTGCGCATCGTGCGGCCGTCCGAGACCGCGAACGGCGCACGCACGCCCGTCATCGTGCTCGCGAGCCCGTATTACGCGGGGCTCGCCGACAGCCCCGACCACGACGTCGACGTCGAACTCGACGGCACGCCGCATCCGGCCGCGGCGGCCGGCGCCGCAGCCTCGGCGTCCACCCGCATCCTGGCCGCCGCGCCGCAATCGCGGATGCTGCAGCAGGTCGAGGCGGCCGCCGCCGGCCGCTCGTGGATCGAAAGCTACTTCGTGCCGCGCGGCTTCACGATCGTCTATGCGGATTCGCTCGGCACCGCCGGCTCGGACGGCTGCCCGACGATCCTGACGCGCGACGAATCGGTCGCGATGGCGTCGGTGATCCGCTGGCTCGGCCGCGACGCGACCGCGAAGGACGCGAACGGCAAGACGGTCGTCGCGAACTGGTCGACCGGCCACGTCGGCATGTACGGCGTGTCGTACGACGGCACGCTGCCGAAGATGGTCGCGAGCCTGCGCACGCGCGGGCTCGACGCGATCGTGCCGATCGCCGGGCTGTCGAACATGTACGGCTACTACCGCTCGGGCGGGCTCGTGCGCGCGCCGGAAGGCTACCAGGGCGAGGATGTCGACGTGTACATCAAGGCGCTGCTGACGAACGCGCATCCGGAGCGCTGCACGCACCTGATCGACGAAGCGCTGCAGCAGGAAGACCGCAAGACCGGCGACTATTCGCCGTTCTGGGCCGCGCGCGACATTCCGACCGCGTTCGCGGTCGCACCGGCGCTCGTCGCGCAGGGGCTCACCGACGACAACGTGCGGGTCGACCAGTCGACGTCGTGGTATCTGGCGATGCGACGCCAGGGCGTGCCGACCCAGCTGTGGCTGCATCGCCTGAAACACACCGATCCGACCCGTGTGCCGGCGATGGCCGACGCCTGGACCGCGGAGGTGAACCGGTGGTTCACGCGCTACCTGATCGGCTATGACAACGGCGTCGAACGCGATCCGCGCGCGGTGATCGCGCAAGCGGACGGCACGCTGCTGAAGGAAGCCGACTGGGCCGCGCGGCACGCCACGCCGGTCACGTACTTCGCGGGCGGCGACGGCGCAACCACCGGCACGCTGCTGCGGCTGCCGAGCGGCGGCCCGCTCGCACGCTTCACCGACGATGCGCGCATTCCGGCGCTCACGCTGGCGAACACGCCGACGGGCGAAAACCGCAGCCGCTTCGAGACGGCCCCGCTGACGGCCGCGGCGCGCCTCTCCGGCGCCGCGACCGCGCGCGTCAGGCTGACCTTCACGGATGTCGCGAACGTGACGGCACTGCTGGTCGACCGCGCACCGGACGGCACGGCGACGATCGTCACGCGTGCGTGGACCGACCCGCGCAACCGGTTGTCCGAGTGGGTGTCGCAACCCGTGCTGCCCGGCATGCCGTACGACCTGAAGCTGACCTTCATGCCGCGCGACTACAAGCTGGAAGCCGGCCACCGGCTGGGACTCGTCGTCCTCTCCAGCGACTACGAGGCGACGCTGCGGCCGACGCCCGGCACGGGTTTGACGCTCGATCCGGCCGGCACGTCGGTGACGGTGCCGATCGCGGCCTCCTGAGCCGCGGCGGCGGCAGTACCGCGTTGAACTGATCCGGGATGCCGGTACGCCGGCATCCCGGGTCATGTCGTTAGTCCGGTCCGATTTTCTGTTTTCCCGAAAAAAAGACGCGCCGGAATAATCATTCCGCATTTCATGAACCAAGCGACGCTTTAAATCAAAAAACGAAACGAATTCCGTCGCTTGACATCGAAATCCGATCGACTAGATTTTGAAAATCGATAATCCGGACATTCGTAACCGGTCGCCCCCGGGGATTCCCTTTACCTGCATACCGTCTACCGTTTCCAGCCCGACCAGCGATTGCCGGCGTCGCGGCCCACGGCGATCGTTTGTTTTTTTGAATGGGGTGTCACCGATTCGCCATATCGATCGAAGAAATGGATGCGCCAGTTTCAATCACGCAATCGCAATTCAGCCGCAACCGGACTGGCCGGACACCGTAGTCCGGCCACCACGTGCATGACGTCGCGCCAGCCTCGGAGAATGGCAATGAACACTATCAGCACGGAAACCGCCGTCGGATCGGGATCGCCATTGAGTGGCCGCGCGGGCAAGCCATTCGCGTCGATACGAGGCCGGGAACGAAACGACTATGAGGCGCGGGTCGCATTGGCCTACCAGGACGACCCGGAAAGCTGGAGCAGCGCGATCGGCGAGCGCCTGTGGTTCCAGTTCGGTATCTACGACCCTGCCCGATCGCCGGAACCGATCGACCTCGACGAATCCGGCCTCAGGTATTTCGAGCTGCAATTGAAGCTCGCCGGCCTGGACTCGCCCGGCCGCCCGCGCATCGACCGGGTACTCGACATCGGGTGCGGCTGGGGAACGGTGCTGCGGGATCTGTCCGAACGGTTTCCCGACTGTCGTCGCCTGGACGGCATCAACATCAGCGAACGCCAGCTCGCATACTGCGCCGAAGTCAATGCCGCGCGCGCCTTGTCCGACAGGATCAACCTGTTCCGGTGTAATGCGCTGGATATCGATTTGCTCCCGGATGTCGAGCACCTCTACGATCTTGCGATCATGCGCGGGGTGATTTCCCATTTCCCCTACGATCTTTTCGAAATCGTGATGGCCAAATTGCGGCAACGGCTGTCCGCGAACGGAACGGTCGTCATTTCGGACAACTTGTATAACGTCGACCTCCAGGCATACCGCTCCGATACGCCCGATCTGGTCGACAGGCTGGCATGCAAGTATCGCAAGACGCCGGCGTACCTGCGCCAGGTGTTCGAGCAAAGCGGCTTTCGCGTCCACGACATGAGAATCCTGCCGAACCGGATGGACGCGACACGATGGCTGCTGAGCGTGCAGGAGAACATCGAGCGCCATTTTCCGGGGGGTGCCGTCGGCGCGCTGGAAGAACTGCGCGTGATGTGCGAGAGCCTGGCCGTCGCCATCGTGAAGCGCCAGGTGTCGATCTACAGCTTCGTGCTCAAGCGCGATCGATGAAGGTCGCCCTTCCCGGACGCCCGCCCGCAAGCCCGAGAACCTGCCATGAAAGAAATTCCCAACTTCGTTCGCGATCTCCCCGGCCTGCCGAAGCCCGGGGAAAAAATCTTCCACCCGGACTTCCATCTGCAGTTGAAGCCCATGTGGCATCCGCTCCACGACGAGGCGGAACGCCGGATCGCGCTCACGGACAGCCCGTACATCCTCGCGTACTACGGCAGCCAGAAGGCCGTCGAACATTATCTGGCGCAAAGCATGCCGTCGTTCGGCGGCCTGTGCTATCCGCACACCCGGAACGACAGGATCTACGATCTGGAGCGGATGATGAGCATCACCACGCTGATCGACGACACCATCACCAACCCCGACATGCTGGACCAGGCGCACCGACGTTCGACGTTGCGGCAGCATTACTTCGACGCGATCGCCGGCGTCCGCCCGCCGGACAGCGCGCCGATCGCGCAGTTGCTGTATGAGGGGCTGCTTCCCATCAAGGAACAGCTGGCGTCGAAACCCCGCGTCTGGCAACGGCTGGAGGAATCGCTTCGCACGTTGATCGTCAGGCAGACGGATCCGTTGGCATTGAAGATGGACGAGCTCACGTTCGACGCGTATCTGGAGATGCGGCGCATCGACAATTACGGGGAATGGGCGGCCCTCATGACCGAATACGCGATCGACGTGGACATGACCGACCACCTGATCGCCGACCGGTCGCTGGCGGAAATGAGAACGGCCGCGATCGATTCGATTACGCTCGTCAACGACCCGTACTCGTTCCGCAAGGAGATTCACATCGCGGATTCGGTCAATTCCGTCTGGTTGCTGATGTACCGCGAAGGCCTGACGCTGCAGGACGCGTTGAACAAGCTCGCCACGCTGGTTGCCGAGAACGAGCGCAACCTGATCGCCGCGCGCGAGCGCGTCCTCGCCGGCCCGCTCGGACAGGACGCGGACGTGCGTGCATACGTGACCGAGCTGGAGCATCTGGCGTCCGGCAACGCCGAATTTCACGCGATCAGCACGCGCTACCACGGCCGGGATTTCAAAGGAAAAAGGTTCATTTCGGGCGAGGTGACCATTCGGCCGCTACCGTCCACCGACGAAGTGGCGGCTGCGGACCTGGCAGGCGGCCGCCCCGCGAGCTGATCCGGCCTCGTTTCGCGCCGGCACCGCCGAGAGCCGCCTACACCGGCGTCAACACCGGCTGCCCGGCGAAATGCCGCGTCGCGTTGTCGAGAAACTGCCGCACCGAACGATCGAGCGCCTCGGGCGACCAGCCGCCCATGTGCGGCGTCAGCACGACGCTGTCGAGATCCGTCAGCGCACGCGGCGGCTCCGGTTCGCCTTCGTACACGTCGAGCCCCGCCCCCGCGATGCGTCGTTCGCGCAGCGCGTCTGCCAAAGCAGCGGTATCGACAACGCTGCCGCGCGACACGTTGACGAGAAAGCCGCCGGGGCCGAGCGCGTCGAGCACGGTACGATCGATCAGGTGCCGTGTGCCCGCGCCGCCCGGCGTCGCGACGATCAGGAAATCGGCCCACTGCGCGAGTGCGTCGATCCGGTCGAAATAGCGGTATGGCCCCGGCTTCTCCGACCGGTTGTGATAGCCGATCTCGATGTCGAAGCCGGCCGCGCGGCGCGCGCATTTCTCGCCGATCTTGCCGAGCCCGACGATGCCGAGCTTCTTGCCCGACACGTTCGGCGGCATCGGCAGCCCGTCGCGCCACACGCCCGCGCGGGCTTTCGCATCGAGCTGCACGACGTTGCGCACCGCCGCGAGCAGCAGCGCGAACGCGTGATCGGCGACGCAGTCGTCGTTGGTGCCGGCGCCCGTGACCACGACGATGCCGCGCGCCTTCGCGTGCGCGACATCGATGTGCTCGTAGCCCGCGCCGAGCGCGCTGACGAACGTGAGCTGCGGCAGCCGGTCGATCTCGGCGGCGGTCAACCCCGTGCTGCCGTTGGTCAGCACCGCGCGAATCGTGCTGCCGTGTGCGGCGATCGCGCGTTCGCGCTCGTCGGGCGTCGGGGCGTAGCGCACGTCGAACGACGCGGCGATCTCGCGATGCGCGTCGCCGCGCAACGCGATGAGGACCAGCAGCTCGGGCTTCATGTCAGCAAATGTCCGCAGGCGGGGAACGAATTTCAGTGTAACAAGCCCGCATGACGGGTGCGGGTTATCCCCACACCGGCTGTGGACACGCCGCCGCATGCGGTTTGCCAAAGCCGGCTCAGTCAAGTAACTTTCGGCGTACGCCCCCGTCCTGGAGATTGGCCCCGATGAAGCTCGCCCTGCCCGCCCGGATCCTGGGCCTCGCGTTCGCCGCCGCCATCGCGGCGCCCGGCGCGCACGCCGACACGCCTGTCGTGGTGTCGTCGAAGATCGACACCGAAGGCAATCTGCTCGGCAACCTCATTTCACAGGTGTTGAAGGCCCACGGCATTCCCGTCACCGAAAAGATCGCGCTCGGCACGACGCCGATCGTGCGCAAGGCGCTCACGAGCGGCGAGATCGACATCTACCCCGAATACACGGGTAACGCCGCGTTCTTCTTCAACAAGGCCGACGACCCGGTGTGGAAGAACGCGAGCCAGGGCTACGACACCGCGAAGCAACTCGACTACGCGGCGAACCATCTCGTGTGGCTCGCCCCGGCGCCCGCGAACAACACGTGGGGCGTCGCGCTGCTCGCGCCCGTCGCACAGTCGCAGCACCTGAAGACCTTCTCCGACTTCGGCAAGTGGGTGGCCGGCGGCGGCAAGGTGAAGCTCGCGGCATCGGCCGAATTCGTAAACAGCGCGTCCGCGCTGCCGTCGTTCGAGAAAGCGTACGGCTTCAAGCTGAAGCCCGAGCAGCTCGTCGTGCTGTCCGGCGGCGACACGGCCGCGACGATCAAGGCCGCCGCGAACCAGACCGACGGCGTGAACGCCGCGATGGTCTACGGCACCGACGGCGGTATCGCGTCGAGCGGCCTCGCGGTGCTCGACGACGACAAGCACGTGCAGCCCGTCTATGCGCCGGCGCCGGTGATCCGCGAAGCCGCACTGAAAGCGCATCCGCAAATCGCCGAGTATTTGAAGCCCGTGTTCGCGAGCCTCGACCTGAAGACGCTGCAATCGCTGAACGCGCGCATCCAGCTCAACGGCGAGCCGGCTGCCGGCGTCGCGAAAAGCTACCTGAAATCGAAGGGTTTCGTGAAATGACGGAGCGCGCGGCGGCGTCCGCGCGGCGCGTCACGCTCGACAAGGTCGGCATCCTGATCGGCGTACTGACGATCGTCGCCGTGTTCGGCCTGTCGTTCGCGGTGCTGCGGCCGAACCGGATCGCGGCCGGCACCGGGCTATCGGTGTTCGCCGCGCTGCCCGCGATGCAGGGCGCCGCGCTCGCCGCGCTATGGACCGCCGGCGCGCTGTGGACGATGACGGCGAGCCGTCCCGCGTGGCGGCTCGCGGCCGGCTGCGCGGGGCTCGCGACGCTCGCGTATGCGGTCGGCGCGGCCGCGACGCACGTCGTCGCGCCCGACGACATGCTGGCCCGCGTGTCGCCCGACGCCGGCGTCTGGCTGCTGCTGTTCGCGTGGGCGGTGCTCATCGCCGACGCGCTCGCCCGCCTCGCGTTCGGCCCGTGGCGGCGCCTCGTCGCGCTCGCCGTCGCGATAGCGGCGGTTTCCGTGCCGCTTGCGAGCGGCTGGTGGGACGGCCTCTCCGTGATGCGCGAATACGCGGTGCGCAGCGACGATTTCTGGCGCGAAGCGATCCGTCACGTGTCGCTCGCGGGCGGCTCGGTCGCCGCCGCGCTCGTCGCGGGCGTGCCGCTCGGCATCGCGTGCGCGCGCATCGCGGCGGTGCGCACCGTCGCGATGCCCGTGCTCAATATCGTGCAGACGATTCCCAGCATCGCGATGTACGGGCTGATGATGGCGCCGCTCGGCCTGCTCGCCGCACACGTGCCGCTCGCGGCCGCACTCGGCATCCGCGGCATCGGCGTCGCGCCGGCCGCGCTCGCGCTGTTCCTCTACTCGCTGCTGCCGATCGCATCGAGCGTCGTGGTCGGGCTCGGACAGGTGCCGCCGCACGTGACCGAAGCGGCGCGCGCGATGGGCATGACACGCGCGCAGCGGCTGCTGCGCGTCGATCTCGTGCTCGCGCTGCCGGTGATCCTGAGCGGCGTGCGCATCGTGCTCGTGCAGAACATCGGCCTGACCGCGGTGGCCGCGCTGATCGGCGGCGGCGGATTCGGCACGTTCATCTTCCAGGGGATCGGGCAATCGGCCGCCGATCTCGTGCTGCTCGGCGCGATCCCGACGATCGCGCTCGCACTGGCGGCCGCCGTCGTGTTCGAAGCCGCGACGTCGCTCGCGAAGGGGCGTACAGGATGATCGAGATCGAACGGATCGGCAAACGCTTCGGCGACGTGGTCGCCGTCGACGACGTATCGCTGACGATGCAGCGCGGCACGATCACCGCGCTCGTGGGCGCATCGGGCAGCGGCAAGTCGACGCTCTTGCGCATGATCAACCGGCTGATCGCACCGACCAGCGGCACGATCCGCATCGACGGCGTCGATACGGCGACCGTCGCGCCGGAGCAACTGCGCCGCGGCATCGGCTACGCGATCCAGGGGCACGGGCTGTTTCCGCACTGGAGCGTCGCGCGCAACATCGCGACCGTGCCGCGCCTGCTCGGCTGGCCGGCCGCCCGCATCGACGCGCGCGTGAACGAACTGCTCGACCTGTTCCATCTCGCGCCGGCCGAATTCGCGGGCAAGCTGCCGCACGAACTGTCGGGCGGCCAGCAGCAGCGCGTCGGCGTTGCGCGCGCGCTCGCGGCCGAGCCCGCGATGCTGCTGATGGACGAACCGTTCGGCGCGCTCGATCCGATCATCCGCAACAAGGCGCAGGACGACTTGTTCGCGCTGCAGCGCCGCCTCGGCATCACGGTCGTGATCGTCACGCACGATATCGAGGAGGCGCTGAAGCTCGGCGACACGATCGCGGTGATGGACGGCGGCCGGCTGCTGCAGGTCGCGCCGCCCGCCGAAATTCTCGGCAAGCCGGCAGCGGGTGTCGTCGAGCAGCTCGTCGCGGGCGTCGACCGTCCGCTGCGCCTGCTCGCGCTGACGCCGATCGACGCCGTGGCCGAAACCGGCCGCGCCGACGGCGAGCCGATCGCGGCGACGCGCACGCTGCGCGATGCGGTGTCCGAATTGTTGTGGCGCGGTGTCGACGCGCTGCCCGTCGACGATACGGCCAACGGCACCGCGCACGGCCCCCGCCGCATCACGCTCGACGCGATCCGCTCGCACGCGAGGCAGCCCGCATGACGACGCGCGGCAGCGTGCGGCCCAAGCGGTCTTCGCTTGCCGCGTACGTCGCCCGCGCGGCCGCGCTCGCGCTGCTGCTCGTGCTGCTGTTGCGCCCCGCGTGGCTGCACGGCCTGTTCGCGCCGTTCGCGGACAACGGCGCGCCGGTGATCTACGATCGCGCGAGCCTGCTCGATCTCACGCTCGCGCATCTCGGCACGGTCGCGCTGTCGAGCCTGATCGGCACGATCGTCGCGGTCGCGGCCGGCATCGCGGTCACGCGGCGGTTCGGCGCAGATTTCCTGCCGGTCGCGCGCAGCGTCGTCGATATCGGCCAGACCTTCCCGCCGGTCGCCGTGCTCGCGCTTGCCGTGCCGGCGGTCGGCTTCGGATTGAAGCCCGTGCTGATCGCGCTCGTGCTGTACGGGCTCCTGCCGATTTTCGAAAGCACGATCGCCGGGCTCGAGGACGTGCCGCGCGACGTCGTCGACGCCGCGCGCGGGATGGGCATGAGCGGCTGGCAGCAACTGGTGTCCGTCGAGCTGCCGCTCGCGTTCCCGGTGATCGTCAACGGCATCCGCCTCGCGGTCGTGATCAATCTCGGCACCGCGACGATCGGCTCGACGGTCGCCGCGCGCGGGCTCGGCGACGTGATCATCGCGGGCCTGCAGACGTCGAACACCGCGTTCGTGCTGCAAGGCGGCGTGATCGTCGGCTTGCTCGCGGTACTCGTCAGCGACGCGATCGGCGCGATTGCGCGGGTGGCGAGCGCGCGACGCGCTTAGCATCGGTCACGGAATTTTTCGAAGGAGCCACCATGTCTGTCCTGGACGCCGGCCCGTTTTTTCATGGCACGAAAGCGAATTTGCGGATCGGCGATTTGCTGACGGCGGGTTTCAGATCGAATTATCGGGACGACGTCGTCATGAATCACGTTTATTTCACGGCCCTGCCCAAAGGCGCGGGCCTGGCTGCGGAAATGGCCAAAGGCGAGGGTCGACCGCGCGTCTACATCGTCGAGCCCACCGGGGAATTCGAAAACGATCCGAACGTCACGGACAAGAAATTCCCGGGCAATCCGACGCGATCGTATCGAAGTACCTCGCCTTTGAAAATCGTCGGCGAACTCGACAGCTGGGAACCCTACGATCCCGAGTTCATCCGGCAACTCAGAAGCCGCATCGAAACCGGCATCGGCGAGATCATCAACTAGCGTTCGTCCGGACTCCGATGCGTGTCCGTGCAACGATCGGCGCGTCGATCGTCGTGGACGTCACAAGCCTACACATCGCTTTCATTCGAGCGGGCGCTCGACCGTCTTCCGCGATTGGCCGATATACTATGCGCCTCCCATTTCCCCGCACTCGACCATGCGACGACGGTTCTTCTGGCTGATCGTGCTTTCGCTCGGCATTGCGCAACAGGCCGCGGCGCAGCAGGCGCCCGCATTGCCCGCCTCCGCGCCCGACGGACTGGCATCCGCGCCGACTGTCGCGTCCGCGCCGCTCGCGAACGCCAACGATCAGCCGAACGAAGCAAACCGCCGCATCACGTCCTACCTGACGAAGAAATTCGGCGTCGCAAGAGAAAAGGCTGCGAAGCTCGCCGATATCGTGAGCGTCACTGCGACGAAATATTCGCTGCCGCCGGCACTCGTTTACGCGATTATTTCGATCGAATCGCGCTTCCAGGAAAAGGCGCGGGGCCAGCATGGCGCGACCGGGTTGATGCAGGTCGTGCCGTCCGCGCACCGAGGCATGCTGCGCAACGTGAAGGATCTCACCGAGCCGAATGCGAACGTCGACGCCGGCTCGCGCATTCTGTCGGGCTACGTGAAAGCGGCCGGCGGCAACGTGCAGGCCGGGCTGAAGAGCTACAGCGGCGGATCCAGTGCGTATGCGGCGAAGGTGATGCAGCGGGTCGATTCGTTCCGGTTCGTGCTCGAACCCGAGGACGACGCAAAAAGCGCGAATACCGGGAACGACCCGAAGGCGCACATGGTGCCGGTCAGCGATCCTTCCGGCCCGGCGCCTGGCGCGAACCGCAACGCGAAGTAAGCAATGGGCACCCGCGCTCGCACGGCTCCGGCCCGACGCTGCGCGGCCCGGCTGTTCGCCATTGTCGCGCTGTCGGCCGCTCCTGTATCGGCTTTCGCTGTCGTCGACTGCGAACAGGCAGGGCCGACGATGGACGCCGTGCGACGCTGCGTGCTCGATCAGCAGCAGCAGCAAGTCGACAGCGCATACCGGTCGCTCGCTCGCAAGCTACGCCAACGCAACCCCGACGCTGCCGCCCAACTCGCGAAATCGCAGACGAGTTGGGCCGGCTTTGCCGGCGATACTTGTAACTACGTGAAGACCGCCAATCCGCAGCAGACGATTCCGAGTGACGCCTGGCTCAACTGTTGGGTAGATTTCAGTCAGGCACGCGTGCGCATCCTGAAGAAGTGGGAAGCCCAGTTGACGCAGCCGAACTGAACTGTCGCCCATCCCGTGGCGCCCGTCATTACTGCGCGCAACGCGCGCGCAGACGTGGCGTGCCGATGGTCGGTGAAGCACACGCTCAGAGCAGCGCGGCGTCGACCTTGGGCACCATAGGCGCAATACGCCTGACGCGTTCGGCCTGTGCTCGCACGTACTCGGCGATACGATGCACCCACGCGCGCTCGTCGCCCACATAGACGGCCGACTCCGCCAGCCCAGGAGCCAGTTCCGCAGCCAGCGTGGCCATCCGCACCATTTCACGCGCAACGAGCGCCGGCCGGATCTGCACGCGATGCGCGAAGTCCGCGAGCGCGAAAGCGGTCAGTTCCTCGGTGCGGAACACATCTCCGTACGCCATCGCCATGTCCTGCACATAAGCGTCGCCGTACACGTTCACACAGACCAGATCGTAAAACGGCGCCGGCTCGAGCCCGGTGCTGCTGACGAAAAACGAAATGTTCTTGCCATGCGCGTCGCTGTTGCCGATCAGCAGTTGCAGCAACGCCCAGCGCAGCATGACCGTGCGCGCAGCGACCGGTGTCTCCAGAGACGATGTCAGCGAAAACAGCTTCTCGAAGCTCACGCCTTCGCGAATATTGCGCACGTCCGCGTTGTTGCCGAGATTGCGTTCGTATTTGAGTGTCGCCGGCAAATCGAGGGCCTGACATCCATCGATGACATGAAGCCGCCGCACAGCGCTCACGCGCCGCGGATCGTCCGGGTCGGTCGTCACGAGCCGGTCGAATCGTTCGATCAGCAGAATGGGCTCGGGGATACGTCGAATCTCGACATGCGCGACCGGCAAACCCATGCGGGCCGCCAGCGTCATGCAGAAATGCTCGTTGGCGACCATGCACGGCGCGTTCGGGCTGCGCGAGTCGGGCTTCAGAATATGCGAGCTGCTCAGCGCCCCGTCCACGAGCGCAAACTGCTCGCCTTCGACAAGCACCTGCAGCTTGTCCTGATGGCCGGCGATCGATAGGCGCACCCGATCGTCCCAGACGGGAAACGGGATCGCATCGCGCTTGCGAATACGGTCGGCCAGTTCCTCCGCGGAGATCGGTCGGCGCACGGGTTCGAGAGGTTCAGTCGGCTGCCCTGCCTCGTCGTCCGGAACGAAGCTCAACGCACCGACGGGCTCCTTGCCGAGCATCCGGATCAGGCCGAAAACGTTGTCCTTCGATATCTGATACATCGATGCGGCCACATCGAGTGCGCGGCCCTCGGGAAGCAGATTGCCCACGAAGCGCTGGATCGCGCCCGTCGTCGGCTTGCCATCGAGCGGAATGCACGGCGACAACGCAAACGCGTCTGGTCGTGCGAGCCACGCCGGATCGTAGGAAAAACCGTAGTCGTCGCGGCGGGCATCGTAAGTCAGTTCCCCGACCGGCGAGCCGTCAGCCGAAATTCGCAGGCAATAGATCATCACTTGCCCTCGGGCGAACCGGACGAGCCGGACAAAGCGGCACGTATCGTCGCGTGATCGCGCACTGCCTTGCGCGCCACCTGAACGTCGCGTTTCGGCACGACGAGCAAATTCAGGCCAAAACCGTCGAGCACCTTGAACAGCTTGTCGAGACTCACCGCGCGCCCGTTTTCGAGGCGTGACAGCACGTCCTTGGAGACGCCGAGCATGTCGGCAGCATCGTCAATCCGCATCTGGTTCTGCGCGCGCCGGTTGCGCACGAGCGCCCCCAAGGCGGCGAGATCCAGTGCGAGCGGGTCGGGTATCGCGACGGGTTGCGGTAGGGTGCGGGCCATAATTCCGGAATTTCAGGAACAAAGCGCCATCGAGGTCGATCGACAGCATAGTTACGAGAATATCGGAATTATAGTGATTCGTCGGCCAGATCGCCAATTGTTCCGTTATTTCAGGAATAAAAAGACCAAAGGCCGCCAGCGAACCATTCTTCTCATATTTCAGGAACTATAAACGAGTACGGCGGCGCATTCGCGCCGCCGTCCCATGGAGTCGCCGAATCACCTCCCTCGTGCCTCGATCCGGCCCTCTCCAATCACAACTGCCCCGCCGCCCCCGTCCACCGCAGGTAATCCCCACGCGTCCAGTCGAGCGACACGCCGACGCGTTTCGTGCCGGGCCGGATCTTCGGCTTGTACACCGACAGCGTCAGCGATTCCAGCGCCGGCCATTCGCGGAACGACAGCACCGCGAGATCGGCGACGAGCGTCTCCAGCAGCCGCGTATGCGGCTTGTGCGACAGGAACGACGCGACGCGCGCGCAATACCCGTCGTAATCGATCCACTCGCCCTGCTCGCTCGGCTCGCAGCGATACCCGAGCCGCGCATCGATCACGATCGGCTGCGGCGCTTCATGCTCGTGCGCGTGGATACCGATTCGCGCGGGCACCTTCAGTTCGTCGACGAACACGCTCCAGCCGCGCCCGCGTAGGCGCGGCGCGTCGATCGCCACGAACGGTTCGTCGAACGGCTTCATGATGCGAGCGGCGCCGCGGCGTCGAGCATGATGCGCACGAAATAGTCGGCGAAGCTGCGACGCACGACGATCTCGAACGACGCGTCGCCGGTCGGGATCAGCGTGATCGGCGACTTGAAGTAGTGCGACTGCGCGCACTGGCCCGGCTTGAACACGCGCGGATGCAGATCGAGCGGGCAGCCGCGCGCGATCACGTCGCGCACGCGCTCGCCGCTGACCTCGACCACCGTGTAGCCGCTGCCGACGTCGACGGCCGCCGCATACGCGCCCTGCACGGCCTCCGCCAGCTTCGCCTCGAGCACGCCGGCCTGAACCGGCCCGTTCGACCGCACGAGCCATTCGTCGGGGCCGAGCCACAGCACGTCGTACTCGGCGCCGCGTGCCACCGTGTTCGGCTCCGCCGGCGGCCGGCAGCCGACCACACGCTCGAACGCGGCGACGAATGCCGGGTCGCTCAACTCGCCGCGCACGTTGACGAGATCGAGGAACGGCCGCTCGCGCAGCGCGAACTTCTTCGATGCGCGCGCCTGGTGCGCCTTCAGCACGTCGGCCGCGCCGACGAACGGCGACTCGAGCGTCACGCCGCCCGCACCCGCCACCTGCGTCTGGTTTCTCGTTTCATTCCACATGCTGACGCACCCCTTCGGTATCGTAGAAAACCGGGCTCGAGATCTTCGCGGTGATCCGCTTGCCGTTGGCCAGCGGAATCACGACGCTCTCGCCCATCTTGTTCAGGCCGCCCTTCACCACCGCGAGCGCGATCGAGCGTTTCAGGATCGGGCTGTAGTAGCTCGACGTCACGTGGCCGATCATCGGCGTCGGATCGACCGCCGACACCTGCGTGTCCTTCGCGATGATCTGCGCGCCTTCCGGCAGCACGAACTGTTCGTCCTCGGTCAGCAGGCCGACGAACTGCTTGCGGCCTTCCTTCGCGGTATCCGAGCGCGACAGCGAACGCTTGCCGAGAAAGTCCTTCGACTTCGCGACGAGCCCGCCCATCCCGAGGTCGTACGGCGTGATCGAGCCGTCGGTATCCTGGCCGACGATGATGTAGCCCTTCTCCGCGCGCAGCACGTGCATCGTCTCGGTGCCGTACGGCGTGATGTCGAACTCGGCGCCCGCCGCCATCAGCGCTTCCCACACCGCGCGGCCCGCATTCGCCGGCACGTTCACTTCGTAGGCCAGCTCGCCCGAGAAGCTGATCCGCATCACGCGCGCCTTCGCGCCGGCGACGGTGCCGTTGCGGTAGCTCATGAACGGGAACGCTTCGTTGCCGAAGTCGATGTCCTGACACACCTTCTGCACGACCTTGCGGCTCTTCGGGCCGACCACCGCGAACGTCGCCCAGTGATCGGTGACGGACGCGAGCCGCACCTTCATGTCCGGCCATTCGGTCTGCAGCCAGCGCTCGAGCCACGTCAGCACGCGCGCCGCGCCGCCGGTGGTGGTCGTCATCATGAAATGCTGGTCGGCGAGGCGCACGGTCACGCCGTCGTCGAACACCATCCCGTTTTCGTCGAGCATCAACCCATAGCGGCATTTGCCGATTTCGAGCTTGTTCCACGGGTTCGTGTACATCCAGTTCAGCAGCTTCACCGCGTCCGGCCCCTGGATGTCGATCTTGCCGAGCGTCGACGCGTCGAGAATGCCGACGCCGTTACGCACCGCGAGGCATTCGCGCTTCACGGCCGCATGCAGATCCTCGCCGTTCTTCGGGAAATACCACGGCCGCTTCCAGTTGCCGACGTCCTCGAACATCGCGCCGTGCTCGACGTGCCATTCGTGCACGGCCGTCTTGCGGATCGGGTCGAGGAAATCGCCCGTCTCGCGGCCCGCGAACGTGCCGAACGACACGGGCGTGTAGTTCGGGCGGAACGTCGTCGTGCCCGTTTCCGGAATCGTCTTGCCGAGCGCGCCCGCGAGGATCGCCATCCCGTTGATGTTGCCGAGCTTGCCCTGGTCGGTGCCGAAGCCCATCGCCGTATAGCGCTTCACGTGCTCGACCGACTCGAAGCCTTCGCGCGCGGCGAGCAGGATGTCGGCGGCCGCCACGTCGTTCTGGAAGTCGACGAACTGCTTCGGGCCGCGCGCGGCCGCCTCGCGGCTGCCGACGAGCCACAACGGCTGCAGCGCGCCTTCGACGGTTTCGGCGACCTGCGGTACGGCCGGGCGCTGCGCGGCCGTGAAGCCGGCGGCCTTCGCCGCTTCCACGCCCGCATCGACCGCCAGCCGCAGCGCACGGGCCAGCCCGAACTCGCCGGCCGCCGCCCCGATGCTCGCCTCCGCCTGCACGGGCTTGCCCGGCAGGAAGCACGCCTTCTCGTCGTTCCAGCACGCCTTGCCGCCCGACTGCGCGAACAGGTGCAGCACCGGGCTGAAGCCGCCGGACATCGCGACGAGGTCGCACGGCAGCGTCTGCAGCTTGCCGCCGGTCTGGCCGTTCGAGTAGGACGCGACGTCGACCGACGATACGCGCCACTTGCCCGATGCGGCCGTGACGACCGCGCCGCTCATCACCGTCACGCCCTGCCGCTTGGCCGCGGCCGGCAGCGCGCCGTTCGACGACGCGCGCGAATCGACGACCGTCACCTTCGCCCCGCACGCCTTCAGGTCGAGCGCGCTCTGGTATGCACGGTCGTTGTTCGTGAACACGACCACGTTACGGCCCGGCAGCACGCCGAAGCGATGCACGTAGGTGGACACCGCGCCCGCCAGCATCACGCCCGGCAGGTCGTTGTTGCCGAACACGATCGGCCGCTCGTGCGCGCCGGTCGCGAGGATCACGCGCTTCGCGCGGACCTTCCACAGCAGCTCGCGCGTGCCCTTGCGCATCGACACCGGCAGGTGATCGGTCAGGCGCTGCGTGACCGTCACGAGGTTGTGGTCCTGATAGCCGAACGCGGTGCTGCGCGACAGGATCGTCACGTCGGGCAGCTTGCGCAGCTCGGCCTCGATCTTCTCGACCCATTGCAGCGCGGGCTTCGCATCGATCTCCGCGCGGCACGACAGCAGGCTGCCGCCGAGTTCGCGCTGGTCGTCGACGAGGATCACGCGCGCGCCGGCCGTCGCGGCCGCATGCGCGGCGGCGAGGCCCGACGGGCCACCGCCGACCACGAGCACGTCGCAGTGCGCGTAGCACTTGTCGTAGCGATCGGCGTCGAGCACCTCGGGCGCCTTGCCGAGGCCGGCCGCTTCGCGGATCTTCTCTTCGTACTTCGGCCACATGTTGCGCGGCCACATGAACGTCTTGTAGTAGAACCCGGCCGGCATGAAGCGCGAGAACTTCTGGTTGATCGCGTACTTGTCGTTCTCGAGCGTCGGCTCGGCGTTCACGCTCGTCGCGACGAGCCCCTGGTACAGCTCGATCTCGGTCGCGCGTGCGTTCGGCACGGTGTACGGGCCGGTTTCGAGCTGCACGACGGCATTCGGTTCCGCCACATCCGCCGTCACGATCCCGCGCGGACGGTGATACTTGAAACTGCGCGCGACGAAATGCACGCCGTTCGCGAGCAGCGCGGACGCGAGCGTGTCGCCCTGGAAGCCCTGGTACGTGCGGCCGTTGAACGTGAACGTCAACGGAATCGCGCGATTGATCCGGCCACCGGTGCCGAGGCGGTCTTTCTGGCTCATTTGCTCGTGCCCTCTTCGTGTGCGTTGCCGGCAGCTGCACCGTTGGCAGCCCCGCCGAACTTTTCGTAGCCCTTGATATCGTAGGTGACCGTGTCGCGCGTCACCTTGAACCAGCGGCGGCAGCCTTGCGTATGCAGCCACTGCTCCTTGTGCAGCCCGCGCTTGTTCTCGCGCATGAACACGTATTCGCCCCATTCGCGGTCGGTCATGGTCTCGTTCGCCACCGGGCGCACGATATCGGCTTCGCCGCCGCATGTGAATTCGGATTCGGCGCGCGGCCCGCACCACGGACATTCGATCAGCAACATGTTTGTTTCTCCTTCAGTGCGGGGGTTAGTGCGCGACGGCGGCGGCGCCGTGCTCGTCGATCAGGTGGCCCGTGTAGAAGCGGTCGAGCGCGAACGGAGCGTTCAGCGGATGCGGTTCGTCGCGGGCGATCGTGTGCGCGAACACCCAGCCCGAACCGGGCGTCGCCTTGAAGCCGCCGGTACCCCAGCCGCAGTTGAAATACAGGCCCTTCACGTCGGTCTTGGTGATGATCGGGCACGCGTCCGGCGACACGTCGACGATGCCGCCCCACTGGCGGTTCATCCGCACGCGCGAGAACACCGGGAACATCTCGATGATCGCCTGCAGCGTGCTTTCGATGATGTGGAAGCTGCCGCGCTGGCCGAAGCCCGTGTACTGGTCGATACCGGCGCCGATCACGAGGTCGCCCTTGTCGGACTGGCTGATGTACGCGTGCACCGCGTTGGACATGATCACCGAATTCACCACCGGCTTGATCGGCTCGGACACCAGCGCCTGCAACGGATGGCTTTCGATCGGCAGGCGGATGCCGGCCATGTCGGCGAGCGTCGTCGTGTTGCCGGCGGCCACCACCGCGACCTTCTTCGCCTTGATGAACCCCTTCACCGTGTCGACGCCGACCACCGCGCCGCCTTCGCGGCGAATGCCCGTCACCTGGCAGTTCTGGATGATGTCGACGCCGGCGCGGTCCGCGCCGCGCGCGAAGCCCCAGGCCACCGCGTCGTGACGCGCGACGCCCGCACGGCGCTGGATCGATGCGCCGAGCACCGGGTAGCGGCTGTTCAGGTTGATCGTCGGCTCGATTTCCTTGATCTGCGCGGGCGTCAGGAATTCGGCGTCGACGCCGTTCAGCCGGTTCGCGTTCACGCGGCGCTCGGTGTCGCGCACGTCCTGCAGCGTATGCGCCAGGTTCATCACGCCGCGCTGGCTGAACATCACGTTGTAGTTCAGATCCTGCGACAGCCCTTCCCACAGCTTCATCGCCTTCTCGTACAGCGCGGCCGATTCGTCCCACAGGTAGTTCGAGCGCACGATCGTCGTGTTGCGCGCGGTGTTGCCGCCGCCGATCCAGCCCTTCTCGAGGATCGCGACGTTCGTGATCCCGTGCTCCTTCGCGAGGTAGTACGCGGTCGCGAGGCCGTGGCCGCCGCCGCCGACGATCACGACGTCGTATTCCTTCTTCGGCTCCGGGCTCTTCCACTGCTTCTCCCAGTTCTCGTGATACGAGAGGCCGTTGCGGAACAGGCTGAATATCGAGTAGCGGCTCATGTTTGGATCCTTCGTTAGCATTCGA
The DNA here is from genome assembly GCF_001522585.2 of Burkholderia sp. NRF60-BP8. Lineage (NCBI taxonomy): Bacteria > Pseudomonadati > Pseudomonadota > Betaproteobacteria > Burkholderiales > Burkholderiaceae > Burkholderia > Burkholderia sp. NRF60-BP8. The sequence goes on from NZ_CP013372.1 coordinate 2,303,491, forward strand.
TGACGTTCACGGCGAGGCCGCCGCGCGACGTTTCCTTGTATTTCGTCTTCATGTCGGCGCCGGTTTCGCGCATCGTCTTGATCACGGAATCGAGCGATACGTAGTGCTGGCCGTTGCCCTTGAGCGCCATGCGCGACGCGTTCAGCGCCTTGATCGCGCCCATCGCGTTGCGCTCGATGCACGGGATCTGCACGAGCCCGCCCACCGGATCGCAGGTCATCCCGAGGTTGTGCTCCATGCCGATCTCGGCCGCGTTCTCGACCTGGTCGGGCGTGCCGCCCATCACGGCGGCGAGCGCGGCGGCGGCCATCGAGCACGCGACGCCCACTTCGCCCTGGCAACCGACTTCCGCGCCGGAGATCGACGCGGTTTCCTTGTAGATGATCCCGATCGCCGCGGCCGTCAGCAGGAATTCGACGATGCCGGCTTCGTTCGAGCCCGGCACGAACTTCACGTAGTAGTGCAGCACCGCGGGGATCACGCCGGCCGCGCCGTTGGTCGGCGCGGTGACGACCCGGCCGCCGGCCGCGTTCTCTTCGTTCACGGCCATCGCATACAGGTTGACCCAGTCGAGCATCGACAGCGGGTCGCGCAGCGACTCTTCCGAACGCGCGCGCAGGCGGGCGTTCAGTTCGGCCGCGCGGCGCTTCACGCGCATCGGGCCCGGCAGGTCGCCCTCGACCTTGCAGCCGCGCTCGACGCACGCGGCCATCGTGCGCCAGATCGCCATCAGCCCGGCGCGCACCTCGTCGGCCGGACGCAGCGCGGATTCGTTGCGCAGCATCAGCTCGGCGATCGACAGCCCGTGTTCGCGGCACTGGCGCATCAGGTCGTCGCCGGTGCGGAACGGATACGGCACGTCGACCGCCGCGCGCACGCCGTTCACGCGATCGCCGTCGCGATTCACGACGAAGCCGCCGCCGACCGAGTAATACTCCTTCTCGACGAGCAACTGGCCGTGTTCGTCGAATGCCTGGAAGCGCATCCCGTTCGGGTGCACGATGCCGGTGCCGCTCATCAGCTTGCGATAGAAGCCGATGTGTTCCTTCTCGTCGAAGCGGACCGTCTGCTTGCCGAGCAGCGTCAGCGACTTCTCCGCGCGGATCGCGGCGAGCCGCGGCTCGATCAGGTCGGGATCGATCGTGTCGGGCAGGTGGCCCTCGAGGCCGAGCAGCACGGCCTTGTCGGTGCCGTGGCCCTTGCCGGTCGCGCCGAGCGAGCCGTACAGCTCGACCCGCACGCGGCGCACGAAGCCGAGCAGGTTCGCGTCCTCGACGTGCGACGCGAAGCGGCACGCGGCGATCATCGGTCCGACCGTATGCGAACTGGACGGGCCGATGCCGATCTTGAACAGGTCGAACACGCTGACGTTCATCTGGCTTCCTTTGGGTTGCATGCGTGAAATGTCGTTGGGCCTCAGTACATCAGGGCGTAAAATCGGCCGATAGAACAAAAACGGCATCGGCGTGGGATAGCGCCGCCAAGCGCCGCGCCGGCCGCCCGGAAAGTGCGTTTTGGCGATGGTTCGCGACGAAAAACCACAAGTCCGGCCGCGGCCGATCGGCGACGCTGGCTGCATCCGTGCCGCCCTCCGGCAGCCGTAGCCCGCAAACAGAGTGAAACGAGTGAGACCGCCTTCCCGGCGTGACGAGATTGGCCGCGATGATCCCCGACGTACCCGCTTCCCCCCTCGCAGAACCCGCGCCGCGGCGCCTCCGCTTCGGCATCGTGCTGCTGCCGAACTTCACGCTGACGGCCTTCTCGGGCTTCGTCGACATGCTGCGGCTGTCGGCCGACGACGGCGACTACAGCAAGCCCGTGCGCTGCGCATGGAGCGTGATCGGCGAGACGCTCGCGCCGGTGCGCGCGAGCTGCGGGATCCAGATCACGCCGTGGGAGACGTTCGACGCGGCCGAGCCGTTCGACTACGTGGTGGTGGTCGGCGGGCTGCTGCATTCGGGGCCGCAGGCCGGCCCTGAAACGCTCGACTTCATCCGCCGCGCGGCGACGGGCGGCGCGACGGTCGTCGGCATCTGCACCGGCGTGTTCACGCTGATGCGCGCCGGCGTGCTCGACGGCTATCGCACCTGCGTGAGCTGGTTCCATTACTGGGATTTCATCGAGCGCTTTCCGTCCGCCGATCCCGACCTGCTGATCGCCGACCGGCTGTTCGTGATCGACCGGCGCCGGATCACGTGCTCGGGCGGCCGCGCGTCGATCGACGTCGCCGCCGCGATCCTGCTGCGCCATTTCGATCACGCGACCGTGCAGAAGGCGCTGCGCATCCTGCTCGTCGGCGAGATGCAGAAAGGCAACGCGCCGCAGCCGCATCCGCCGGGCCTCGAACCGGCGACGCATCCGAAGGTCAAGCGCGCGATTCTTCTGATGGAACAGCACGTCGGGCGCGCGCTGCCGCTCGAGGAACTCGCGTGCAAGCTCGACCTGTCGACGCGGCAGCTCGAGCGGCTCTTCAAGGCCGAGACCGGCAAGAGTCCGCAGGCCTTCGCGAAACAGGTGCGACTGCGCACGGCCGCGTGGCTGCTGACGAGCTCGGACCGCACGGTCGCCGATATCGCGTCGAGTTGCGGATTCGCCGATGCGTCGCACCTCGGGCGCGAATTCCGCAAGCAGTTCGGCGTGCCGCCGGCGACGTATCGCGAGCGCGGCGGGGACGTGGCCGAAGTCGATGCGACGCCCGATGCGTCGGTCGACGCCGTCGAGGACATCGCGGACTGACGACTCCGGGGCGCCGGCCCCCTTCCTTGAGCGACTGATTGCAGAACCGACGCGTTCGCATCGCTTTCCGCGTTTTTGGAACCGGTTTCAGTCAATTTAGCCGACGTTGCCCGCTGTAAAACGAGGGTTATCCCGGATACTGATGCGCGCTCAAATTTGTATGATGACCACATCACCTTACAAACCTGAGCATCATGTTCGAGAAAATTCCGGCTCGCGCGATGAGCGACCATGTCGCGCAGCAACTGCTCAAGCAGATCGAAGTGGGCAGTTTCTCGGCCACCGGCAAGCTGCCGACCGAAGCCGTGCTCGCGCAGGAATTCGGCGTGAGCCGCACCGTGATCCGCGAGGCGATCTCGCGGCTGAAGAACGAAGGCGTGGTCGAGCCGCGCCAGGGCAGCGGCGTGTTCGTGAACCAGCACGGCGCGATCCGGCCGCTGCGCATCGACTACGCGGAAGCCGTCGAGGCGAGCTCGCTGCCGCACCTGCTCGCGGTGCGTCGCGCGATCGAGGCCGAAGTCGCGGCCGAAGCCGCGCTGCACCACACCGACGACGACATGGCCGACATCGACGACGCGCTGCGCAAGATCGACGCAGCGGTGGCCGAAGGGCGCGACGGCGTCGCGGAAGACGTCGCGTTCCACCGCACGATCGCGGCCGTCACCGGCAACCCGTATTTCCTGAAGACGCTGCAATTCCTGAACCAGTACCTCGAAGCCGGCGTGAAGGTCACGCGAGGCAACGAAGCGACGCGCGACGATTTCTCGCGGCAGGTGCGCGACGAGCACGCGGCGATCGCCGACGCGATCCGCGCGCGCGACCCGATGGCCGCCCGCAACGCGGCGCGCACGCACATGTACAACGCCGCTCGCCGCCTCGCGGAAGCCGGCATCTGCTGAAGCCGGCGGCGCCCGCCGCCGCTGTCCGGAACCTCTCCCGAATCGATCAAGGTTGACCATGTCAAGAAATGTTGGAGTCATCGGCCTCGGCGCGATGGGCCTCGGCGTCGCACGCTCGCTGCTGCGCGCCGGCCTGCGCGTCCATGCATGCGACGTGCGCGACACCGTGCTGCAGGCCTTCGCCGCCGAAGGCGGCATCGCGTGCGCGACGCCGGCCGAACTCGGTGCGCAGTGCGACGTCGTCGTCACGCTCGTCGTCAATGCCGCGCAGACGGAAACGGTGCTGTTCGGCGAACACGGTGCGGTCGCGGCGATGAAGCCCGGCGGCGTCGTGATCGCGAGCGCGACCGTCGCGCCCGAATTCGCGGTCGCGCTCGGCGCGCGCATCGAGGCGGCCGGCCTGCAGATGCTCGACGCGCCGGTGTCGGGCGGCGCCGCGCGCGCGGCCGCCGGCGAGATGACGATGATGACGTCCGGCCCGGCCGCCGCGTATGCGGGCTGCGAGGACGTGCTCGCGGCGATCGCCGGCAAGGTGTACCGCCTCGGCGACGCGCACGGCATCGGCTCGAAAGTGAAGATCATCAATCAATTGCTGGCCGGCGTGCATATCGCGGCGGCGGCCGAAGCGATGGCGCTCGGCCTGCGCGAAGGCGTCGATGCCGACGCGCTGTACGACGTGATCACGCACAGCGCCGGCAATTCGTGGATGTTCGAGAACCGCGTGCCGCACATCCTGAACGGCGACTACACGCCGCTGTCGGCCGTCGACATCTTCGTGAAGGATCTCGGCCTCGTGCTCGATACCGCGCGCCGCAGCAAATTCCCGCTGCCGCTGTCGGCCACCGCGCACCAGATGTTCATGAGCGCGTCGAGCGCCGGCCACGGCGGCGAGGACGATTCCGCCGTGATCAAGACTTTCCCCGGCATCACGCTGCCGCCCGCCCGCTGATTCGAACGACGTTCCCGCCATGACCGCTTCCGCTTCCCGTCCCCTGCTCGGCTGCATCGCCGACGATTTCACCGGCGCGACCGATCTCGCGGACATGCTCGTCAAGAGCGGCATGCGCACCGTACAGACGATCGGCGTGCCCGCCGACGGCGCGGCTGCCGACACGATCGTCGACGCCGACGCGATCGTCGTCGCGCTGAAGTCGCGCACGATTCCCGCCGCCGACGCCGTCGCGCAATCCCTCGCCGCGTACGAATGGTTGCGCGCGCAAGGATGCCGCCAGTTCTTCTTCAAGTACTGCTCGACGTTCGATTCGACCGCCGCTGGCAACATCGGGCCGGTGGCCGACGCGCTGCTCGATGCGGCCGGCGGCGACTTCACGATCGCGTGCCCGGCGTTCCCCGAGAACGGCCGCACGATCTATCGCGGCCACCTGTTCGTCGGCGACGTGCTGCTGAACGAATCGGGGATGGAGCATCATCCGCTCACGCCGATGAAGGATGCGAACCTCGTACGCGTGCTGCAGCAGCAGACGAAGTCGCCGGTCGGCCTGATCCGCTACGACACGATCGCGCTCGGCGCGGCCGCCGTGCGCGCGCGGATCGACCAGCTGCGTGCGGAAGGGGTGCGTTTCGCGATCGCCGACGCGCTGTCGGACCGCGACCTCTACGTCCTCGGCGAAGCGTGCGCGGGCCTGCCGCTCGTCACCGGCGGCTCGGGCATCGCGCTCGGCCTGCCCGCGAATTTCCGCCGCGCGGAGCAACTGCCCGAGCGCGACAACGCGGCGTCGCTGCCGCGCATCGACGGCCTGTCGGCCGTGCTCGCCGGCAGCGCGTCGAAGGCGACCAACGCACAGGTCGCCGCGTGGCGCGCGACGCGACCGGCCTTCCGCATCGATCCGCTCGCGGCCTCGCGCGGCGAGCCGGTCGTCGAGCAGGCGCTCGCGTTTGCGCGCTCGCACCTGCCGCACCCCGTGCTGATTTATGCAACGGCCACGCCCGACGAAGTAAAAGCCGTGCAGCAAGCGCTCGGCGTCGATGCGGCCGGCCATCTCGTCGAAAGCACGCTCGCGGCGATTGCCCGCGGGCTGCGCGAACTCGGCGTGCGCAAGTTCGTCGTCGCCGGCGGCGAGACGTCCGGCGCGGTCGTGCAGGCGCTCGACGTGAAGTCGCTGCAGATCGGCGCGCAAATCGACCCGGGCGTGCCGGCCACGGCCACCATCGACGCGCAGCCGCTCGGCCTCGCGCTGAAATCCGGCAACTTCGGCACGACGGACTTTTTCGACAAGGCGCTGCGCGCGCTGGACGGAGCCGCACGATGAGCGACGAAGCGAAACTGCGCGAAGAGATCTGCGTGGTCGGCGCGAGCCTGTATGCGCGCGGCCATGCGGTCGGCAGCGCCGGCAACATCAGCGCGCGTCTCGCGGACGGCTGGCTGATCACGCCGACCGACGCGTGCCTCGGCCGGCTCGACCCGAACGACATCGCGAAGGTCGGCGCCGACGGCCGGCCCGTATCGGGCGGCAAGCCGTCGAAGACGCTCGCGCTGCATCGCGGCATCTACGCGCGCAACGCAGACGCGCATGGTGTCGTCCACACGCATTCGACGCATCTCGTCGCGTTGACGCTCGCGGGCGTGTGGCGCGACACCGACGTGCTGCCGCCGATCACGCCGTACTACGTGATGAAGGTCGGCCACATCCCGCTGATCCGTTACCGCCGCCCTGGCGACCCCGCCGTCGCGGCCGAAGTCGCGGCGCTGGCCGACCAGGTGCGCGGCGTGCTGCTCGATCGCCTCGGCCCCGTGATGTGGGGGCCGTCGGTGTCGCATGCGTCGTACGCGCTCGAGGAGCTCGAGGAAACGGCGCGGCTGTGGCTGATGACGCAGCCGAAGCCGGAACCGCTGTCCGACGCCGCGCTCGACGAATTGCGCCGCACCTTCGACGCGCGCTGGTGACGCGCCGCGCACCCGATATCGATTCACCTGCCCGCAGTGTGCGCGGGCCCTTCCGTCAGCACACGCATACGAACCGGCAGCCTACGCGCCGCCGGCACACGACGTCCTTGGAGACACGACGATGACTGCTCTCGACGCGGCCGCAAGCCGCTCGCCCGCCGCGGCCGCCCAGTCGGGCGAACTCGACCGCACCTACAGGAAAGTGTTCTGGCGCATCGTGCCGTTCCTGATGCTCTGCTACGTGGTCGCGTATCTCGACCGCGTGAACGTCGGCTTTGCCAAGCTGCAGATGTCGCAGGATCTCGCGTTCAGCGAAACCGTGTTCGGGCTCGGCGCGGGGATTTTCTTCCTGGGCTACTTTCTGTTCGAACTGCCGAGCAACCTGCTGATGCACCGCCTCGGCGCGCGCATCTGGATCGCGCGGATCATGATCACGTGGGGCGTGCTGTCCGCGCTGTTCGCGTTCGTGAAGACGCCGACGCAGTTCTACGTGCTGCGCTTCCTGCTCGGCCTCGCGGAAGCCGGCTTCTATCCGGGCGTGATCCTGTACCTCACGTACTGGTTCCCGTCCCATCGCCGCGCGAAGATCATCGCGGTGTTCATGTCGGCGATTCCGGTGTCGGGCATTTTCGGCAACCCGCTGTCGGGCTGGATCATGGAGCGCTTCCACGGCGGCTCGGGCTTCCACGGCTGGCAATGGATGTTCATGATCGAAGCCGTGCCGGCCGTGCTCGTCGGCATCGCGACGATCCTGTATCTCGACAACGGCATCCGCGGCGCGAAGTGGCTCGACGAGCGCGAGAAGCAGCTGCTCGAAGACGAAATCGCCGCGCAGCCGCAGGAACGGCAGAAGCACGGCCATTCGCTGAAGGCCGTGTTCTCGGACCCGCGCATGTGGTGGATGTCGCTGATCTACTTCGCGTTCGTCACCGGCCAGTACGGGCTCACCTTCTGGATGCCGACGCTCGTGAAATCGACCGGTATCACCGATACGCTGCAGATCGGCCTGCTGTCGGCGATTCCGTTCGTCGTCGCGATCGTCGTGATGAACCTGTTCGGCCACAGCGCGGACAAGCGCCGCGAACGCCGCTGGCACCTGATCGTGCCGGCGCTGATGGGCGCGCTCGGGTTTGCGGTCGCCGCGTCGTACTCGCACAATACGGCCGTGTCGATCGTGTTCCTGTCGCTCGCGGCAGGCGGCGTGCTGACCTGCGCCCCGCTGTTCTGGTCGCTGCCGACCGCGTTCCTCGCAGGCTCCGCGGCCGCGGCCGGGATCGCGATCATCAACTCGGTCGGCAACCTCGCCGGTTTCGCGAGCCCGTACGTGATCGGCTACCTGAAGGACGTCACGCACAGCACGTCGTCCGGCATGTACGTGCTGGCCGCGATGCTCGTGATCGGCGCGATCGCCGTGTGGCTCACGCCCGCGAAACTCGTGAACCGCTGATCCGTCGTCGGCCGATTCGTCATTCGACGCGGGGCGCACGGCGCCCCGCCCCATTCATTCACAGGACCCGCCGTCATGCCACGCTTCGCCGCCAACCTCTCGATGATGTACACCGAGCATGCGTTTCTCGAACGCTTCGCCGCTGCCGCCCACGACGGCTTCAAGGCCGTCGAGTACCTGTTCCCGTACGACTTCGCCGCCGAGGACATCCGCGCGCGTCTCGACGCGCACGGCCTCGAACAGGCGCTGTTCAACGCGCCGCCGGGCGACTGGGCCGCGGGCGAACGCGGCATCGCGTCGCTGCCGGGCCGCGAGGACGAGTTCCGCCGCGGCATCGACCGGGCGCTCGACTATGCACGCACGATCGGCAACAAGAAGCTGCACGTGATGGCCGGCATGGTGCCGCCGGGCGCCGATCGCGCGCGCCGTCGCGACACCTATCTGTCGAACCTGCGGCATGCGGCGCAAGCGGGCGCCGCGCACGGCATCACGATCCTGATCGAGCCGATCAACCCGCGCGACATGCCCGGCTATTTCCTGAATCGCCAGGACGACGCGCAGGCGATCTGCGCGGAAGTCGGCGCGCCGAACCTGAAGGTGCAGTTCGACTGCTATCACTGCCAGATCGTCGAAGGCGATCTCGCGGTGAAACTCGAGCGCGATTTCGCGGGCATCGGCCATATCCAGATCGCGGGCGTGCCGGAACGCCACGAGCCGGACGTCGGCGAACTCAACTACCCGTACCTGTTCGCGCTGATCGACGCGCTCGGCTACGACGGCTGGATCGGCTGCGAATATCGGCCGAAGGCCGGCACGTCCGAAGGCCTCGGCTGGCTCAGGCCGTACCTGTGATTCCCGTATTCCCCGAAAGGATGAAGAACATGAAAGTACTGATCACCGGCGGCGCCGGCTTTCTCGGCCAGCGTCTCGCGCGCAAGCTGCTCGAGCGCGGCGAACTGACCGGCCCCGACGGCCGTGTCGAGACAATCGACGAGCTGGTGCTGCTCGACGTCGTCCAGGGCAGCGATTTCGGCGACGCGCGCGTGACGTCGATCGTCGGCGACATCGCCGATCGCGCGGTGCTCGAACGCGCGATCGACACGCGCACGGGCGCGATCTTCCACCTCGCGGCGATCGTCAGCGGGCAAGCCGAAGCCGATTTCGATCTCGGCATGCGGATCAACCTCGACGCATCGCGCACGCTGCTCGAGGTGTGTCGCGCGCGCGGCCACCGGCCGCGGGTGGTGTTCACGAGCTCCGTCGCGGTGTACGGCGGCGCGCTGCCCGACGTCGTGCAGGACGACACCGCGCTGAACCCGCAATCGTCATACGGCGCCGAGAAGGCGATCGCCGAACTGCTGCTGTGCGACTACGCGCGCCGCGGCTTCGTCGACGGCCGCGTGCTGCGGCTGCCGACCATCAGCGTGCGGCCCGGCCGCCCGAACGCGGCCGCGTCGTCGTTCGCGAGCGGCATCATCCGCGAGCCGCTGAACGGCGAGGAAAGCGTATGCCCGGTGCCCGGCTCGACGCGGCTGTGGCTGCTGTCGCCGCGCGGCGCGATCGACGCGCTCGTCGCCGGTTGCGAGATCGATGCCGCGAAGCTCGGCAACAAGCGCGTGATCAATCTGCCGGGGCTGTCGGTGTCGGTCGACGAGATGATCGCGGCGCTGCGCGAAGTCGCGGGCGACGCGGTCGTCAAGCTGATCCGCCATGTGCCCGACGAACGCGTCGAGAAGATCGTCGGCAGTTGGCCGGGCCGCTGGGATACGTCGCGTGCGGAAGCGCTCGGGCTGAAAGGCGACACGTCGTTCGCGGACGTGATCCGCAGCCATCTCGCCGACGAGCGGCGCTGAATCCGGCTGCGTCGCGCCGGGCCGCGTCACTGCGGCCCGGCGGCGTCCCCGGCGGGCAACGGCGCACGTGTCGGTCCACCCGGCCGGGCCGCCGAACCCGCCGCCCACTGCCATGCGATCAGCCCCGGCAGATAGAACAGCAGGTCGCGCACGCGGCGCGCGCCGGCCAACGCGAGACAGGTCGGCGCGTCGAACCCGAGCAGCCCGCCGATCAGCACGAACCCGCCCTCCTGCACCCCCAGGCCGCCCGGCATCAGGAACGCGATGCTGCTCACGAGCTGGATCAGCGCCTCGATCGCCAGTGCCTGCGCAAAGCTCGGATCGGCGCCGAGGAAGACCAGCGCCAGCCAGATTTCCAGCGCATAGCCCGCGAACTGCAGCGTCTGCCAGATCCCGAGATAGCGGACGACCACGCCCGTCTTTCTCCAGATCATCCGGATCGACTGGTCGGTGCGTGCCGATTCGCCGACCAGCGCCACCACCTTGCCGCTCGTGACGCGGTTGAGCACGCGCATCGCGCGTTCGAACGGCCGCGCGTGCTGCACCAGCGCGAACAGCAGCAGCACCGGCACCAGCGCGGCCATGCCGATCGCGAGGTTGGCCGCCACCCGCGCCGCATCGGACGACACGCGTTCGAGCACATAGCCGATCGCGACCAGCGCGAAGATCAGCTGGCTGATCAGCGTGAGCTGCATGTCGGCGACGAGGCTGGCCACGGCGGTCGCCGGACGCACGCCCGCCTGCCGCAGCAATCCGAACGACACGATCTCGCCGCCGATGCGCGCGACCGGCAGCAACCCGTTGATCGATTCGCGGATCCACACGAGTTTCAGCATCGTCGGCAACGACGGCCGGCGCGGACCGCGGATCAGCATCCGCCAGTCCCACGCGTTCGCGAGCATCGGCAGGATGTGCGCGAGCGCGGCGACCAGCAGCCCGGCGCCGGCGGCCCGCAGCCGATGCAGGATGTCTTGCGGATGCTCGCGCCAGACGAGCGACACCGCGAGCGCCAGCCCGACGAGCGCGATCGCGCGCCCCGCATGGCGAAGCCGTGCGTCGCCGCGCAGGGCGACCCGGCCGGGCGCCGCGGCGTCGAGGTTCGGCTCCGTCGTCATGACTCACCCGCCGGCGACAGCAGGCCTTGCCGGTCGACGCGAAAGCGCGTGCCGCGCCACACGACATGCGACGAGAAGAAGCTCGATACGAAGATCACGAACTGCAGGAGATCGACGAACGGCAGCCAGAATGCGCGGCGCAGGCCGGCGCCGGTCGCGCGGCTCGTTCTCAGCATCAACCAGGCGCGCGACGCCAGCGCCGCAACCGCGAGCGCACACGCGGCGGCCGTGCCGCCGGAGCACAGCACCGCCAGCAGCGCCAGCGGCACCGGGTGCATCAGTACCGATCCGAGATGACCGAGCCGGTCCGCCGCGCGGATCGTGCAGCTCCAGCGCAATTCGTGTGCGTACAACCGCGCGAACGTCTCTTCGACACACGCATGCCCGACGACGAACGGCGGAATGACGACCTGCGCGCCCGCTTGCCGCACGGCTTCGCCGAGTGCGTGATCTTCCGCCAGATGATGCGCAAAGCGCGTCAGCCCGCCGATGCGTTCGAGCGTCGCGCGCGTGATGGCGATCGTCTGGCCGAAGCAGGGCCGCGCGCGCCCGATGAAGAGCCCGGTGATCACGCCCGGCAGGAAATGGTAGTTCGTCATCGCCGCGGCGACCCCCGGCCAGAATCCCGGCGCTGCGACGCCGCGATACACGCTCGTCACGATGCCGACATCCGGCTGCTGTAGCGCACCGACGACGGCGCGCAGATAATCGCGCTCGACCACCACGTCGCTGTCGGCGAGACAGAGCACCGAATGCTCCGCGTGTTCGAGCATGTTCACGAGATTGGCGATCTTGCGGTTCGGCCCGTACAGCCGCGCATCGGCGACGACCTTGACGTTCGCGCCCGGATACCGCGCGCGCAACGTCTCGACCGCCGCGAGTGCCGCGTCGCCCGCATCGTGCACGCCGAACAGGTGCTGCACCGGCCCCGGATAATCCTGCACGAAGTAGCTTTCGAGATGCTGTACGAGATCCCATTCGTCACCGTGCAGCGGCTGCGCGACGGTGACGCCCGGATACGTGCGCGGCGGCGCCATCGCCCGGGAAAAGAACCGGCCGACCAGCACGCCCGCCGTGAGCGTGTACGCGACGCCCAGCACCACGCCGAGCCCGCAGACGATCGACATCGCGCCGGCCAGCGCGCGCAGCACATGCAACACAACCATGCTTTCCCCCGGTGATGACCCGTACGACCGCAGTGGCGGCGAACGGCGGCGCACACGCGGGCTCACCCATGCACGCCGCCGTACCGGTTCCCGTTGAGCCGGATATGAAGAACGACCAGCCGACGGTACGCGCAATCGGATGACACGACTACCGTGCGGCGATCGATTCCGGTCACACGCACGCAACCGCACGCCAGCGCAGCCTTGAACGCCGCGTCGGCAAGCTTACGGGCCGACAGGATCGCGGCGGCGACGGCAACGACGGTCCAGACGCGGAACGTCATCGTGGTGAAAAATGCTTCTGGTACGCGCCATGCAAGCAACGAAACCAGCACGAAGCATTGAATGAACATGGCGGCGAGTGCGGCGATCAGCAGGTGGGCGCGCCAGCGCTCGATCGTCGAGGATGCCATCAGGATCGAACCTCCCGTACGGGCGACGCGCATCGAACGGATATCGGTCGAAAGGGGCGCGGGTTGGCGCCCGGGTGCGGGCGGCTCGCGCCGGACGCGCCCGAGCGATTCGGGATCGGGGGAAGCGGAACGCCGCCCCGGAAATGTCGTCGCCGATGGTAACGGGATTGCCGGCGCCAAACCTTAAGCGTTCTTCAGAATCGGCCGACATTTGCGGCAGCGCAATTACAATCCGTTTCACGGTCCGCAGAGTCATGCTCGTACAATCGCAGACGCCTGCACCCCGAATCGACCATGCGACTCCTCCTTGTTGAAGACGACGACCTGATCGGCAGCGGCCTCGAGATCAGCCTGAGCCGGGCCGGCTATCACGTCGACTGGTTGCGCGACGGTCATGCGGCCGCAGCCGCGCTCGCGACGACGCGCTTCGCACTCGTCGTACTCGATCTCGGGCTGCCCGGCAAATCGGGCACGGAACTGCTGCGCGCGCTGCGCGATGCCGGCGATACGGTCCCCGTGCTGGTGCTGACCGCACGCGGCACCGTGGCGGACCGTGTGCGCGGCCTCGACGACGGCGCGGACGACTATCTCGCGAAACCGTTCGAATTGTCCGAAGTGCTCGCCCGCTGCCGCGCGCTCGTGCGGCGCTCGCAGGGCCGTGCCGGCGACGAAATCGTATGGCGCGACATCACGATCGACCTGACCGCGCATACCGTGACGCGCCATGCGGCGCGCATCGCGCTCACGTCGCGCGAGTGGGCGATCCTCGTTCAGCTCGTCACGCACCCGGGCATCCCGCAGTCGCGCGCGCGTCTCGAGGACGGCCTGTACGGCTGGCAGGAAGGCATCGAAAGCAATGCGATCGAGGTCCATGTGTCGAACCTGCGCAAGAAGCTCGGCGCGGAATTGATCCGCACCGTCCGCGGTATCGGCTACGTGGTCGAACTTCCATGATCGCCGGCTCGATACGACGCCGCGTGTCGCTGATGGCGATCGGTTGCGTGACCGTCGTCTGGCTCGTCGCCGTGTTCGGCAGCTTCCGGCACGCGACGCGCGAGATCGGCGAATGGCAAGATGCGCGCCTCGTCGAATACGCGTCGCTGCTCGTCGATCTGTCGGCGGCCGACCTCGGCCGTCTCGCGCGCTTCCCGCCCGACGCCCGCGTCGAACTGGCCCGCGGCGATGCGAAAGCCGGCCCCGATGCCGACGGCGATCGCGTGCCGCGCGACGTGCTGTTCGAGGTGCGCGACGCACAGGGCAACGTCGTCGCGTCGAGCCTGCCGGCCGACGCCGCCGGTTTGCCGGACGTGCCCGGCGCGTCCGGCAAACCGGAAACGATCGTCATTCGCGACGTGCGATGGCGCACGCACGCGCTGCGCGCGCCCGCGTCGGGGCGCCGGGTGCGCGTGATGGAGATGTCGAATACGCGCAGCGATCTGGCCACCGGCATCGCACGCGGCATCGTCCAGCCGCTCGTCATCGCACTGCCGCTGCTGGCGCTGCTGCTGTGGGTGACGATCGGGCGCAGTCTCGCCCCGCTGAAGACGCTGTCCACGCTGATCGGCGCACGCGATGCCCGATCGCTCGAACCGCTCGGCATCGCGACCGTGCCGGACGAAGTCCGCACGCTGGTCGACTCGATCGATCGCCTGCTCGCGAGGCTGCGGCAATCGATCGTCCGGGAGCGCGCGTTCACGTCCGACGCCGCGCACGAACTGAAGACGCCGCTCGCCGCGATCAAGGTGCAGGCCCAGGTGGCCATCGCGACCGACGATCCCGCGCGCAAGCAACTGGCGATGCAGCGCGTCGTGCAGGGCGTCGACCGCAGTGCGCGGCTCGCCGAACAATTGCTGCTGCTCGCACGGCTCGACGAGTACGAACGCATTCCGGCGCGTGCCCTCGTCGTGCGCGAACTCGTCGATGCCGCTGTCGACCGCCATCTGTCGAAAGCCGCGGACAAGGCCATCGACATCGTGTGTGGCGACCTGTCTGCACGGATGATCGACGCCGATCCGATCCTGATCGGCATCCTGCTCGACAATCTCGTCGACAACGCGATCAAGTACGGCCGCCCTGGCGGACGCATCGAACTCGGCGTACACGACGACGGCCCGCAGCAATGCATCGTCGTGCGCGACGACGGGCCGGGCGTCGCGCCCGGCGAGCGCGAACGGCTCGGCGACCGGTTCTATCGCGGCAGCGGCACGCCGTCGCCCGGCAGCGGGCTCGGACTGTCGATCGTGATCCGCATCGCGCAATACTTCGGCGGCACCGTCCGGTTCGAATCCGGCATCGGCGGCCACGGCCTCGGCGTGGCGATCACGCTGCCGTCGGCGGATGCAGGCCGACCGGCGCCGCGCGCTTAACGTTTCGTTAAGGATTCGGCCGTAGAATCCGCCGCACGCTGCCCCGCCATGCCCGTCAGGAGCCTTCATGTCCACACCCACTCGTTACGACGCCGTTGCCCGCCTTCTTCACTGGTTGATCGTGGCGCTGGTCGTCGCGCAATACGCGATCGGCTGGACGATGCCCGACGTACATCGCGACACGCAGCCGGTCGGCCTGATCGCCGCGCACCTGATCGTCGGCACGGCGCTGCTCGCGGCGATGGCATGCCGCGTGCTGTGGCGTGCGACGCATCGCCCGCCTGCCAGCGAGCTGTCGCCCGCGATGCGCGCGCTGTCCGGCATCACGCACGGCGCACTCTACCTGCTGCTGATCGTCGTGCCGCTGCTCGGCTGGATCAACGCGTCGTCACGCGCGTGGGCCGTGACGCTCGTCGGCATCATTCCGTTGCCGGCGCTGTCGGCGGCCGGCTCGGGGTTCGGTCACGCGATGGGCGACGTGCACGGCATTCTCGCGTGGGTCCTGTTCGCCGGCATCTGCGTGCACGTGGCGGCCGCGCTGATGCACCGCTTCGTGCTGCGCGACCAGGTCGTGCAGCGCATGATGCCGTGGTGATCGATCGCGCCGTCGGTCGGAACGGGTTGACGAGTTGATCGCGACGCCGCGCGAAGCGGCGCGCCACGACCGGCGTCTCAGCCGGCGCCCTTCGGGCACGTCGCGCGGCGCGAAGCGCGTGCGATTTGCCGTCCCGCGAACACGGCGGCCAGCCGTGACACACGATCATGTCGACACCTAGTCGCCGGTTTGTGCCGGCATACCGGCGTCCGGTGCGTGCGCAACCGACGCCGCCATGCGCGCCCGTTCCTGCTCGGCGAGCTTCGCTTCCGCGGCCTGGATGTCGGCCGGATACTCGCCGTCGTCGCCCTTCGCCGGGTCGTACCCGGCTGCTTCCAGACGCATCAACTCCTCGCGAACCTGCGCACGCGTGAGCGGCGCGGCCGCTTGTGCGAATGCTGCCTGACCGGCGATTGAGCCAATCATAGTCAGGACTGCGATATAAGTTTTCATCATGAACTCCTTCAATGTGACGTATCGATCGACCACGGGATACGCGTGACCTGCGGACGCAGGCGGCTGGATCAGCTTCCGAAATAGATCGCGCAGAAGCTCGCGGGGCCGACGCAGGCGGCGGCGCGTTGACGCGGCGACATCGCCGCCGGCTTGCCCGCTTCGGACGGCACGGCCGGATCGCCGCCGACTGCCGTGCTGGCCTGCCGCTGCGGCAACTGATCGGCCTGCTGCCGGAACAGCGGGCTCACATCCGGATACGACGTATCGGTCACGAAGCGCAGCCCGTTGTTTTCCGCATCGACCAGTTCCTGCCGGACCTGTTCGCGCGTGAGCGCCTGTGCCGACGCTTGCGTCGCGACACCTGCGAGAGACATCGCCGCCATCGTGGCGGCCACCAGCCAGTGCTTGTTCATGTTCCACTCCTTCATCAGTCAACGAAACGATGTGCTACGTCCGTATGACGACGGAGAAGCGCGGTTTATTCCCGGCCGTTCCATTCGCCGCGGCCGAATATTCACCGAACTGTCATTCATTCGTCAGCCGGCGTAACCTGACGTAACGCAGCGCCCGTCGTGCTTCGGGCAGACTGACCACCACTTCATCCGGACCGCTCATCGATCGACCATGTCCGCCGCTTACGACCATGCAGCCGCGCTGCTGCGCAGGCTGTACGACCGCCATATCGACAGCAGCGCGGTGCTCGACACGGCCGCATTCCCGGATGCCGAGCGATTCGTGCGCGCGTGGCACGCGATCCGCGCGGAGGCGCTCGACGTCGCACGCGACATGCCTCGCATCCCGCGCTTTCACGACATCATGCGCGAGCAGTACGACATCTCGGCCAACGACGCACGCGACTGGCGCATGTTCATCATGCAGGCGTACGGCCAGCCGTTTGCGCGCAACCTGTCGCGCTGCCCGACCGTCGCGTCGCTTGTCGCGACGTCGCCGGACGTGCTGTCCGCGTCGCTGTCGTTCCTCGCGCCCGGCAAGCACATCCCGCCGCACCGCGGGCCGTTTCGCGGCATCCTGCGCGGGTACCTCGTGCTGTCGATGCCCAGGCGCGCGGACGGCACGCCGGGCGCCGTGCTGAAGGTCGACGGCCGCGAATACCGGCTCGACGAAGGCCGCTTCCTGCTGTGGGACGACACGTTCACGCACGAGGTATGGAACGACAGCGACGCCGTGCGGATCGTGCTGCTGCTCGATATCCGTCGGCGCGGGATGCCGCGCTGGCTCACGTGGCTGTCGAATGCGGTGATCGGCGTCGTGCGGCTCGGGATCCGGATCAGGGGGCGGTCGATTCCGGTCTAGCAGCCGCCGGCACGGCAGCGCCGTTTCCCCTTTCGGCGCCCGCCGGATCGCCTAAACTACAAGCCGTCCCTTCGTGCGGCTCCTGCCAGCTACCGCCATGGCGCATCTCTTCTTCGCCGCATCGATCCAGCGGCATGTCGAAACGCCCGAGCGCGACATCGACGCGCACACGGTCGGCGAAGCATTCGACACCATTTTCAGCGAGCAACCGCGGCTGCGCGGCTACATCGTCGACGATCAGGGCGCGCTGCGAAAGCACCTGTCGGTGTTCATCGATGGCCAGCCGATCCGCGATCGGCAGCGCCTGTCCGATGCGCTCGAGGCCGCCAGCCGCGTGTATGTCGTGCAGGCGCTGACCGGCGGATAAAGGGACCGATGCACCGTCGCATTCCCTCATACCGAGCGCCGTCGCGCCAAGGCGGACCATCCGGAGACATCGCATGAACGATCGACTGCTCGTCGCCACCCGCAAGGGCCTGTTCGTCCTGCAACCCGACGGTCATGACGGCTGGACGCTCGGCGAACCGCATTTCATCGGCGAGCCCGTCAGCATGGCGCTCGCCGACCCGCGCGACGGCACGCTGTATGCGGCGCTCAATCTCGGCCATTTCGGCGTGAAGCTGCATCGGCTGCGCGCAGGCGCCACCGACTGGGAGGAATGTGCGGCCCCGGTTTATCCGCCGCAGCTTGCCGACGCGTCGGCCGCCCGCACCGACACGCACACGGGCAGCGGCGACGCCGACGACGAGCCTGCGGGGCCGCCGCAGCCGCCGTGGACGCTTCAGCAGATCTGGTCGCTCGAAGCCGGCGGCACCGACGAGCCCGGCGTACTGTGGGCCGGCACGATTCCCGGCGGCCTGTTCCGCTCCGACGACCACGGCGATTCATGGGTACTCAACCGCGCGCTGTGGGATCGCCCCGAACGCGCCGAATGGGGCGGCGGCGGGTACGACGCGCCAGGCATCCATTCGGTGATGGTCGATCCGCGCGACAGCCGGCACGTCGCCGTCGGCATCTCGTGCGGCGGCGTCTGGCAGACCGTCGACGGCGGCGCGACGTGGCGCGTGACCGCGGAAGGCATGGAAGCCGACTACATGCCGCCCGAGCGACGCGGCGAGCCGAACATGCAGGATCCGCACCGCGTCGTGCAGTGCGCGGCCAATCCGGACGTGCTGTGGACGCAGCATCACTGCGCGATCTTCCGCTCGACCGACGGCGGCGAACACTGGCGCCGCATCGAAGCGCAACCGTCGAGCTTCGGTTTCGCGGTGGCCGTGCATCCGCACGAACCGGATACCGCGTGGTTCGTGCCGGCCGTGAAGGACGAATGCCGGATTCCGGTGAGCGGCCGGTTCGTCGTCACGCGCACGCGCGACGGCGGCCGCAGTTTCGAGAGCCTGTCGAATGGGCTGCCGGCATCGCCCGCGTACGACCTCGTGTACCGGCATGGGCTCGCGGTGGACGATTCCGGCACGCGCCTCGCGATGGCCTCGACGACGGGCGGGTTATGGACGTCCGTCGATGGCGGCGACCATTGGCGACAGGTATCGGCGCATTTGCCGCCGGTGTATTGCGTCAGGTTCGGGTAGCGGCACGAGACGCGTCGGGCGCCATCCGCGCCACCGCATCGCGCGTTCGTGCGATTTCCGCTTCGAGCCAGTCGAGAAACCGCCTGACCTGCGGCTCGCGCTCGCGCCCCGGTCGGCACAGCGCGACGAAGCGCGCACCGTCGAGCCGCACCGCGGGCTCGATCGGCATCAACGCACCGCGCTCGACATGCTCGGCGGCCAGCACCGAGCTGAGCAGCGCGATACCCTGCCCGTGCAGCACGGCCTGCAATGCGTAATGCTCGTCGTCGTAATGGCGAAACACCGCGCGTTCGAGCCACGCCTGCCGGCCTGCCGCGCGACACCACGACGCCCAGTCGACCGACACGGGCAGCGGTGTATCCCACACGGTCTCGATCAGGTCGAGCGGCTCGTCGGTGCGATCCGCATCGAAGCCGGCGGCCGCATACGCGCCGAAATACTCGTCGATCAACGCAATCTCGTGCAGCGCGGGAAACTGGCGCGACGTCGCGCGAATCGCGAGATCGATCCGCGCATCGCGTTCGAGATCGACGAGCGCGTTCCCCGTTTCGACCTTGATGTGCAGGTGCGGATCGACGCGGCGAAACGCACCGAGACGGGGAATCAGCCACATCGCCGCAAAGGCCGGCGTGGTGGTCAGCACGAGCGGGCGCTCGTCGGCCGCATCCGGACGCACGGCGTCGAGCCCGCGGCTCAATGCCAGCAACGCATCGTGACTCGCGCGAAACAACCGCTCGCCTTCTTCGGTCAACCGCACGCCGCCCACGCCGCGCTCGAACAGCAGCACGCCGACGCGGCTCTCCAGCGACTTGATCTGGTGCGACACGGCAGCCGGCGTCACGGACAGCTCGTCCGCGGCGGCCTTGAACGTGCCCAGCCGTGCCGACGATTCGAATACACGCAAAGCGGTCAGGGGGATTTTCGAGAACACGGAGCCTCGCGGGCCGGATGCGGCCGGGTTGAATTCGATTCAATCGGGGTGAGATTAGGTGAATTGAAGCGGGTGCGCAACGCGGCTAGCCTTGCGGGACGTCGCGGCATGGCGCCGCCGTCGAACCGGAGGAACCCCGTGCAAGGCCTACCGCGCAGGATCACGCAGGCGGTGCTCTACGAAGCGATCGCCATTTCCTGCATTTCGCCCGCGATCGCGGCGATCTTCCAGCAGGACCTCGTCTATTCGGGTGCGCTGTCGGCGACGATGTCGGCAATCGCGATGCTCTGGAACATGATCTTCAACGCGCTGTTCGAACGCTGGGAAGCGTCGCGGCGGCAACCGGCGCGTACGCTCGGGCGGCGGATCCTGCACGCCACCGGATTCGAAGGCGGGCTGATCTTCATCCTCGTGCCGGTCGTGTCGTGGTGGCTCGACATCTCGTGGCTCGATGCGTTCGTCGTCGATATCGGGCTGTTCGCGTTCTTCTTCTGCTACGCGTTCGTGTTCCAGTGGGCGTTCGATCGCGTGTTCGACGCGCCGGCGGCAACGAAGGGGTCGTGAACGGGCGCTTGGGTCCTGCTCGCACTAATCGCGGGCTTGCGCTGGCCCTACGCCCCCGCGGCAATTTTCGGCAACTGCCAGCCGAAGCGCACCGACGCCATCCGCAGCGCAAAGCACGCGACGCCGCCGAGCACGGCCGCGACGACGGGCGGGCAACCGAGTCGCCGGCACGACACGACGACGACCGCGCCGAGCAACGCCGCGCTCGCATAGATATCCGTGACCAGCACGACCGGTATCCGCGCGAGCAGCAGATCGCGCACGACGCCGCCTCCGCAGCCGGTCACCGCGCCCATCAGCGTCGCAATGAACGGGTGGACGCGGAATTCGAGCGCCTTCACCGCGCCCGCGACCGCGAACAATGCGAGGCCGGCCGCATCGAGCGTCGTCAGCAGCGACGGCGAGAACGACGCGACCCGTGCATGAAACACGAACGCGAACAGTCCGGCGGCGAACGCGAGCGCCGGATAACGCCAGTCGCTCACGGCGCTCGGCGGGCGGGCGCCGATCAGCAGGTCGCGAATCACGCCGCCGCCGAGCGCGACGACGAGCGACAGCACCATCACCCCGAACAGATCGAGTCCGGCGCCGATCGCCGCATTGGCGCCTTCGATCGCGAACACCGCCGTGCCCGCGAGATCGGCGGCGAGCACGACTTGTCCGATGCGCTTCATGCGAATGAACGGCCGAAGTATCGGAGCGTCCGGTTGCGGCCTGCGTCGACCGAAGCGGTCGCGCCGTTCGGCCGCGCGCCGGCTGCGTGTAGCCATCGGGATGCATCGAGCGGGTTGCGGGTCATTGCCGTCTCCTGAGCGCGGATCGAGCAGTCTAGCGCATCGCCCGCCGGCCGTCGGCGCGCGTGCGCGTGCGCGGCACGCAGCAAAAAGCCGACGCAAGCAGGTCGTCCTGCTTGCGTCGGCTCGACATTCACGTCAGGCTTCGGGCCGAAGCCGCAAAGCCCGACGCATCGCGCTCAATGCACGCCGAGGTAGGCCTTCACCGCCGGCAGGCCCGGCTTGCCGTCGATCGTCGTCACGCCGGCCAGCCACTTGTCGAGCGATTGCGGATTCGCCTTCAGCCATTCGGCGGCGGCCTTGTTCGGATCCTGCTTGTTCATGATCGGCACCATCACGTGGTTCTCGATCGACGTCGTGAACTGCAGGTTCGACACGAACTTCGCGACGTTCGGGCAGCGCTGCGCGTAGTCGGGCGGCGTCGCCGTCAGCACCTTCGCTTCGCCGTAGTTCGGGCCGAACACGTCGTCGCCGCCGGTCAGGTAGTCGATCTTCATCTGCACGTTCATCGGATGCGGTTCCCAGCCGAGGAACACGATCCACTGCTTGTCGCGGATCGCGCGGTTCACCTCGACCAGCATCCCGGCCTCGCTCGACTCGACCAGCTTGAACTTGCCGAGGCCGAACTGGTTGCCGTCGATCATCTTCTTGATCAGCGCGTTGCCGTCGTTGCCCGGCTCGATCCCGTAGATCTTGCCGTTGAGCTTGTCCGCGAACTTCTGGATGTCCGCGAACGACTTCAGGCCGCCCTGATACACGTAGTCGGGCACCGCAAGCGTGTATTTCGCGCCGGTCAGGTTGGGCGTCGCGAGCACCTTGATCGTGCCGGCCTTCGTGAACGGCTGGATGATCGGGTCCATCGTCGGCGACCAGTAGCCGAGGAACACGTCGATCTGCTTGCTCTTGATCCCCGCGAACGTGATCGGCACCGACGCGATCGTCTTCGTCGGGGTGTAGCCGAGCCCCTGCAGCATCGTCGATGCGAGGCCCGTGGTCGCCGCGATGTCGGACCAGCCGACATCGGCGAAGCGCACGTTCTTGCAAACGGGCGGATCGGCCGCATAAACGGCCGACATCGGCGCGGTTATCCCGATCCCGCACACCGCTGCGATCAATAGGCGCTTCATCTTGCTTCTCCTCAAAGTGATGTCGTTTGCTTGAATGCGGGATCGTTTGTTGAAGCCGCGCGCCGCGATCCCGGCGACGTCGCGGACCGATTGATCGCCCCGTTCAGCGCCCCGGCAGCCGGCGCTCGTAGCTCGGCGCATGGCCGAACTGCGCGCGGTATGCCTTGCTGAAATGACACGGCGAGTGAAAGCCGCAGACCGTCGTCACGCGCGCGATCGATGCGTCGGTCGTACGCAGCAGGTCGCGTGCGCGTTTCAGGCGCAACGTCAGGTAATAGTGGGTCGGCGATACGTTCAGATACACCTTGAACATGCGCTGCAGATGCCGCTGCGAGAGCCGCACGAGCCGCGCGAGCTCCTCGAGCGACAGGGGCTCCTCGATGTTCGCCTCCATCAGCCGCACGACCTCGATCAGCTCCGCGCGCGAGAAACCGACCCGCGCATCGACCGGAATCGGCTGCGTATCGGTCGAACTGCGGATGCGCTCCAGGATGAACTGCTCGGATACCTGCGCGGCCAGCTGCTGGCCGAACCGCATGCCGACGAGGTTCAGCATCAGATCGAGCGGCGCGGTGCCGCCGGTGCAGGTCAGCCGGTCGCGATCGACGACGAACAATTCGTCGGCGAATCCGACCTGCGGAAATTCGGAATGCAGCGCGGACAGGTTCTCCCAGTGCACGGTGCAACGATAGCCGTCGAGCAGCCCGCTCGCCATCAGCGCGTAGGCGCCGGTGCAGATGCCGCCGAGCGGCAGCCCGCGTGCGGCAAGCGCCGCGAGCGTATCGCGCGCGCGCTCGTCGACCATGTCGCGGATGCGGATGCCGCCGCACACGATCATCACGTCGGGCAGGTCGTCGTAGTCGAGCGCCTGCGTGGGCCGCACCGCGATGCCGTTGCTGGCATGCGCGGGCGCGCCGTCGAGCGAGTAGATCGACCACTTGTAGTGTTCCGCCCGCCCGACGTAGTTCGCCATCCGAAGCACTTCGACCGCGCTCGAGAACGCGATCATCGAGAAGTTCGGCAGCGTCAGGAAGCCGAAATGGGCGAGGGACGAAACCGGTGAAACGCAGGCGGCGGGCGCGACAGCGACGGCGGACGTCACATCGGTCTCCTGGCGAGGAGGTTGCAGGGAGCCAGCCCCGCGGCGCGAGCCGCGGGAGCCGTGTTCGACGAGGGGAGCGGCCGGAGCGTGCCCGGCCGCCGGAGATCAGGCCTGCGCGGGCTCGGCCTTCACGCGAAAGAGCTGCTTGAGGCCCGAGAACAGCGGCGCTTTCACGGTGCCCGGCGCGCGGCCGAAGCTCTCGGTGATGCGGTCGAGAATGATCGCGAGCAGCACGACCGACAGACCGCTTTCGAAACCGAGGCCGATGTCGAGGCGCTGGATACTCGCGAGCACGTCGTTGCCGAGGCCGCCCGCGCCGACCATCGACGCGATGATCACCATCGACAGCGCCATCATGATCGTCTGGTTCACGCCCTGCATGATCGACGGCAGCGCGTTCGGGAACTGCACCTTGTACAGCAGTTGCCACGGCGTGCAGCCGAACGCCTGGCCGGCTTCGACGATCTCGCGGTTCACGTGGCGGATGCCGAGGCTCGTGAGACGCACTGCGGGCGGCATCGCGAAGATCACCGTCGACAGGATCCCCGGCACGCGGCCGAGACCGAACAGCATCGCGGCCGGAATCAGGTAGACGAACGCGGGCATCGTCTGCATCAGGTCGAGAATCGGGCGCACGATCGCGGCGACCCACTTGCTCTTCGCGGCCCAGATGCCGAGCGGGATGCCGAGCACGAGGCTGATGATCGTCGACGACAGCGTGAGGCCGAGCGTGATGACCGTCTGATCCCAGAAGCCGGTCGCGAAGATCAGCAGCAGCGACGCGGTGGTGAACAGCGCGAAGCGCCAGCCCACCCGCCACAGCCCGACGCCGATGAAGATCGCCATCATCAGCCACATCGGGATCGCCTGCAGGCCATGCTCGACGAATGCCGCGAGCCCTTCGATCGCTCGACCGATCGCGTCGAACGTCTTCGCGTCGTGGTCGAGCAGGTAGTGAACGGACTGGTCGACCCAGGTACCGAGCGGAATCATTTCAGACATGGGAACCTCGCGAACGCGTGATGGCCTTCAGGATGAGCGCACGATCGACCGAGCCGCAGTAACAGCCGTCGTCGTCGACGACGGGCAGTGCATTCGGGCTCGCGACCACGCGCGCGACGACGTGTTCGAGCGACGCATCGCGCCGGATGCTTTCGATCGGCCGCACGGACGGCGTGTCCTGACCGAGCGCCTCGCGCGTGACGAAACCGCGAATCTTGCGTTCGGCATCGAGCACGAACGCGTAGTCGGCGCTGCCGTTCAGCGAAGCCGCGACGTGCGCGGCATCGCACTTCGATACGAGCGGCACGGCGCCCGTCTGCATCAGGTCGCCGGCGGTGAGGTAGCGGCTGGTGTCGATGCCGTCGAAGAACGCGCGCACGTAATCGTCGGCCGGGTTCGCGATGATGTCCTGCGGCGTGCCGACCTGCACGAGGCGGCCGCCTTCCATGATCGCGATGCGGTTGCCGATGCGCAGCGCTTCCTCCAGATCGTGCGACACGAACATGATCGTGCGGCGCTGGTCCTTCTGCAGTTGCAGCAAGACGTCCTGCATTTCGCGGCGCTTGAGCGGATCGAGCGCGGAGAACGCCTCGTCCATGATCATCAGCGACGGGTTCACGGCCAGCGCGCGGGCAAGGCCGACGCGCTGCTGCATCCCGCCCGACAGCTCGGACGGCAGCTTGTGCGAAAACGGTGCGAGGCCGACCTGCTCGAGCACTTCCATCGCACGGCGCTCGCGCTCCTTCTTGCCCATGCCCGCGACTTCCAGCCCGAACGCGGCATTCGACACCACGGTGCGATGCGGCATCAGCGCGAACGACTGGAACACCATGCTCATGTCTTTGCGGCGCAGTGCGGTCAGCGCCGAGCGGCGCGCCGATGCGACGTCGAGCCCGTCGATCAGCACCTTGCCGGCGCTCGGATCGACCAGCCGGTTCACGAGGCGGATCAGCGTGGACTTGCCGGAACCGGACAGGCCCATCAGCACGAAAATTTCGCCTTCCTGCACATCGAAGGAGACGTTGTGCACGCCGACGACCTGACCGGTGCGCTTGAGCACATCGTCCTTCGTCGCGCCGGCGGCGAGCATGTCGAGCGCCTGCTGCGGATTGCTTCCAAACACCTTGCACAGACCTTCGACCACAACCTTGGGGGCATCCATCGAAACCTTCTCCTCGTGTAGCGGGGACTCGCGCTTGTCATAGCGTGCCTACATAGTTGCCAGAAAAAACCCCGGCCTGCCGACGAATTACGACAAACGCTTGCGCAAATACGACACGGCCGGCAGCCCCGTCCGGCGGGCCGCGCCGCCGATTGCGGCGGCGCAATACGCGCACGGCCTGCTGCGACGGGCATCGCCCTTCGGACTTGTGCGCAGCAGCGCGGCGAACGGCACATGGGATTTTGCGCCAGGCCGCATCCGGCACGCGTCGCTTTCCGACAAGTTGACGTCCGTTCCGACGCGCCTCTACTCAGACGAAAACGCGCACCGCATGCGCCGATAAAAAGCATGACCGTGCAAAAAACCGTTTGGCGACACCGAACGGCGCACGCCGCGATACCGCGCCAACTGCGGAAATCCGGGCAGGCACGCTGTGATACATTCGCCGCAAACACGCCGATCGCGACGTTGCCGCGGGCCTTCCGCACGGGGGCGCCAGCCGCATGGCGCGCGCATGCCGGTTCGCCTGCCGGCCGTGCTGAAACCGCCTCGATCCGGTGCGATTCCGGTCGAAGGACGATAACGATAGTGAGAGGGAGCAAGGCGTTGAACTGGGCATTCGCCGTAATCGGTTTCGTCGTGGGCGGCATCGCCGCCTTGATCGGGGATTTCCCGGCCGCGAGCGGCGCGCTGCTCGGGGCCGCCGCCGGGTTCTGGGTCGGGCACGCGCTGCGGCGACGCAAGCTGCAGAGCCGGCGCGCCGTGCCCGACGCATGGGCCGCCGCCGCGCCGTCTCCCACCCCGTTACCGCTCGCCGATCGCGTCGCGCGCCTCGAAGCCACCGTCGACACGCTCACGCGCGAACTCGACGCGCTGCGCGCTCAACTGGCGGGCGCGAAGGCCGGCGCGGCGACATCCGGCGGCATCGCGCCGACGGCTTCGGCCGACGCCGCCTCCGCACCGCTGCCGACGCACTTCCCGACACCGCCCGCGCCACGACCGGCCGCCGCACGCGCGGACACGCCGGCCTCCTCTTCGACGCCGGCGCCCACTCCACCGCCCGCGCCGGCCACCGCGGCACGCGCCGCAGCGGCGTCCGCTCGCGCCGACACCCCCGCCGGCGCGCCTGCCGCTCCGCCCGAACCGCCCGCGCCGCGCGAACCCGGCATCGCCGAACGCGCGTTCGGCGCCGCGCGCGACTGGCTGCTCGGCGGCAACACGGTCGTGCGTGTCGGGATCGTCGTGCTGTTCTTCGGCGTCGCGTTCCTGCTCAAGTACGCGGCCGACAACGACATGCTGCCGATCGAATTCCGTCTCGCGGGCACGGCGCTCGCGGCGGCCGCGCTGCTCGCGATCGGCTGGCGCGTGCGTGCGCGCCGCGCCGCATACGGCCTCGTGCTGCAAGGCGGCGGCATCGGCATCCTGTACCTGACGATCTTCGCCGCGACCAGGCTCGATGCGTTGCTGCCCGTCGGCGCCGCGTTCCCGCTGATGGTCGCGGTCTGCGCGCTGAGCGCATTCCTCGCGGTGCGGCAGAACGCGCTGCCGCTCGCGTTCATGGGCAGTGCGGGCGGCTTCCTCGCGCCGATCCTGCTGTCGACCGGCCAGGGCAACCACGTCGCGCTGTTCAGCTACTACGCACTGCTGAACGCGGGCATCTTCGCGATCGCGTGGTTCAAGGCCTGGCGCCCGCTGAACCTGCTCGGCTTCGTGTTCACGTTCGCGATCGGCTCCGCGTGGGGCGTGACGGCCTATCGCCCCACGCTGTTCGCGAGCACCGAGCCGTTCCTCGTCCTGTTCTTCCTGATGTATGTCGGCATCGCGCTGCTGTATGCGGTGAAACGCGAACTCGCGCTGCGACACTATGTGGACGGCACGCTCGTGTTCGGCACGCCGATCGTCGCGACCGCGCTGCAGGCGTCGCTCGTGAAAGGCATGCCGTTCGGGCTCGCATGGAGCGCGGTCGCGCTGTCGGCGTTCTACGTCGCGGTGGCCGCCTGGCTCGCGCGGCGCCGCGATCGCCTCGGGCTGCTGTTCGAATCGATGCTCGCGCTCGCGGCGATCTTCGCGACGCTCGCGGTGCCGTTCGCGTTCTCGGGGCCGACGACCAGCGCCGCGTGGGCCATCGAAGGCGCGGCCGTCGTGTGGCTCGGCGTGCGCCAGAAACGCCCGCTGCCGTTCGGCTTCGGGCTGCTGATGCAGGTCGCCGCGGCCGGCGCGTTCTTCACGAGCCTGCTTGGCCCGGCCGACACGGCCGCGCTGCCGGTGCTCAACAGCCCGTATGTCGCGATGCTGCTGATCGCGCTCGCCGGCCTGTTCACCGGCTGGTGGCTGCACGGACGCGGCGAAGCGCGCGCCTGGCACGCATGGATGCCCGAGATCGGTGTCGCGGCCGCCGCGTGGGGGCTGCTGTGGTGGGTCAGCGGCGGGCTGCACGAGATCCTCGTCTATGCGAGCCGACACGTCGACCTGCATGTCGAGCGCTTCGTCGTCGATACGACCGCGCTGTTCGCGGCCGGCACCGCGTGGCTCGCGCACGCCACGCGCCGCCGGCTCGCGTGGCCGCTCGCCGAATGGCCCGCGCTCGCGCTCGCGCCCGTGCTGGCGCTGCTCGCGCTGCGTGCGTTCGATGCGCACGAAGCGCCGCTGTCGGGCATGGGCGCGTTCGCGTGGCCCGTGGTCGTCGGCGCGGGACTTGCGCTGCTGTGGCGCCAGTCGCGCGGCACGACCGGCGCCGCCGACGCGCGCGGTGCGACGCCCTCCGTTGCAGCGCGCCTGCTCGCGCCGCTGCATACGCTGACGTTCTGGACCCTGTGCGCGCTGCTGTCGCTCGAAGGTTTCTGGCGCCTGCGCGCATTCGTCCCGGAAGGCGCATGGAGCTGGAGCGCATGGGCGTACGGCTTCGGCGCGCTGCTCCTGCTCGTGTCGGGCCCGGGCTCGCGCCTGCGCTGGCCCGTCGCGGCGTTCCCGCGCGCCTATCAGGTGTGGGGGGCCGCGCCGCTCGCCGCGCTGCTGTGGCTGTGGAGTCTCGCCAGCACGGTGAGCGACGGCGACGCAGCGCCGCTCTTCTGGCTGCCGCTGCTCAATCCGCTCGACGTCGCGCAGGGTCTCGTCTTCGTCGCATTCGCCGCGTGGCTGCGTCGCCTGAAAGCGCTCGGCATCGCGTGGCATCCGCGCGTCGTCGGCTATCTGGCGATCGCGACCGTGTTCCTGTGGTTCAACGTGCTGATGCTGCGCACGCTGCATCACTGGGCCGGCGTGCCGTACGCATTCGGCGCGATGACCGAATCGACGCTCGTGCAGGCATCGGTGTCCGTGTACTGGACGGTCTGCGCGCTCGCCATCACGATCTGGGCCACGCGCCGCGGGCTGCGACCGCTGTGGTTCGTCGGCGCCGCGCTGCTCGCGCTCACGGTCGTCAAGCTGTTCCTGTTCGACCTGTCGCACGTCACCGGCATCGAGCGCATCGTGTCGTTCATCGGCATCGGCGTGCTGCTGCTGTTGATCGGCTATTTTTCGCCGCTGCCGCCGAAGGCCGCCGCGCAACAGGACGGCCGGCCATGAAGCGACGCGCCGCCCTGCTCGGGCTGAGCCTGCTCGCGTCGTTCGCGGCGGCCGACGGCGCACCGAACGCCGGACGCGCCATGCAGCGCTTCGCGCTCGATCTCGACGGCAGCGCCGCGTATTACCAGCTCACCGTGCCTCAGCCCGTGTATGCGGCGAGCCGGCGCGACGATCTCGGCGACGTGCGCGTCTTCAACGGCGCGGGCGAGCCGGTGCCGTACTCGCTCGACGCACCCGCCGCGGCCGCGCCCGCCGTGCCGCCGTCCCGCACGCCGGTGCATTGGTTCTCGCTGCCGCCCACGCGCGCCGAACACGGCAACGCGCCGCCCGGCGTGACGGTCGGCCCGGACGGCGCGCTGCGCGCGGCCGTCGCGACGCCTTCGCTCACCCGGCACGGCGCGGACCTCGTCGATCTGTCGCATGCCGACGGCAGCGTCGACGCGCTGCTCGTACACGTGGGCGACGACAGCTACCAGGGACGTGTGTCCGTCGAAGCCAGCGACGACCTGCGCACCTGGCGGCCGCTCGGCAGCACGCAGTTGCTGAAAGTCGGCCGCGGCAACGACATGCTGGTGCAGGAGCGCATCGCGCTCGACGGCGCGGCGCCGCGCTATCTTCGGCTGGACTGGCCCGACGGCGCGCCGTCGATCGCGTCGGTCGACGTCGAGACGCATCCGCGCGACGCACGCGGCGTCGACACGGCATCCGTGCCGCGCCAGTGGCGCGACGCCGTGCGGATACGCGCCGGCGCTGCGCCGGGCGAGTATCTGTTCGACACCGACGGCGCGTATCCGGTCGACCGCGTGCGCATCGACCTGCCGCAGCCGAACACCGTCGCGCGCGCGACGCTGCAAAGCCGCGCCGATGCGCCGACGCCGTGGCGCGACGTCGCGGCCGCCGTGCTGTTCCGGCTGCAGGGCAAGGGCGGCGAGCAGCGCAATCCGCCGCTCGAGTTCGTCGCGAACACGGATCGCGCATGGCGAATCGTCGTCGACATGCTCAACGGCGGGCTCGGCGGCGGCCAGCCGGCCGTCGCGCTCGGCTGGCATCCGGCCGTGCTGACCTTCGTCGCGCGCGGCACGCCGCCGTTTACGCTCGGCGTCGGCGACGCGTCGCTCGTATCGTCGGCCGTGAGCCGCGACGCACTGCTGGTCGGCATGGTGCCGGAAGTGCGGCCCGCCCGCGTCGGCGCGGCGCTGCCGGCATCGGCGGTCGTGCCGGCGGCGGCCGCCGATGCGGATGCCGGGCGCCGCTACGTGCTGTGGGGCGCGCTGATCGTCGCGGTCGGCGTGCTCGGCGCGATCGCATGGCGCCTCGCGAAAGGCGGCGGCGAGACGCGCAGCCGCGACGAGTAGATCCCGGGGTAACGCAGCTGGCGGAGGGAACGCACCTCGTGCGCGTCGCGTACGAGCGCATCGAAGCATCGATCGTCGTCCGCGCAGGCAGCGCGTCGTGCGATGACGTCGCGTGATGATGCGCCTGTCCGGCGCGCTCGCCGTTGACACGTGCCGCCCCGCGCTCCAGACTCGCCGCTCCGTCACCCCACCGCGAGCGCCCATGATCACCTGCTCCCTTCGCTACGTCGTCGATCCGTACAAACTCGACGAATTCGAAACCTACGGCAAGATGTGGATTCCGCTCGTCGAGCAGTTCGGCGGCACGCATCACGGCTACTTCCTGCCGTCCGAAGGCGCGAGCAACATCGCGCTCGCGATGTTCTCGTTCCCGAGCCTCGCCGAATACGAGCGCTACCGCGAACGCTCGAAGGACGATCCCGCCTGCCAGGCCGCGTTCCGCTACGCGGAGGAAACCCGGTGCATCGTCAGCTACGAGCGCAGCTTCTTCCGGCCGGTGTTCGGGTAACGGGCGGTGCCCTAAGCATCGCACCCCGTTTTCCGGCCGAGAACGAAAAAAGGCCCCGCCAGCATCCGCGCGGCGGGGCCAACCCATGTCAGTAGAGACATCATGGAGGAGACGAGCCCATCTTATCGACCGTGGCGCACCGTCCCAACCAAGCATTTCTGCTATCGATCTGCGGGGCCGCACACACGCTTGCCGTCGCCGAGCGGCATATCGATAGAACGAAAAGTCGTTTTCAGAGTGGCGACGGGGTCGTTACCATCTGGTTTTAAGCCTGTGCTTAGCCGGGCAAGCCATTCCCGAGGAGCGCCCCTTGACTGCATTCGATCAACACCGCCGCCCGTTCGTCGTCGGCATCGGCGGGACCACCCGAGCCGCGTCGTCCACCGAACGCGCGCTGTCGTTCGCACTGCGCGGCGCGCAAGCCGCCGGCGCGCGCACGCGCCTGTTCGACGGCCCGTTCCTGCATACGCTGCCGCACTACGCGCCCGAACACAAAACGCTGACCGACGCGCAGCGCGAGCTGATCGACGCCGTGCGTCAGGCCGACGCGATCATCATCGCCACGCCCGGCTATCACGGCGGCGTGTCCGGTCTCGTGAAGAACGCGCTCGACACGCTCGAGGAGCTGCGCGCGGACGACCGCCCGTATCTCGACGGCCGTGCGGTCGGTTTGATCGTCACCGCGTACGGCTGGCAGGCGGCCGGCACCGTACTGACGTCGCTGCGCTCGATCGTCCATGCGCTGCGCGGCTGGCCGACGCCGTTCGGCGCCACCGTCAACACGCTGGAAACCCGCTTCGAAAGCGCCGATAGCTGCTCGGATCCGAAGGTCGTCGCGCAACTCGAGACGGTCGGTGCGCAAGCCGCCGAATTCGCGCTCGCGTTCGCGTCGCATCGTGCGGCCTCGCATGCGGCATCGGTCGATGCGCTCGCACCCGTGCTGAAAGTCGCCAACCAGTAACCTCCGCATTCCGCCGCGCGCCCTCGCTCGACAGGATTCGACGAGGGCGTGCGCGCCGCCTCTTCCGACGCGTGGCGAGGTGCCGGGGCGCGCCGCCACGCCTCCCGAAAGCACGATTCCCGCGCACCGCCCCGATAACGATTCAGCTCCGCGCGTCATTTGCATTGGCCGAAAGATTGGTTCACGCAGGCGGCCCGTTTTCGTACGCTGAAAGTCCGAACTTTTTTGCGCGCCACCCCATGAACCGTACGATCCGCTACAAGGGCTACGAAGTCGCTCCCGCTGCCGCCCGGTTGCCGAACGGGCTGTTCGCCGCCAACCTGACGATCGAACGCGCGAGCGGCGGGCCGTCGCCGCGCTCCGTGTCGTTCGACGCAATCGATTTCTTCTTCGAGGAAGAACACGCCCTCGCCTACGCGTCGCGCTGGGGCCGCCTCTGGGTCGACACGAACGCGTGACCGTGACGCGCGCGGGGCCGGCGTGCCCATGGCCGCTCGAAAATACGCGATGACGGAAGCTGTGCAAGAATCTTTCGATCCGTAATCGCATAACAATAGCCATGACCGACACGCTGCACGAAGAGCATGCAGCCGCAGATCACGCGATGCGCAACTGGACCTTCGAGAGGCAAGGCCCGGTCCGAATCGGTTCCGATGCGCACAAGCAGATGTTCTGTCGGATGCTGCTCGACACACACAACCCGTACAAGCCGGCCGTGATCGACTGGCCGGCGCTCCAGCCGGCCGAACTCAGGCGGCTCACGTCGCTGCCGATCTGGGACATCGCGGTGCAAACCGAAGGCCGCGCGTCGATCCGCGTGGCGACCTACGCCGCGACGGTCGACGATCCGCTGCTGCGCCGCGCGCTCGAAATGGACGGCGGCGAGGAAGCCCGCCACAAGGTCGTGCTGTCGAAGCTCGTCGAGGCGTACGGCATCGTGCTCGCGCCGGAACCGCCCTACCCGGCGCCGAAGCATGCCGAATGGGCATGGATGGTCACGGGCTTCAGCGAGTGCATCGACAGCTTCTTCGCGTTCGGCCTGTTCCGTTCCGCGCAGCGCTCCGGCTATTTCCCGCCCGAACTCGTCGAAACCTTCGAACCGGTGATCCAGGAAGAAGGCCGCCACATCCTGTTCTTCGTGAACTGGTTCGCGTGGCACTGGCGCAACCTGCCGTGGTGGCGCCGGCCGTGGTTCTTCGTACGCGTCGCGGCCGTATGGGCGCACCTGATCCGCGAGCGCATCGGCATTGCGCGCGGCATCGACGCCGATGGCGTCGCGCACGACGCGAACTTCCCGGCAACGAGCACCGCAGACATCGGCGATGCGCTGAACCCGCGCGAACTGATCGAGCTGTGCCTCGCGGAAAACGACCGTCGGATGGCCGGTTACGACGAGCGCCTGCTGCGCCCGATGTTCGTGCCGCGGATGGCGCGGTTCGCGCTGCGGTTCATGAAGAAGTAAAGTCGGGCGCTTGCCGCCGGTCATGCGGCAAGCGCCTGGTTCATTCAGTCCACGGCCCTGGAACGAATGTGGCGTGTCCGACACATTCAATCCATCCCTATTTTTCTTCGCCACGCCAGCACGCGAACGGCATGGGCGACACATTGCCGCGCCCTGGATCTGACATTTCAGGCGCCGCTGGCCCGACGCTACCCACCGTATCTGACGCCCTGTCGACATCACGCGAAACGCCTGCCGCGAGCGCGCCAGCTCGACTTCCGGCATGTGCGCCTATTCCGCCTTGACGCCGCTTCGATGCAATCGTCAATAGGACAAATCCGATAAATTGACGCGAATTGTTTCATCACCGCGCCCTGTAGCACTTTTTTACAACTTCCCCCGACCGGTCGCCCCGGAATGCCCGCCGCGCGGGCTCCTGCGCCGGCCGAGATGCGCATATCGGCATAATTCAATTCCCTCTGAATCGGATAAATTTAATTATCAGATAACCACGAAATACAAACTCAAATCCGATCAAAACCAAAATATTAACAAGTTAAATAAATGACGAACGCATTATTCGCCAGCACATCCATTTATATTACAAACATGAAAGGATTCGATGGCGCGCAAACGTTTGCTATTTCATTTGTCTTACTTTTTGAGCGCTCCGATGTGTAACCTCTCGCACAAAACTCGATCAACGCATTGATTTAGAAGGAAAATTTTTTACTGCAACAGACGATTCCGCCCCTACATCTAGCGTTCCACGGTCTTTCAAATTCATTCGCTCCAGATGCATCAAAACACGATGCATTAACCATTCTTTAACTTTAAAACCGCCTCATTTATCACTGTTTGTCAATCTCTAAAATCCACCTCCAATAAACTCCGCCCATCAATTTTGAGATTCGCGCGAGCGCACGGAGCAATCCTCTAACGAAAGAGACCGGTGTGTGTCGTGCACATTTGGATTCGCACTGCGCGGCGCGCAAGCCGCCGGCGCGCGCACGCGCCTGTTCGACGGCCCGTTCCTGCATACGCTGCCGCACTACGCGCCCGAACACAAAACGCTGACCGACGCGCAGCGCGAGCTGATCGACGCCGTGCGTCAGGCCGACGCGATCATCATCGCCACGCCCGGCTATCACGGCGGCGTGTCCGGTCTCGTGAAGAACGCGCTCGACACGCTCGAGGAGCTGCGCGCGGACGACCGCCCGTATCTCGACGGCCGTGCGGTCGGTTTGATCGTCACCGCGTACGGCTGGCAGGCGGCCGGCACCGTACTGACGTCGCTGCGCTCGATCGTCCATGCGCTGCGCGGCTGGCCGACGCCGTTCGGCGCCACCGTCAACACGCTGGAAACCCGCTTCGAAAGCGCCGATAGCTGCTCGGATCCGAAGGTCGTCGCGCAACTCGAGACGGTCGGTGCGCAAGCCGCCGAATTCGCGCTCGCGTTCGCGTCGCATCGTGCGGCCTCGCATGCGGCATCGGTCGATGCGCTCGCACCCGTGCTGAAAGTCGCCAACCAGTAACCTCCGCATTCCGCCGCGCGCCCTCGCTCGACAGGATTCGACGAGGGCGTGCGCGCCGCCTCTTCCGACGCGTGGCGAGGTGCCGGGGCGCGCCGCCACGCCTCCCGAAAGCACGATTCCCGCGCACCGCCCCGATAACGATTCAGCTCCGCGCGTCATTTGCATTGGCCGAAAGATTGGTTCACGCAGGCGGCCCGTTTTCGTACGCTGAAAGTCCGAACTTTTTTGCGCGCCACCCCATGAACCGTACGATCCGCTACAAGGGCTACGAAGTCGCTCCCGCTGCCGCCCGGTTGCCGAACGGGCTGTTCGCCGCCAACCTGACGATCGAACGCGCGAGCGGCGGGCCGTCGCCGCGCTCCGTGTCGTTCGACGCAATCGATTTCTTCTTCGAGGAAGAACACGCCCTCGCCTACGCGTCGCGCTGGGGCCGCCTCTGGGTCGACACGAACGCGTGACCGTGACGCGCGCGGGGCCGGCGTGCCCATGGCCGCTCGAAAATACGCGATGACGGAAGCTGTGCAAGAATCTTTCGATCCGTAATCGCATAACAATAGCCATGACCGACACGCTGCACGAAGAGCATGCAGCCGCAGATCACGCGATGCGCAACTGGACCTTCGAGAGGCAAGGCCCGGTCCGAATCGGTTCCGATGCGCACAAGCAGATGTTCTGTCGGATGCTGCTCGACACACACAACCCGTACAAGCCGGCCGTGATCGACTGGCCGGCGCTCCAGCCGGCCGAACTCAGGCGGCTCACGTCGCTGCCGATCTGGGACATCGCGGTGCAAACCGAAGGCCGCGCGTCGATCCGCGTGGCGACCTACGCCGCGACGGTCGACGATCCGCTGCTGCGCCGCGCGCTCGAAATGGACGGCGGCGAGGAAGCCCGCCACAAGGTCGTGCTGTCGAAGCTCGTCGAGGCGTACGGCATCGTGCTCGCGCCGGAACCGCCCTACCCGGCGCCGAAGCATGCCGAATGGGCATGGATGGTCACGGGCTTCAGCGAGTGCATCGACAGCTTCTTCGCGTTCGGCCTGTTCCGTTCCGCGCAGCGCTCCGGCTATTTCCCGCCCGAACTCGTCGAAACCTTCGAACCGGTGATCCAGGAAGAAGGCCGCCACATCCTGTTCTTCGTGAACTGGTTCGCGTGGCACTGGCGCAACCTGCCGTGGTGGCGCCGGCCGTGGTTCTTCGTACGCGTCGCGGCCGTATGGGCGCACCTGATCCGCGAGCGCATCGGCATTGCGCGCGGCATCGACGCCGATGGCGTCGCGCACGACGCGAACTTCCCGGCAACGAGCACCGCAGACATCGGCGATGCGCTGAACCCGCGCGAACTGATCGAGCTGTGCCTCGCGGAAAACGACCGTCGGATGGCCGGTTACGACGAGCGCCTGCTGCGCCCGATGTTCGTGCCGCGGATGGCGCGGTTCGCGCTGCGGTTCATGAAGAAGTAAAGTCGGGCGCTTGCCGCCGGTCATGCGGCAAGCGCCTGGTTCATTCAGTCCACGGCCCTGGAACGAATGTGGCGTGTCCGACACATTCAATCCATCCCTATTTTTCTTCGCCACGCCAGCACGCGAACGGCATGGGCGACACATTGCCGCGCCCTGGATCTGACATTTCAGGCGCCGCTGGCCCGACGCTACCCACCGTATCTGACGCCCTGTCGACATCACGCGAAACGCCTGCCGCGAGCGCGCCAGCTCGACTTCCGGCATGTGCGCCTATTCCGCCTTGACGCCGCTTCGATGCAATCGTCAATAGGACAAATCCGATAAATTGACGCGAATTGTTTCATCACCGCGCCCTGTAGCACTTTTTTACAACTTCCCCCGACCGGTCGCCCCGGAATGCCCGCCGCGCGGGCTCCTGCGCCGGCCGAGATGCGCATATCGGCATAATTCAATTCCCTCTGAATCGGATAAATTTAATTATCAGATAACCACGAAATACAAACTCAAATCCGATCAAAACCAAAATATTAACAAGTTAAATAAATGACGAACGCATTATTCGCCAGCACATCCATTTATATTACAAACATGAAAGGATTCGATGGCGCGCAAACGTTTGCTATTTCATTTGTCTTACTTTTTGAGCGCTCCGATGTGTAACCTCTCGCACAAAACTCGATCAACGCATTGATTTAGAAGGAAAATTTTTTACTGCAACAGACGATTCCGCCCCCTACATCTAGCGTTCCACGGTCTTTCAAATTCATTCGCTCCAGATGCATCAAAACACGATGCATTAACCATTCTTTAACTTTAAAACCGCCTCATTTATCACTGTTTGTCAATCTCTAAAATCCACCTCCAATAAACTCCGCCCATCAATTTTGAGATTCGCGCGAGCGCACGGAGCAATCCTCTAACGAAAGAGACCGGTGTGTGTCGTGCACATTTGGAGGTAGCAGGACATGAACCGCACATACCGCTCGATCTGGAACGAAGCGCTTGGCGCCTGGGTAGCGGCATCGGAACTCGATTCGGCACGGGGCAAGCCGAACAAGTCGGCCGTTGCTGCCGCAGTATTGGCCGCCGTCGTCATGCTCCCGTCGCTCGCCGGCGCCAATACCTTCGTGCCAGGCACGACGAACGGTACCCAATTCACCGTGTCGTCGTGTACGTCGAGCGGTGGCAGCGGCACCGTCGGCCGCACGACGACAGGCAACACCAATGCCTATCCCGTCGACGGCTCCGGCACCTACTCCACGGTTGCGGGCTGCAACTCCAGCGGCAACAACAATCTCGCGGCCACGGTTTATGGTGCATTCGCGCAAGTGACCGGCACCGGTGGTACGGCGACGGGCTTTCTGTCGTCTGCTGCGCTCTGGGGCACGTCTGCCGGTCTCGAGTCGACCGCCAGCGGCGCCGGTTCTACCGCGCTCGGCTTCGGGGCAACGGCCAACGCATTGAATTCGGTCGCGATCGGCGGTGCAGCCGGTAACGGCACCACCCCGCTTTCCTATGCAAACTCGACCATCGCTTCGGGCGCGGGCGCAGTCGCCATCGGCAGCAACGCGACGAAGGGCGCGCAGTCCACCGCGTCGGACGGCATCGCGATCGGCGGGCAGTCGTCGGTCGCATCGGCTGCCACGTCGGGTATCGCAGTCGGCCGTGGCGCGACCGTCAACGGTGCGTACGGCATCGCGCAAGGCGATGGCGTCGTCTCCGGCGCAACGGGCCGAAACGTCGCAATCGGCTCGTCGGGCACGACGGCGAACAGCGCGACCTCGGCCGGCGGCGCGGTCGCGATCGGCCGGGGCCAGAGCGCCAGCGGCGACGGCGCCGTTGCGATCGGCGATCCGAACAGCGCGACCGGCACGGGCGCGCTGGCAATCGGCGCGAACGACACGTCGAACGGTTCCGGCGCCATCGCGCTCGGCAACAACAACTCCGCGAGCGGCACGGGTTCCGTTGCGCTCGGCAACAGCAGCACGGCGACCAACAGCTCCGTCGCCATCGGCAGCTCGGCGTCGGCGACCGGTACCAACGGCGCGGTTGCCATCGGTAATGCGGCAACCGCGAACGGCACCGGCGCAATCGCGCTCGGTAACGTCGGCAGCTTTGCCGCCAATTCGATCGCAAGCGGTGCGGACGCACTCGCGCTCGGTAACGGCTCGACGGCCAGCGGCACCTCCGGCGCGGTCGCCGTCGGCGCGGCAGCCGTGGCGTCTGCAAACTATGGCACGGCACTCGGTTCGAATTCGACCGCAAGCGTCG
This sequence comes from Burkholderia sp. NRF60-BP8, assembly GCF_001522585.2. Lineage (NCBI taxonomy): Bacteria > Pseudomonadati > Pseudomonadota > Betaproteobacteria > Burkholderiales > Burkholderiaceae > Burkholderia > Burkholderia sp. NRF60-BP8. The sequence continues at coordinate 2,342,124 of NZ_CP013372.1, forward strand.
CAAACTCGGTCGCCCTCGGCTACAACGCGCTGACGACCAGCGCAGCAACGGCGACGTCCGGCGGCACCACCACCGTCAGCAGCGCCACGATCGGCGGTCAGACGTTCGGCAACTTCGCCGGCGCCAATTCGGCGGGCGGTGTGGTCAGCGTCGGGCAGTCGGGCTCGGAACGCCGCATCCAGAACGTCGCGGCAGGTCTCGTCACCGCAACCAGCACCGACGCGATCAACGGCAGCCAGCTCTATTCGGTTGCGAGCACGACGACGTCGAGCATCACGAGCCTGTCGACGTCGGCGTCGACGGGTCTGTCGTCGGCTAATAGCTCGATCACGTCGCTCTCGACTTCGACCTCGACGGGTCTGTCGACGGCCAACAGCTCCATCACGTCGCTGTCGACTTCGACTTCGACGGGTCTGTCGTCGGCTAACAGCTCCATCACGTCGCTCTCGACTTCGACCTCGACGGGCCTGTCCACGGCTAACAGCTCCATCACGTCGCTCTCGACTTCGACCTCGACGGGCCTGTCCACGGCTAACAGCTCCATCACGTCGCTCTCGACTTCGACCTCGACGGGCCTGTCCACGGCTAACAGCTCGATCACGTCGCTCTCGACTTCGACTTCGACGGGTCTGTCGTCGGCTAACAGCTCCATCACGTCGCTCTCGACTTCGACCTCGACGGGCCTGTCCACGGCTAACAGCTCGATCACGTCGCTCTCGACTTCGACCTCGACGGGTCTGTCGTCGGCTAACAGCTCCATCACGTCGCTCTCGACTTCGACCTCGACGGGCCTGTCCACGGCTAACAGCTCGATCACGTCGCTCTCGACTTCGACCTCGACGGGTCTGTCGTCGGCTAACAGCTCCATCACGTCGCTCTCGACTTCGACTTCGACCGGCCTGTCCACGGCCAACAGCTCCATCACCTCGCTCTCGACCTCGACTTCGACGGGTCTGTCCACGGCTAACAGCTCAATCACCTCGCTGTCGACTTCAACCTCGACTGGTTTGTCGTCGGCTACGAGCTCCATCGGTTCGCTCTCCACCGGCCTGAGCTCGACCAACAGCTCCGTCACCTCGCTGTCCACGTCGACTTCGACGGGTCTGTCCACGGCCAATAGCTCCATCACGTCCCTGTCGACCTCCACGTCGACGGGTCTTTCGACGGCCAACAGCTCAATCACCTCGCTGTCGACTTCGACCTCGACCGGTTTGTCGTCGGCTACGAGCTCCATCGGTTCGCTCTCCACCGGCCTGAGCTCGACCAACAGCTCCGTCACCTCGCTGTCCACGTCGACTTCGACTGGCCTGTCCACGGCCAACAGCTCGATCACGTCGTTGTCCACGTCGACCTCGACCGGCATCAACTCGCTGTCCACCGGCCTGAGCACGGTCTCGACGAAGACGGACAATCTCGGTAGCAGTACCGCCTCGGCACTTGGCGGCGGTTCGACGTACGACCCGACGACGGGCAAGGTCTCGGCCCCGTCGTACACCACGTACAACGCGAATGGCACGACGTCGACGGCCAACAGCGTGGGCTCGGCGATCAACAACATCAACAGCCAGGGCATCAAGTACTTCCACGCGAACTCGAGCGGCCCCGACAGCACCGCAACGGGCGCCGACGCTGTCGCCATTGGCTCCGGCGCTGTCGCCAGCACGACCAACTCCGTCGCCATCGGCCTCGGCGCTAGCGCCAGCACGGACAACTCCGTCGCGCTCGGCGCCAACTCGAAGACCACCGCGGCAACCGCCACGAGCAGCGCCACCGTCAACGGCGTGACGTTCAGCGGATTCGCTGGCGCCAATCCGGTCGGCGTCGTCAGCGTGGGTGATAGCGGCAAGGAACGACAAGTCACCAACGTTGCCGCAGGCCAGGTGACTCCGACCAGTACCGATGCGATCAACGGTAGCCAGCTGTATTCGGTCGCTCAACAAGTCGGTACTGCGACCAGCGCCATTTCGTCGCTGTCGACTTCGACTTCGACGGGCTTGTCGTCGGCCAATAGCTCCATCACGTCGCTGTCGACCTCGACCTCGACGGGCCTGTCCACGGCCAACAGCTCCATCACGTCGCTCTCGACTTCGACCTCGACGGGTCTGTCCACGGCTAACAGCTCGATCACGTCGCTTTCGACTTCGACTTCGACGGGTCTGTCCACGGCCAATAGTTCGATCACGTCGCTTTCGACTTCGACCTCGACGGGTCTGTCAACGGCCAATAGCTCGATCACGTCGCTTTCGACCTCCACGTCGACGGGTCTGTCGACGGCCAACAGCTCGATCACGTCGCTCTCGACTTCGACTTCGACGGGTCTGTCCACGGCCAACAGCTCGATCACCTCGCTTTCGACTTCGACTTCGACGGGTCTGTCGACGGCTAACAGCTCGATCACGTCGCTCTCGACCTCCACGTCGACGGGTCTGTCGTCGGCCAACAGCTCCATCACGTCGCTGTCCACGTCGACTTCGACGGGTCTGTCCACGGCCAACAGCTCGATCACGTCGCTTTCGACTTCGACCTCGACGGGTCTGTCGACGGCCAATAGCTCCATCACGTCGCTTTCGACCTCCACGTCGACGGGTCTGTCCACGGCTAACAGCTCCATCACGTCGCTCTCGACTTCGACCTCGACGGGTCTGTCCACGGCCAACAGCTCGATCACGTCGCTTTCGACTTCGACTTCGACGGGTCTGTCCACGGCTAACAGCTCCATCACGTCGCTCTCGACTTCGACCTCGACGGGCCTGTCCACGGCCAACAGCTCGATCACGTCGCTGTCGACCTCGACTTCGACCGGTCTGTCGACGGCCAACAGCTCGATCACGTCGCTTTCGACCTCCACGTCGACGGGTCTGTCGTCGGCCAACAGCTCCATCACGTCGCTTTCGACTTCGACTTCGACGGGTCTGTCCACGGCCAACAGCTCGATCACCTCGCTGTCCACGTCGACCTCGACCGGTCTCTCGTCGGCGAATAGCTCGATCACATCGCTGTCGACCTCGACTTCGACCGGTCTGTCGACGGCCAACAGCTCGATCACGTCGCTTTCGACTTCGACTTCGACCGGTCTGTCCACGGCCAATAGCTCGATCACGTCGCTTTCGACCTCGACTTCGACCGGTCTGTCCACGGCTAACAGCTCCATCACGTCGCTGTCCACGTCGACTTCGACTGGCCTGTCCACGGCCAATAGCTCGATCACGTCGCTTTCGACCTCGACTTCGACCGGTCTGTCCACGGCCAATAGCTCGATCACGTCGCTGTCCACGTCGACCTCGACGGGTCTGTCGACGGCCAACAGCTCGATCACGTCGCTGTCCACGTCGACTTCGACGGGTCTGTCCACGGCTAACAGCTCCATCACGTCGCTGTCCACGTCGACCTCGACTGGCCTGTCCACGGCCAACAGCTCCATCACGTCGCTCTCGACCTCGACTTCGACGGGTCTGTCGACGGCTAACAGCTCCATCACGTCGCTTTCGACCTCCACGTCGACGGGTCTGTCCACGGCCAACAGCTCGATCACGTCGCTCTCGACCTCGACTTCGACGGGTCTGTCGACGGCCAATAGCTCCATCACGTCGCTCTCGACCTCGACTTCGACTGGCCTGTCCACGGCTAACAGCTCCATCACGTCGCTGTCGACCTCGACCTCGACGGGTCTGTCGTCGGCCAACAGCTCCATCACGTCGCTGTCGACCTCGACTTCGACGGGTCTGTCCACGGCCAACAGCTCGATCACGTCGCTGTCCACGTCGACTTCGACGGGTCTGTCCACGGCTAACAGCTCGATCACGTCGCTTTCGACTTCGACTTCGACGGGTCTGTCGACGGCTAACAGCTCGATCACGTCGCTGTCGACCTCGACTTCGACTGGCCTGTCCACGGCTAACAGCTCCATCACGTCGTTGTCGACCTCGACTTCGACGGGTCTGTCTACGGCTAACAGCTCGATCACGTCGCTGTCGACTTCGACCTCGACTGGCCTGTCGACGGCCAACAGCTCGATCACGTCGTTGTCCACGTCGACCTCGACCGGCCTGTCCACGGCCAACAGCTCGATCACGTCGCTGTCGACCTCGACTTCGACCGGTCTGTCGACGGCTAACAGCTCGATCACGTCGCTGTCGACTTCGACCTCGACTGGCCTGTCGACGGCCAACAGCTCGATCACGTCGCTCTCGACTTCGACTTCGACCGGCCTGTCCACGGCCAACAGCTCGATCACGTCGCTGTCGACTTCGACCTCGACCGGCCTGTCCACGGCCAACAGCTCGATCACGTCGTTGTCGACCTCGACTTCGACCGGTCTGTCGACGGCCAACAGCTCGATCACGTCGTTGTCGACCTCGACTTCGACCGGTCTGTCGACGGCTAACAGCTCGATCACGTCGCTGTCCACGTCGACCTCGACCGGCCTGTCCACGGCCAACAGCTCGATCACGTCGCTCTCGACTTCGACTTCGACCGGCCTGTCCACGGCCAACAGCTCGATCACGTCGCTGTCGACTTCGACCTCGACCGGCCTGTCCACGGCCAACAGCTCGATCACGTCGTTGTCGACCTCGACTTCGACCGGTCTGTCGACGGCCAACAGCTCGATCACGTCGTTGTCGACCTCGACTTCGACCGGTCTGTCGACGGCTAACAGCTCGATCACGTCGCTGTCCACGTCGACCTCGACCGGCCTGTCCACGGCCAACAGCTCGATCACGTCGCTCTCGACTTCGACTTCGACCGGCCTGTCCACGGCCAACAGCTCGATCACGTCGCTGTCGACCTCGACCTCGACGGGTCTGTCGTCGGCCAACAGCTCGATCAGCTCGCTGTCGACCTCGACCTCGACCGGCCTGTCGTCCGCCAACAGCTCGATCACGTCCCTGTCGACCTCGACCTCGACCGGCATCAGCTCGCTGTCCACCGGCCTGAGCAGCACGGACAGCACGATCCTGTCGCTGTCCACGTCGACGTCGACCGGCATCGGCTCGCTGTCCACCGGCCTGAGCAGCACGAACAGCTCGGTGTCGTCGCTGTCCACCTCGACCTCGACCGCGATCAACGCCGCGAAGACGCACTACTACAGCGTCAACGACAACGGCGTGCAGCAAGCCAACTACGCCAACGACGGCGCCACGGGCACCAACGCCCTCGCCGCCGGCGTGAACGCCAGCGCGGCGGGCGCCAGCAGCGTCGCAGTCGGCGACGGCTCGAACGCGCAGACGGCAGGCGCGGTCGCGATCGGTCAGAACGCATCGGCGACGGGCGGCAAGGCGGTATCGATCGGCTCCGGCAACACCGCGTCCGGCGACGGCGCAGTCGCGATCGGCGATCCGAACGTTGCGACGGGCACCGGCGCCGTGGCGATGGGTGCGAACAACACGGCGACCGGCGACGGCGCGGTGTCCCTCGGCAACCAGAACACGGCAACCGGTGCCAGCGCGCTCGCCCTCGGCAGCTCGAACCAGGCCACCGCGGACAACACGATCGCGCTGGGCAGCCAGGCCACGGCCAGCGCCACGGGCGCACAGGCCTACGGCTCGGCCGCCAAGGCCACGGCCGCCGACGCGCTCGCCTTCGGCACGAACGCGCAAGCGAACGTCGCGAACTCGATCGCACTCGGCGCGAACTCGGTCACGGCCGCGGCGGTCGGCACCTCGAGCGCCACGATCGGCGGCGTCACGTACCCGTTCGCGGGCGGCTCGCCGGTCGGCGTGGTGAGCGTCGGCGCACCGGGCGCGGAGCGCCAGATCACGAACGTCGCCGCGGGCCGGATCTCGGCCACGAGCACGGACGCGATCAACGGCAGCCAGCTGAACGCGACGAACAACGCGATCAACACGCTGTCGACGTCCACCGCATCGAACGTCGCGTCGCTGTCGACCGGCATCAACTCGCTGTCGACCGGCCTGAGCACGACGAACAGCAACGTGGCGTCGCTGTCCACGTCGACCTCGACCGCGATCAACTCGCTGTCGACGGGCCTCAGCACGGTGAACAGCAACGTCAACTCGCTGTCGACGTCGACCTCGACGGGCATCGGTTCGCTGTCCACCGGCCTGAGCACGACGAACAGCAACGTGGCGTCGCTGTCGACCGGCGTGACGAACATCAACAACCAGTTGAACCAGCTGTCGACGACGCTCAACAACAACACGACGCGTGCGGCGAACAACAACGGCATCGCGGCCGACATGAACGGCAAGGGCACCGACGTCCCGACCGTCACCGCCGGCTCGAACTCGGTGGCGATCGGCGCGGGCTCGAACGACGGCGGTCGCTCGAACGTGGTGTCGGTCGGTAGCGACACGCAGCAGCGCCAGATCACGAACGTCGCGCCGGGTACGCAAGGCACCGACGCGGTGAACGTGAACCAGCTGACGCAGGTGCAGACGACGCTGTCGACGGCACTGTCGGGCCAGCAGGCGCAGATCAACTCGTTGGGTTCGCAACTGCAGCAGACCGACCAGATGGCGAAGCAGGGTATCGCGGCCGTCGGCGCGATGGCGTCGATCCCGCAGCTCGATCGCGACGCCAACTTCGGGATGGGCGTGGGCACGTCGACCTTCCTCGGCCAGAAGGCGATGGCGGTCAACATGCAGGCGCGCATCACGGAGAACCTGAAGGCGTCGATCAACGGCGGTTTCAGCGGCGGTCAGAAGGTGATCGGCGCCGGCATGCTGTATCAGTGGAAGTAACGTGTCGCGCCGCCCGGCCGTTCGGCTCGCCGCCGGACGGCCCGCGGCTCCGACGGCAGGACGAGCCCGCTGCGCACCACGCGGCGGGCCTCGGTCAACCCAAGCTTTAAGGACGTCACCGTGAACAAACTCGCTCTTGCGCTCGCGCTTTCCGCAATGGCCCTCGCCGCGTGCTCGACCGCATCCGGCCCGACCTTCAGCGCCTCCGAACTGCAGCCGCGCGACGGCGTGCGCACCTTCCAGGTGGACTGCCACGGCCTGCTGTCGGGCCCGCAGACCTGCATGAAGGCAGCCCGCAAGATCTGCGGCGACGAGCCCGTGCGCGCCGTCGACTCGGCCCGCGCGCTGCGCGACAAATCCGATCCGGCCACGCTGGTCTTCCAGTGCGGCGCCGCGCCCGCCGCAGCAACCCCGGCCGCCGAGCCGGCCGCCGCCGTGGTCGAACGCGTGAACCTGTCGGGCGACGCGCTGTTCGCCACCGATCACGCGACGCTCGCACCGACCGCGCGCGAATCGCTCGACCGGCTGCTGAGCGAGCGCGCCGACCGCACGTACTCGCAAGTGACGGTCACCGGCTTCACCGATTCGGTGGGCAGCGACGACTACAACCTCGCGCTGTCGAAGCGCCGCGCCGAATCGGTCGCCGCCTATCTGAAGGCGCACGGGCTGAAGACCGACTCGATGACGGTCTCGGGCCGCGGCAAGGCCGATCCGGTTGCCTCGAACGCGACGCCGGAAGGCCGCGCCAGCAACCGCCGCGTCGAAATCCGGCTGCAGCACTGAGCCGCCCGTGGCCGCGCGATCCGGCGGCCCACCGCACCGCGCCGGCGGGCCGCCGGACGACCGGGCGCCGCTTCGTCGGCGCCCGTTCCCGTTGGCCGGCGGCGATGTCAAAGTTCGTCACGTCCTGCCAAAACCGGCGGTTTCCATGCCACAATCGCCGGCAGACAGTTGCCGGGGCAGCCTGCCCGACGCGTGCCGTGCGAGGCGTGCCGGCGACACGCCGGAATCCGGCTGCCGGCCGCGCGAATCCCGTCGCCCGATTCGCGCACGGCGGCGCACCGGCACGAATCCAACCATGACGATCCACGGCGCGCCGCTGCCGGCCAGACGCTCGACGCGATGCCCGGACGCACGACGCCGCAGAGGAAACAACCGGTGACGGACATCAATGAAGCCGCCGCGAGCGGCACCCGCAAGCAACGGCCGGCGGTCGGCATCTCGCTGTTTGCGCGCGACGGCCAGGCGATCTGGGAGAACGGCATTCACCAGAACATCGCGTTCCTCGCGATGATGCTCAAGCGTTCGGATCGCGTCGGCCCCGTCTATTTCCTGAACGGCGGCGACGCCAACGCGCTGCCGGCCGGCCTCGAACTCGACGGCCTCGACGTCCCGCTCGTGAAACCCGCCGACGTCACGCACGAACTCGACGTCGTGATCGAAATGGGCGCGCAGTTGCCGGTCGAATGGCTCAGGCACATGAAGGCGCTCGGCAAGAAGATCGCCGCGTTCTTCTGCGGGCACGTGTATGCGGGCCTGTGCGAAACGCCGATCTTCGGGAAACCGTCGGGGCACGTGTTCAACGGTGCACCGTTCGACGAAGTGTGGCTGCTGCCGCAATACGACAAGACCGCCGCGCCGATGCTGCAGACGATCCTGCGCGCGCCCGTCCACCTGATGCCGCACATCTGGTCGCCGTACTTCCTCGAGCGCCGCGTGGCCACGCTCGCCGACGAAGGCGCGACGTTCGGCTATCGGCCCGGCCAGCGGCCGTGGAAGCTCGCGACGCTCGAGCCGAACATCTCGGTCGCCAAGTCCTGCCATTACCCGATGCTCGCATGCGACGAGTTCTATCGCGCGCGGCCCGACGCGGTGCAGCACATGTTCGTCGTCAACTCGATGCACATGAAGGAACATCCGACCTTCGTGCACTTCGCGAACAGCCTCGATCTCGTGCGCGAGCACAAGGCGACGTTCGAACCGCGGCTCGACCTGCCGGGCTTCATGGCGCGTCACGCGGATGCGGTCGTGTCGCACCACTGGGAAAACGGGCAGAACTATCTGTATTACGACGTGCTGTACGGCGGCTATCCGCTGATCCACAACTCGACGCTGATCGGCGACGCCGGCTATTACTACCCGGACTTCGACTCGGCCGCCGGCGGCCGCGCGCTGCTCGAAGCGTGGCTGCATCACGACGAACGCCTCGACGACTACCGCGCGAAGGCGGGCCGGCTGCTGCAGTCGGTCTCGATCGACAACCCCGCGAACCTCGACGCGTTCGTCTCGCGTCTGGTCGCCTGAACCGGAGCATACGCATGTCGGACTCCAATGCCCGTCAAGCGCCCGGCGAGGGCAAGCGTCTCGTCGTCGGCGTGTCGCTGTTCGTGCGCGGCGCCGGCCAGTCGCTGTGGGAAAACGGCATTTTCCAGAACTGCCTGCTGCTGATCCTGTTGCTGCGCCAATCGCCGCTCGTCGCCGAAGCCGTGATGGTGAACGGCGGCGAACACGTTGCCGATCCGCAGATGATGCTCGGCGAGTGGGACGTGCCGCTGCTGTCGATGGACGAAGCGCTCGAGCGCTGCGACGTGCTGATCGAAATGAGCGCGCAGTTCGGCGCGGACTACCTGCGCGCGTTCCGCGAGCGCGGCGGCAAGGTGGTCACGATGCGGGTCGGCAACGACTACGTGATCGACATCGAACGCGCGATGTTCGACAAGCCGTCGGGCTTCCTGTTCTCGGGCGCGCCGTACGACGCGGTGTGGACGATTCCCGAGTTCGAGCGCTCGTGCCTGCACTACTACCAGACGGGCCTGCGCGCGCCGGTCACGATCGTCCCGCACATCTGGCACCCGATGCTGTTCGACAAGGCGCGCGCGACGCTCGGCGCCGGCTTGACGTTCGGCTATCAGCCCGGCAAGCCGCGCTGGCGCGTGACGATGTTCGAGCCGAACATCTGCATGGTGAAGACGAGCATCATTCCGATGCTGATCACGGAAGAGGCTTACCGTGCGAATCCGGCCTTCCTCGAATTCGTGCGCGTGTGCAACACGATTCACCTGAAGGATCACACGACGTTCATCCATTTCGCGAAGAGTCTCGACATCGTCGAGCACGGCATCACGACGTTCGAAAGCCGCTATGCGGTATACGAGTTCATGGCCGCGTACGGCGATGCGGTGGTGTCGCACACGTGGGAGAACGCGCAGAACTACCTGTACTACGAGCTGCTGTACGGCGACTATCCGCTGATCCACAACTCGCCGTTCCTCGGCAAGGCCGGGTATTTCTATCCGGACTTCGACTGCCAGGCGGGCGGCCGCGCACTGTTGAAGGCGTTCGCCGAGCACGACGCGAACCTGGAAGGGTACCGCGAGCAGTCGAGGCATGTGCTCAGCTCGGTCAGCATCTACAACCCCGAGAACGTCGCGGCCTATACGGACGCGATCGCCGCCCTCTATCGCGACGCGTGACGCGCCGCCCTTTCAGGACCCTCACCATGAACGCACGCACGCCCCTCACTCGCGCAAAATGGCTGATCGGCTGCGCCGCCGCATCGATCGCGATCGGCGCGCACGCGCAATCCGCCGGCGAATCGGCCGACGCGCTGCTCCGCGACTCGGATGCGGTGTTCAAGCAGCTCGACGCCGGCCAGTACGGCGCGGTGTGGACCGACGCCGCACCGTTCGTCAAGGCGCGCTTCAAGCAGGACCAGTTCGCGGCACAGATGCAGCAGGCACGCCAGTCGGTCGGCGCGGTCGACCATCGCGGCTGGGCGCAAATCACGCGGATCCGCTACAGCAACTCGTCGTCGATGCCCGACGGCCTGTACGCGAACGTCGACTACACGACGACGCTCGCGAGCGGTGCGACCGTTTACGAAAAGCTGAGCTTTCGTCTCGATGACGACGGCCGCTGGCGCCTGACGGGCTATGTGCCGCGCCGGTCGCAAAACTTCACGCAATAAGCGGCGCACGCGCCCGCTCACGGAGCCGATCCGATGAAACTCAATGTCGCGATAACGATGAACGTGCAGCGCGACGCGACGCAGTCGATCTGGTACAACGGCGCGAACCAGCACTGCGTGTACCTGTACATGCTGCTGAAGCAATCGCCGCTGATCGGCGAAGTCTGGCTCGCGCACGACGATGGCGTCACCGAGTATCCGCAGGCGCTGATGCTGGACGCGTTCGGCGACGCGCTGCGGCCGCTGTCGGCCATCATCCACCAGACCGATCTGCTGATCGAGATGAATGCGTTCGTCGATCCGTCGCACACGGACGCCGTGCGCGGCCGCGGCGGCAAGTGCGTGTCGTACCGCTTCGGCAACGACTACGTGATCGCGGTCGAGACGATCAACTTCGAGAAGAACGACTGGCGGCCGAACCCGAACCGCGTGCAGTTCGACGAGATCTGGACGAATCCGCAGCACATGCACACGTGCGCGGCCTATTTCCAGGCCGTGTACCGCGCGCCGGTGATCGAGCTGCCGCACATCTGGTCGCCGTATTTCATCGAGCGCAGCCTCGACGCAGACCCCGAACTGAAGGCGCGCTTCGGCTACCGCAATCGCGGCACGGCCAAGCGCATCGCGTTCTTCGAGCCGAACCTGAACGTCGTGAAGAGCGCGATCGTGCCGATGCTCGCCGCGAATGCGTGCTACGTCGAACATCCGGAGCTGGTCGAGCACGTGTACATGACCAACACGTTCGACAAGAAGGAAAACGTCGCCTTCAAGCATCTCGCGCTCGGGCTCGAAATGGTGCGCGACGGCAAGGCCACTGCCGACGTGCGCGCGCCGTTCGTCGCATGGGCTGCGCATCACACCGACATCGTCGTGTCGCACCACTGGGAAAACGGCCTGAACTATCTGCTGTACGACGCGCTGTACGGCAACTACCCGCTCGTGCACAACTCGCCGTTCCTGCGCGACGTCGGCTATTACTATCCGGACTTCGAGATCTTCGATGCGGCTCGCGCGATCGCGACCGCCGCGCAAACGCACGACGCGCGCCTCGACGACTACGCGGCGGCGGCTCGCCGCTGCCTGCACCAGGTCGACACGCTCGCCGAGCACAATGTGAGCGCCTATTCCACGCAGATCCAGCACCTGTTCGCCGGCCGCTCGCTCGGCTGAGTTCCTTCACACGCCCCGGTTGCGTTACGCCAGTACCCGATCGCCGCTTTGCGCGGCGAACGCGCGACCATGCCGCCGCCCCATGCGCGCGAGCACCGCGAAACAACGGGTGGCCGACCGGCCTGCCCCGCCCGATTGCCTGACGAGGCTGTCGGATACGCCGCGCGCGATCGCCGACTCGTCGCCGCACGCGCCGGCGATGACCCCCGCGTAATAGTGCCGCGCCGCGAGTTCGCGGCCGCCCGCGTCGAGCGGGCTCATCCGCTGAATACGGCGCGCGACGATCGTCAGGCCATTGAGACAGGACGCGACGTCGATCGGCGCATCGGTCGCTTCGGCGCCGAGTTGCCCCAGCATGTCGACCAGTTCGGCGATCGCGACCAGGTCGCGCGCATCGGCCGCCTGCGTGCCCGTTCCGCCTCCGGCTTTCGTTCCCGCCATGCCCACGCCCCTTTGCGATTCGTCCCGCTCCGCGCCCCTGCTCCCGACGCACACCCCGCGCGCCGCCCCGCCCGCTCCCGCGGTCATGCGGCGGCCGGCGATCGCCACGAAAACCGGATGCCCTGCGCCCACGTGACGCCGGCATCCACGATGATCTGTCGGTCGGTCTCGCTTTCCACGCCTTCGACGACGACGTGCCGCGCACCTTCATGCGCAAACGCGATCAGCCGGCGGAACTGGTAGCGGCCGATCGCGTTGCGCTTGATCAGCGACAGGATCGAGCGGTCGAGCTTCACGATGTCGGGATTGCCGACCACCAGATTGTTCAATGCGCTGAAACCGACGCCGAAATCGTCGATCGCGATCCGGCACCCGGCCCGCTGGAAGCGGGACACGAACGACCGGCCGGCGACCGGGTTCAGCGGCCCCGTCTCCGTGATCTCGACCACCAGCCGCGCCGCCACCGACGGCTCGCGCTCGAGCCGCCTGAAAATCGCCAGCCACGCGTCGTCCACGACCGCGCTTGCCGCCGCGACGTTGCAACCGTACACGGCGCCCGGATCGGCGCGCAGCGCATCGATCGTGCGGCCGACCACCAGCCAGTCGAACCAGCGCATCAGCCCGAGCGCTTCGAGGCGCGGCAGAAACGCGAGCGGCGGCAGCGCATCGCGCTCACCCCACCGCAGCCGCGCCAGGCATTCCTCGTACAGCACGCCGCCCGACAGGTCGGCGCGGCACACGGGCTCGCGCGCGAATCCGAGCCGGCTTTCGACGAAACTGCGCACCGACGCAAGATCGGGGTGATCGTCGGGTGCCCCGAACACGAGATCGATTTCGTTGCGATTCGCTTTCCGATTCGCCTCCTGGCGAGCTTCGACCGCATTCATCCGGCGCTCCGGCTAATGGCGAGCCGCCGATCGCGGCTCGACCTCAACACATAGGCGGAACGAGCCGACCTCGACGCGCTCCGCCGCCCACCCGGCCCATCCTGTATGTCGATTTTTTCCGGGGAGCGTACTGTTCGCTTCGGCGCCGTCAAATTCGATATTTTTTACGCTATTCGGTTACTTTAAATACACCACGCGCGCACGATACCGACAGTGCGACAGGTTACACAACGGGAATTACAAGACCCCAAAAAAACGAATCGTTTATCTTTTTCATTCTGCCGGTTTTATCAGAATCGCCTTTTCCGGACTTACTCGTCCCACGAATCGGGACGCCATCGATTGTTCAGATAAATACCGCGTCATGAAGTGCCGCCCGTGCTCGATACGCAGGTCGAAACATCCGTCTCCGCACATGCCATCTCTCACGCGAAACCCGCCGCCGCGCGTCATTCGATCATCGCAGCGTTCAATTTTCACGTTTCAAACGACATTATCAAGATTCCAAACGGAATCAATCCCCGTTTAACCAATAATACCAACTTCAATTATATGAAGATTATCGATTGAAACATATTTAACAATCCTTCCGACTTGTTAACCTATAAACTTGTTTTCGACGGACTTCCCTCGGAGCCGTCAATTTCGTGCCTTCGAAAACCGTCGAATCCATTGGGTTCGGCGGTTTCTTTTTTTAACGGCACGATTTCGTCAGACATGAGGGCGGGACAAACCCGACGGCGGACGGCGGCGCAACGAACGTGCGCCGCGGATACTCGGCGCTAGGCGGCCGGCGCGCCGATCAGGTTCGCGAGCAGCGCGTCATACTCGGCGACGAGCGCCGGATTCGCCGACGTGTAACGGCCGAGGATCTCGCGCTGGCGCCGCGTATACGCTTGCCAGTCGTCGTCGTGCGTATGCAGCGCGCGCAGCAGCGCATCGGCGCCCTGCTGCACGTCGTTGTCCGGATAGTAGTAGCCGAGATCGGGCGCGAGGCTCGCGTTGTGCACGAGCGGATAACCCTGCCAGCACACGTCGAAATAGAAATAGTTCAGCGGGTTCGACCATTGGTGCGACACGACGATATCGGTCAGGTCGGCCAGGAACAGCGGCGTTTCGAAGCGCCCGACGAAGCTCGCCTTGCCCGCGCGCACGATGTCCAGGTAATTCATCAGCATCACGAACTCGGGGCTGTCGTGCGCGAGGCGATCGGCATTCGTCACGTGCGCGAAGCAGATCGCGTCGGGGTCGCGCCGATACGCTTCGTCGATGATCAGCATCGGATACACGCAGAACTTCACGACGTCGTGGTTCGGCTCCATCACCGTGAGCCGCTTGCCGGGCTCGCTGCGCGGCCGGTATTCGCCGCGCTCGGGCAGCGACTGCGCGCGTTCGGTCAGGAACATCGGATCCCACACGAACGGCACGACGCGCCCCGGGCAGCGACGCAGCGACTGCAGGAACGGCAGCGACGACGGCGCGATCTGCGGAATCGCCCATACCTCGTCGTAGCCGCGGTTGATGAACAGCGAATCCCACAGCCGACGGCCGAACAGGATCGACTCCATCACGTTGATGTACTCGACGCCGCAGCAATAGCTGACCAGCTTCACGCCGCGCGCTTTCAGATAAGCCGTCTGCTCGCCGTTGATCTGCCCGCCCAGCTCGATCACCACGTCGAGCGCATCCTTCATGTCCGCGAACGCGCGCGTGTCGTACACGTTGCGATCCCACGGCAGCGCGTCGGTGAGCGGCACGTCGGTCGTGTTGACCAGCGTCACGCGGTAGCCGTGCGGCGACGCCATCAGCAGCTTCGCGAGGAACAGCGCGTTCTGCTTGATGCCGTTGATCCACAGGCTTTCGTCGGGGGCACGCAATCCGATCGTGATACCGATGCGCAGGCCGGTCAGGACAGGAGACGTCATCGTCGGCGGGATGGAAGGTTGAACGGGAATGGCATGGCGCAGTGTAGCGCGCGAAGCGCCGCCCGCGTCAAGCGGCGGCAACCCGGCATTTTAGCGGAGGCAGCCGGCCGCACACTGTCAGGGATGGTCAGCGCGCGGCCCGGCCGGGCCAATCCGTCCGACCGTTATGCGATACTCGTGCCGCCCGGTGGCCGGTTTTCCCGGGACATTCGAACGGGCAGCACGCTACCTCGCCGCACCACGATCAAAACCGAGGCACACAGAATGGAATACGATGCCGCGCAAGGCTTCCAGGCCGTCCATGACGAACCGGGGCGACGCTCGCAGAAAGGCGTATCGGGATGGGGCGCCGAGCCGAAGAACGCCGCGCGGTGCGTGTGCGCGCCTCCCCGCGTTCGGAACGCGCGATGATCGTCCTCAGTCATTTCAGCCAGCACGCGCCCGCGAGCCTCGACAACCACCGCTGGTACGCGCAGACGCATGGCTATCGTCACGAGATCGTCGACGCATCCGGCATGCCGCAAGCGCTGCCATTGCGGCCGCTGCATCGCTACGAGTCGCTGCTCCACGTGCTGCGCGGCGCGCGACCCGGCGAACTCGTGCTGCTGCTGAGCGAAGACGCGGCGATCATCGAACCCGTCGCGCTCGATCGCCTGATGGCCGGACGCGACATGCTGCTCGTCGACGCGTTCGCATCGCCGCTGCCGCAGGTCGACGTGCAGATCTGGCGCAACACGCCGGACGTGCGCGCGATCGCGATGCGGCTCGTGCAGCGCTGCAAGCTCGGCAGCGAGCCGAGGCTGACGTCGGAAGCCGCGCTCTTCGCGGATCTCGATACGCATCGCTACATGACGCCGATCGACGGGCTGTACGCGGTCATGCCGTCCGGCCCCGACCTCGATCCGATGTGGAGCCGCGAACCGACGTTCGCGATCAGCATCGACGACACGCCGCACGATCCCGAACGGAAAGGCGCGACGCCGCGCTTTCGCGACACGCTCGTCGCGTACGTCGATCGCTGCCGCGCCGCCGGCCGGCCGATGTTCGCGTTCGATCACGACGCCGCTGCGCCCGACGAGGCCGCCGAGCGCAGCACGTACAACCCCGGCCGCCCGATTGCTTTGACGATGCTGTACACGCCGAACATCGGCAGCTATGCACGCGTGGCCGAACGGAATTTCCGTCGCTACTGCGACGCGCACGGCTACACGCTCCACGTGCATCGCGACATTCCGGCCGAGATCGGGCTGAACGCCACGGGCAACTGGTTCAAGCCGTGGCTGCTGCACGCCTATCTGCAGCATCACGAATGGGTCGTGTGGCTCGATGCCGACGTGCTGATCGCGAACCGGCAGCAACCGCTGGAACCGCTGCTCGAAGGGCGCGACTGGCTGCTCGCGCAGGATCTCGGCCAGTGGACGTTCAATTCGGGCGTGATGGCGTTCCGCCGCACCGAACGCAACGACGCGATGCTGCGCGACCTGATGACGACGATCGCCGCGCTGCACGACCGCTCGAGCGTCTATGCGAGCGATGGCGACCAGTTGCATTTCATTCGCGCGATGGAGCGCGACGGACGATTGCAGCACGAAGGCGTGGCCGATCTCGTCAGCCTCAATACGCCCTGGCTGTTTCGCCGTGCGGACAGCTACATCGTGCATTACTACGGCATGTGGTCCGCGATGCGGGCGCTGATGATGGCGCACGACGACGGGCTGCTGCCCTGACGCCGCCGCAACCTCCTCGATCGGCAGACCCGAGGCGCCGGCCGGTTGAATCCGGCCGGCGCGTCGTCGCATCGGTTGCCGTCGTCAGATCGCCGTGATCGTCGGCGCGACGGCCGCAGGGTCGGTGATGCTCGGCTTGCCGGTCTCGACGTGCCCCGCGATGCGGCGCATCCAGCCGGTATTGCCCGCCACCGCGAACTGCAGGTCGTACCAGTGGCTGCTGCACGACAGGTCCCAGTGCGCTTCGATGCGCTGGCCCGCCGGAACCGTCAGCGTGCGCGCCGCGCCGCCATAGGCGACATCGGTCGCAGTGACCGTCAGCGGGCCGGTGCCGGCATTGGCGATCGTCACGTAAACGTCGCCGTTCGCGGTGTCGTAGCACGGCGTGATTTCAGGCTTGGCCGCCGCATCGGCGGCCGCCGACCCCGCGAAGCGCCGGAAATAACCGTTCGGCCCCCACACGCTCACCAGATAGTTGCCGTTCGCATCGAGCGCCCACGTATCGGTCAGTTGCTTGCCGGCTTCGACCGTATAGCGGCGCGGCATCGCGGTGGGGTCTCCCGTATAGACCCAGAAGTGCGCGCCCTGCGTGCCGGTATTCGCGAACGTCAGCGCGTAGCCTTGCGCCTGCAACTGGCCGGTGACGTGCAATTCGTACGGCAGCGCACGCGCCGGCCGCGTGCCCGGTTCCTGCGCGGTCACGACCTGCTGCGCGGTGCTGGCCGGCGCGGTCTGCGACGATGCGCGCGAGCACTGCAGGTCGGCCTGCGCGACATAGGCCTGCGTGCTCGGCAGGGTCGGCAGCGTCGCGTCCGATTTCGAGAAATCGAGCGCCGACGTCAGATCGCCGCAGATCGCGCGACGCCACGGCGAGATGTTGGTTTCGATCACGCCGAAGCGCTTCTCGATGAATTGCAGCACCGATGTGTGATCGAACACCTGCGAGCACACGAAGCCGCCCTTCGACCACGGCGACACGACGAACATCGGCACGCGCGGGCCGAGGCCGTACGGCAGGTTGTCGGCCGTATAAGTGCCGGCTTGCGTCGACGTCACGACGTTGTGCCGCTCGAGCGACACGTCGACGGTGCTCATGCCGGAGCCCGGCAGCGTCGGCGCCGACGGCGGCACGACATGGTCGAAGAAGCCGTCGTTCTCGTCGTACATGATCAGCAGGACCGTCTTGCTCCACACGTCCGGATTGGACGTCAGCGCATCGAGGATCGTCGACAGGTAGTACGCGCCATACAGCGGCGTGAATTTCGGATGCTCCGAATACGCGGCGGGCGGCAGCAGCCACGACACCTGCGGCAGCGCATTCGCCTGCACGTCGGCCTTCAACTGCGTGATCGGACGCGTGCTCATCCCGCGCGTCTGCAGCGACGACCCGGCCGGCGCGTTCACGAAGTTGCTGAAGCACGCCAGCATGTTGGTGCCGTAGTTGCCGGTGAAGTTGTCGAACCCGGTGCCCTGCTGATAGATCTGCCACGAGATGCCGGCCTTTTCGAGCCGTTCCGGGTAGGTCGTCCAGTTGAAGGGCGGCAGCTGGACCTTGTCGAACTGGTTGTCGATGTAGTCGGTGTTGTCGAGCAACGGGCCGCCGCCCGTGCCGAGCGGATCGACCATGCCCGTCATCAGGTACATGCGGTTCGGGTGCGTGTTGCCCGGGATCGAGCAGAAGTAGTGGTCGCACACCGTGAACGCATCCGCGAGCGCGTAGTGGAACGGGATGTCGTCGCGAACGTGATAGCCCATCGTCATGTTCGACTTCTGCACGGCCCACTGGTCCGCACGGCCGTTGTCGATCGCGCCGTGCGTCGTCGCCCACGTGTGCGGCAGGCCGCCGATACATTGCGCGTTGACGCCCGGATTGGTCGTGTCGTAGCGAAACGGTGCGATCACGCTCGACTTGTCTTCCTGGCGCGGCTGGAACCACACCGGCTTGCCGTTCGGCAGCGTCACCGGAAAACGGTCGTTGTAGCCGCGCACGCCGCTCAGGTGACCGAGGTAATGGTCGAACGACCGATTCTCCTGCATGAACACGACGATGTGCTGCACATCCTGGATCGTGCCCGTGACGGTGTTCGGCTCGATCGCCAGCGCCTTGCGGATCGATTCCGGCAGCAGTGCAGTGGCGGCGGTCGCGCCGGCGAGGCCGGCCGAGAACTTCAGAAAATCGCGTCGCGAATGGATGGCCATGCTGGTTGCTCTTGATGGGTTTTCTGGAGGGAACGGCCGGTATCAGGAAGCGGGCGACGAAGCCGGTGCGGTGAAACCCGGCGGGCAGCGCATCTGTGCGGTGGCGACCACGGCGCCGCCGCACGCGGCCTTCTGCTGCGCGACGGGCGCGGCGGGTGCGGTCAGGTCGTCGTTGCAGGCGCCGAGCAGCGCGGTCAGCGCGATCAGGCCGGCGACCGCGAAAGGCCGTAGGGCCGACGTTCGCATAACGGTTCTCCGTGAGGATGACGACGCGACGCAGGCGCGAACGCCGCGCCGGTCATATCGACGCCGAGATGCTATGTTCGACTTGTTACACGACGGTGTCGAGCGGCGGGAAGATCGGGGGGCACGCAGCGCGCGGCACGCGGGGACGTGGCGGGAACGGTGGAGTTCGTAAGTATTTCGAAAGATTTGCGCGAATCGCGCGTACTGCTTCGTGCGTCCTCGATACCGACGCCGCGCTGTCGCGACGACGGCGGATGACGAAGTGCTTTCCTGCGGGCCGGCCGCGGCAGCGGCGGCCGGCCCGTGTAGGGTGGCAAGGCCGCTCAGCCTTCCGCCATCATCAGCAACTGCGCACCGTCCGCGACCTGGTCGCCGACGCCGTACAGCACTTCCGCGACGACGCCCGCGCGCGGCGCGCCGATCGTGTGTTCCATCTTCATCGCTTCCATCACGATCAGCGGCGTGCCGGCTTCGACCTGCTGGCCCGGCTCGACCAGCACCGCGATCACCTTGCCGGGCATCGGCGCGGTCAGGCGGCCGCCGCCCTGCTCCGCGTCGCCCGCATGCGCGAGCAGGTTGCGCCATTCGAACGTTTCGGCCGCACCTTGCGTGAACACGTGGAACGTGTCGCCGTCCGCATGGACGCGGCCGCTGCCGCGCACGCCGCCGAGCGTCACGTCGAAATCGAGCGGCGTGGCGCCGCGCGTCCATGCGAACGGTTGCGCGGCCGCGTCGCCGATCGCGATGCGCGTGCCGTCGCCGTCGTCCTCGTACGTCACCGTCACGTCCGCTTCGCGATCGGCCGCATGCCATTCGAGCGTGCGGCGATAGCCGCCGTTCAGCCGCCAGTCCGGCAGCGCGCTCCACGGCGAGGCGGTCTGCGTTGCCCCGCGTTCGCGGGCAAGCAGCGCCGCGCAGGCGAGTGCGAGCGCCGCGCGCGGCGGCTGTTGCGGCGCGAACAGCGCATCGTGATTGCGTTCGATCAGGCCCGTGTCGAGATCGGCCGTCGCGAACGGCTCGCACGCGACGATCCGCTGCAGGAACGCGGCGTTCGTATGCAGGCCGACCACTTCGCACGCGCGCAGCGCACGCAGCATCAGGCCCAGCGCTTCCGCGCGGTCCGCACCGTGGACGATCAGCTTCGCGATCATCGGATCGTAGAACGGCGTGATCGCATCGCCTTCGCGCACGCCGCTGTCGATGCGCACCGCCGCACCGATGTCGAACTCGACGCCGTCCGGCAGCCGCAGGTGCTTCAACGTGCCCGTCGACGGCAGGAAGCCGCGCGCGGGGTTCTCCGCGTAAAGGCGTGCCTCGAGCGCATGGCCCCGTACGCGCAGCGCGTCCTGCTTCAGCGGCAGCGGCTCGCCCGCCGCGACGCGCAATTGCCATTCGACGAGATCGAGCCCCGTGACCATCTCGGTGACCGGATGCTCGACCTGCAGACGCGTGTTCATCTCCATGAAGTAGAACGCGTCGCCCGTCATGATGAACTCGACGGTGCCCGCGCCGACATAGCCGACCGCGCGCGCGGCCGCGACGGCCGCTTCGCCCATTGCCTGGCGCACGTCGTCGTGCAGCCCCGGCGCCGGCGCTTCCTCGAGCACCTTCTGGTGACGGCGCTGCACCGAGCAGTCGCGGTCGAACAGGTACACGGTATTGCCGTGCGTGTCGCCGAACACCTGCACTTCGACGTGGCGCGGACGCGTCAGGTATTTCTCGATCAGCACGCGATCGTTGCCGAAGCTGCTCGCGGCCTCGCGCTGGCACGACGCGAGCGCCGCCGGGAAATCGTCGGAGCGCTCGACCACGCGCATCCCCTTGCCGCCGCCGCCCGCGCTCGCTTTCAGCAGCACCGGATAGCCGATCCCGTCGGCTTCGCGATGCAGCCTGGCCGCGTCCTGGTCGTCGCCGTGATAGCCGGGCACGAGCGGCACGGCGGCCGCGTGCATCAGCGCCTTGGCGGCCGCCTTCGATCCCATCGCCGCGATGGCGTCGACCGGCGGTCCGATGAACACGATGCCGGCCGCTTCGCATGCATGCGCAAAATCTTCGTTCTCCGACAGAAATCCGTAGCCGGGATGAATCGCCTGTGCGCCGGTCGCGCGCGCGGCTTCGATGATGCGCTCGATGCGCAGGTAGCTGTCTGCCGCGGCCGAGCCGCCGATGTGCACGGCCTCGTCGCATGCGGCCACGTGTTTCGCGTTCGCGTCCGCGTCGGAATAGACGGCGACGCTCGCGATCCCGAGACGTTTGCACGTCGCGGCGACGCGGCACGCGATTTCGCCGCGGTTGGCGATCAGAATCTTGTCGAACATGGCTTCGATGTCGTCCGGAAGGTTGGGGTCACGCGATCATTCACGCCACGACGGCGTGCGCTTGTCGAGGAAGGACGCGATCCCTTCGCGCGCTTCCGCGCCGGCGCGGGTCTGCGCGATCCAGTCGGCGGTCTGCTCGATCAGCGTCGCGTCGAGCGCGCGGCCGGCCACGTCGGCGACGAGCCGCTTGCACGCCGTCACCGCGTCGGGGCCGTTCGCGACGAGCGTCGCGGCCAGCTTCGCGATCGTTTCGTCGAGCGCGTCGGCCGGCACCGCATCGTGAATGAAGCCGAGCGACGCGGCACGCGTGCTGTCGAACACCTCGGCCGTCGTGAAATAGCGGCGCGCCGCGCGCTCGCCCATCGCACGCACGACGTACGGCGCGATCGTCGCGGGAATCAGCCCGAGCCGCGCTTCCGACAGGCAGAACTTCACGCCGTCGGCGGCGATCGCGATGTCGGCCGCCGCGACGAGGCCCACGCCGCCCGCATACGCGTCGCCATGCACGCGCGCGATCACCGGCTTGCCGCAGCGATAAATCGCCTCGAGCATCCGCGCGAGCTTGCGCCCGTCGGCACGGTTCTCGTCGTCCGAGTAACCGGCCATCTTCTTCATCCAGTTCAGATCCGCGCCCGCGCAGAATGCCGCCCCTTCCGCGGCGAGCACGATCGCGCGCACGCCTTGGTGCGCGTCGAGCCATTCGAACGCGGTGGTCAGCTCGGCGATCGTCGTCTCGTTGAACGCATTGCGCACGTCGGGCCGCGCGAGCGTGACGGTCGCCACGCGGCCGGCTTCGCTTACCTTGATCGTTTCGTATCGCATCGGTCTGTCCTCCCGGGCGTTACATGCGGAACACGCCGAAGCGCGTGTCGTCGATCGGCGCGTTCATCGACGCGGCAAGGCCGAGCCCGAGCACGTCGCGCGTCTGCGCGGGATCGATCACGCCGTCGTCCCACAGCCGCGCGCTCGCATAATACGGATGGCCCTGGCGCTCGTACTGGTCGCGAATCGGCTGCTTGAACGCGTCCTCTTCCTCGGCCGACCACGACCCGCCCTTCGCTTCGATGCCGTCGCGACGCACGGTCGCGAGCACCGACGCGGCCTGTTCGCCGCCCATCACCGAGATGCGGGCGTTCGGCCACATCCACAGGAAGCGCGGGCCGAACGCGCGGCCGCACATCCCGTAGTTGCCGGCGCCGAACGAGCCGCCGATGATCACCGTGAATTTCGGCACCTTCGCATTCGACACGGCCGTCACCATCTTCGCGCCATGCCGCGCGATGCCTTCGTTCTCGTACTTGCGCCCGACCATGAAGCCCGTGATGTTCTGCAGGAACACGAGCGGAATCTTGCGCTGGCAGCACAGCTCGATGAAATGCGCGCCCTTCACGGCCGATTCGGAAAACAGGATGCCGTTGTTCGCGACGATCCCGACCGGATGGCCCCAGATGTGCGCGAAGCCCGTCACGAGCGTCGTGCCGAAGCGCGCCTTGAATTCGTCGAACTCCGAATCGTCGACGATGCGTGCGATCACCTCGCGCACGTCGAACGGCTTGCGCGTGTCGACCGGAATCACGCCGTACAGGCTCTTCGCATCGTAGCGCGGCGGCTTCGGCTCGCGCAGCGCGAGCGGCGGCGCGATCTTCGGTGCGAGATGGCCGACGATGTTGCGCGCGATCGACAGCGCATGCGCATCGTTCTGCGCGAGATGATCGGCCACGCCCGACAGGCGCGTGTGCACGTCGCCGCCGCCCAGATCCTCCGCGCTCACTTCCTCGCCGGTCGCGGCCTTCACGAGCGGCGGCCCGCCGAGGAAAATCGTGCCCTGGTCCTTCACGATGATCGACTCGTCGCTCATCGCCGGCACGTACGCGCCGCCGGCCGTGCACGAGCCCATCACGACCGCGATCTGCGCGATCCCCGCGGCCGACATCGTCGCCTGGTTGAAGAAGATGCGGCCGAAGTGATCGCGATCGGGAAACACGTCGTCCTGGTTCGGCAGGTTCGCGCCGCCCGAATCGACGAGATACACGCACGGCAGCCGGTTTTCCGCGGCGATTTCCTGCGCGCGCACGTGCTTCTTCACCGTGATCGGATAGTAGGTGCCGCCCTTGACCGTCGCGTCGTTGCACACGATCACGCATTCGCGGCCGGCGATGCGGCCGATCCCGGTGATGACGCCCGCGCCCGGCGCGTCGTCGTTGTACATGCCGTTCGCGGCGAGCTGCGACAGCTCGAGAAACGGCGCGCCCGGATCGAGCAGTTGCGCGATGCGCTCGCGCGGCAGCAGCTTGCCGCGCGCCAGGTGCTTGTCGCGCGCGGCCTGGCCGCCGCCCTGCGCGAGCTGTTCGATCTTCGCGCGCAGGTCGGCGACGACCGCCTCGAGCGCCGCGGCATTCGCGCGGAAGTCTTCCGAACGCGGGTTCAGTTTCGATTCGATGATCGGCATCGAAGGGCTCCGTTCGCGTGACGTGGGCGTTACATCGTTTCCGCGAACAGCTCGCGGCCGATCAGCATCCGGCGGATCTCGCTCGTGCCGGCGCCGATCTCGTACAGCTTCGCATCGCGCCACAGGCGCCCGACCGGGTATTCGTTGATGTAGCCGTTGCCGCCGAGGATCTGGATCGCCTCGCCGGCCATCCACGTCGCCTTCTCGGCCGTATAGAGGATCACGCCCGCGCAGTCCTTGCGCACCTGGCGAATGTGGTCGCTGCCCGCCGAGTCGAGATGGCGGCCCACTGCGTACAGATACGCGCGGCATGCCTGGAACGTGGTGTACATGTCGGCGACCTTGCCCTGGATCAGCTGGAATTCGCCAATCGACTGGCCGAACTGCTTGCGGTCGTGGATATACGGCACCACCGCATCGAGACACGCGGCCATGATGCCCGTCGGGCCGCCCGACAACACCGCGCGCTCGTAGTCGAGGCCGCTCATCAGCACCTTCACGCCGCCGTTGAGCTGGCCGAGGATGTTCTCTTCCGGCACTTCGACGTCCTGAAACACCAGCTCGCCCGTGTGCGACCCGCGCATGCCGAGCTTGTCGAGCTTCTGCGCGACCGAGAAGCCCTTCATCCCCTTCTCGACGATGAATGCGGTGATGCCGCGCGGGCCGGCGTCGACGTCCGTCTTCGCGTAGACGACGAGCGTGTCGCAATCGGGGCCGTTGGTGATCCACATCTTCGTGCCGTTGAGCACGTAGCGGTCGCCGCGCTTGTCCGCGCGCAGCTTCATGCTGACGACGTCGGAGCCGGCATTCGGCTCGCTCATCGCGAGCGCGCCGACGTGTTCGCCCGACACGAGCTTCGGCAGGTACTTCCGTTTTTGCGCGTCGGTGCCGTTGCGGTGGATCTGGTTCACGCACAGGTTCGAATGCGCGCCGTACGACAGGCCGATCGACGCCGACGCGCGCGAGATCTCCTCCATCGCGACCATGTGCGCGGTGTAGCCCATGTTCGCGCCGCCGTATTCCTCGGAGACGGTCATGCCGAGCACGCCGAGATCGCCGAACTTCTTCCACAGATCCATCGGGAACTGGTCGGTGCGGTCGACCTCCGCCGCGCGCGGCGCGATTTCCTTCGCCGCAAACGTCGCGACGGCGTCGCGCAGCATCTCGATGTCTTCACCGAGCATGAATTGCACGCCGGGCAGGTTGATCATGTCTCCTCCGTCTCCAGAAAGTGTGCCGCACTCACCGATTTCTGAGTTTTGCTCACATCGAATGAATACGCCGATTCATTGACCAATACAGCGGAAATTTTGCACAGTTTCGCGCCTCGCCGGGTTCGGCGTCAATAGTTTTCTGAGTGATACTCAGCTATCATGCGAGCATGACAGCCGCTCCCGCCGACACCATGACCGCCACCGCCAAAGCCGACCGCGCCGACACGCCGCGCGCACCCGCCGGCCGCAAATCCCAGCAGCGCGTGCAGGACATTCTGCGCGCCGGCCGGGAAGTGTTTGCCGAAAAAGGTTACGAGCATGCGACGGCCGCCGAGATCGCGCAGCGCGTGGGCGTGTCGGAGGCGACGGTGTTCAGCTATTTCCGCGGCAAGCGCGAGCTGTGCGCGCGTGTGATCGCCGACTGGTACGACGAAATCATCGCCGCGTTCGAACACGGGATGCCGCGCGACGCGTCGGTGCAGCAGCAGTTCGCGTTCATCGTGCGCACGCACCTGCGGCTGATGCTCGTGAACGGCACGGGATTGTGCGCGCTGGTGCTGTCGGAAGGCCGCGCGAAGCAGCATGCGCTGAGCGACGAGCTCACCGCGCTGCAGCGCCGCTACACGGCGCCGCTGATGGACGTGCTCGCGCGCGGCCAGGCGGCCGGGCAGGTTCGCGCGGACCTGCCGCTGAGCCTGCTCCGCTCGATGGTGTTCGGGCCGATCGAGCACGTGCTGTGGGACGCGATCCTCGGGCACCGCAAGCTCGATACGGAAACGACGGCCACGCAATTGATCGACATGCTGTGGGCCGCCGTACAGCCGCCGGCGCCGGAACAGGCGGCGCTCGTGCGCTTCAGGAACGAAGTGGCCGAAGCCGTGCGGCGGCTGGAAGGGCAAGCGTCACGCGCGTGACGCCGTCGGCCAGCACGGAAGCTGCCGCCCCGCCGCGGCTTTCGCTGCCGACGGCCCGGCGCCGCTACGAATCCTCGCTCACCCGCAGCGGCGCGCGACTCTGCTCGTTGTTCAAATGGACGAACTTGCGCAACAGGCGCATCAGTTCCCGCGAATCGTCGTCGCCCATCCCGTCGAACAGGCCGGCGCGCAGTTCCTGCACCGACGGAATCAGATGCGTGAGCAGCTCGACGCCCGCCGGCGTCAACAGCAGGCGCCGCTGACGCCGCGGCAGCACTTCGCGGACGATCAATCCTTTCGCTTCGAGCCGCACCGCGAGATCGGCGGTGGTCGACGTGTCGAGCGCCACGCGCTGCGCGAGCGTCACCTGGTCGAGCCCCGGATTCTCGTAGATCATCCGCAGCACCGCGTACTGCACGGGCGTCACGTCCCGGCCCAGCTTCTCGTAGAACATCGCGACCGCGATCTGGTGCGCGCGCCGGATCAGGTGCCCGGGTTCGTCGTACAGGTCGATCGGGAAAGCCGGCAGGTCGGCGGGATTCGTTTTTTCCATGAATGAGTCGATGACGTAGGCGGCGCACGCCGGTTGCGCGCGCCGTCGGCATGGCGCCGCGTTGCGCCACGTTCCCGGGAAAACCAGTATACCGCCCGCCTTGCTCTCGCCAATCTCGATGAGTACACTGAATCTCATTCAGTACACGGAACGAAGATCGGGCCGCATCCCCGGCGGCACCGCCCCGAAGGAGACAAAGATCATGTTTCTCAAGAACGCGTGGTACGTGGCGTGCACGCCTGACGAGATCGACGGCAAGCCGCTGGGCCGCAAGATCTGCAACGAATCGATGGTGTTTTACCGCGCGGCGGACGGCCAGGTTGCCGCGCTCGAGGATTTCTGCCCGCACCGCGGCGCACCGCTGTCGCTGGGGTTCGTGCGCGACGGCGTGCTCGTGTGCGGCTATCACGGGCTGGAAATGGGCTGCAACGGCAGGACGACCGGCATGCCGGGCCAGCGTGTCGGCGGTTTCCCGCCGATTCGCAGCTTCCCGGCGATCGAGCGTTATGGCTTCGTGTGGGTGTGGCCGGGAGACGCGTCCGCAGCCGATCCCGCCAAACTGCCCGCGCTGGCGTGGGCCGAGGATCCGGCCTGGGCGCACGGCGGCGGCCTCTATCACATTCGCTGCGACTACCGGCTGATGATCGACAACCTGATGGATCTCACGCACGAGACCTACGTGCATGCGACGAGCATCGGCCAGAAGGAAATCGACGAAGCGCCGCCGAAGACGACCAGCCACGGCGACGAAGTCGTCACGAGCCGCTTCATGGAGAACGTGATGCCGCCGCCGTTCTGGCGGATGGCGCTGCGCGGCAACGGGCTCGCCGACGACGTGCCGGTCGACCGCTGGCAGATCTGCCGCTTCACGCCGCCGAGCCACGTGATGATCGAAGTGGGCGTCGCGCATGCGGGCCACGGCGGCTACGACGCGCCGGCGGACAGGAAGGCGTCGTCGATCGTGGTCGACTTCATCACGCCCGAGACGGATACGTCGATCTGGTACTTCTGGGGGATGGCGCGCAACTTCCGGCCCGACGATCACGCGCTGACCGCCGAGATCCGCGAAGGCCAGGGCAAGATTTTCGCGGAAGATCTCGAGATGCTCGAGCGACAGCAGCGCAATCTCGAGCAGTGGCCCGAGCGCACGCTCCTCAAGCTCAACATCGACGCCGGCGGCGTGCTGTCGCGCAAGGTGATCGACCGGCTGCTCGCCGCCGAAAACGCTGCGAGCCCGCAGCGGCCCGTGATTCCGGTCGCGCACGTCAAGGAGGCGTCATGAGCGGCGCGACCTTGACGGTCCGCGTGGTCCGCAAGTGGCAGGAAGCGCGCGACATCTGCGGCTTCGAACTGGTCAGCGACGACGGCTCGCCATTGCCGCGCTTCGACGCCGGCGCGCATATCGACGTGCATCTTCCGGGCGGCCTCGTGCGCCAGTACTCGCTGTGCAACCACCCGGAGCAACGCGATCGCTATCAAATCGCGGTGCTGCGCGAGGCCGACGGCCGCGGCGGGTCGCGTGCGATTCACGACGAAGTCCGGCAAGGCGATATCGTGCGGATCGGCCTGCCGCGCAATCAATTTCCGCTCGCGTGCGACGCGCCGCACCATCTGTTGCTCGCCGGCGGGATCGGCGTCACGCCGATTCTCAGCATGGCGGAACGGCTGTTCTCGTCGGGCATGCCGTTCGACATGCATTACTGCGCGCGTTCGGCCGATCGCATGGCCTTCGTCGAGCGGATCAATGCGGCCGGATTTCGCGATCGCGCGCGCTTGCACGTCGACGACGGCGATCCCGCGCAACGTTTCGATCTGGCTGCCGTGCTCGCCGGCGCGCCCGACGGCACGCACCTGTACGTATGCGGCCCGCGCGGCTTCATGGATGCGGTGCTGAACGCGGCACGCGAGCGCGACTGGGGCGACGCGCGGTTGCACTACGAATTCTTCGGCGGCGCGGTGGCATCGTCCGGCGCGGATCGTGCATTCCAGGTCAAGATCGCGAGCACCGGCAAGGTGATCGACGTGCCGGCCGGATGCACGGTGATCGCGGCGCTGGCGGCGCACGGCGTCGACGTGCTGACGTCGTGCGAGCAAGGCGTGTGCGGCACCTGTCTGACTCGCGTGCTCGAAGGCGAGCCCGATCATCGCGATGCGTATCTGACCGACGACGAAAAGGCAGCCGGCGACCAGTTCATGCCGTGCTGCTCGCGGTCGCGAACCGAGTTGCTGGTACTCGATCTGTAGATCTGTAGATCGGTAGATGGGCCGCCCGACTCGCGGCGGCCCATCGCAATACTGGAACGATCAACGGCGCATCCTGGCCGGCCATCGATCAAGACACCTGAATTCCCGACCGATCAATGGCGCTGCAACCCGGCCCCGCTCGACCATCGCGCTCGGTGCGCCCCCATCGCTCGGCTCAATCGGCGAGCCGGCAATGCGACAGCTTCAACCCCGGCAGCACCGGCGCGTCGATATAGCCTTCGTTCACACAGCTGAACCGGAACGCCGCGGACGTGACGAACGGCTTGATCTCGCCGCCGGGAAATTTCGGCTTCAGCGCGCCTTGGTCGGCCACGTCGAAATGCGTGTCGAACTGCTCGCCGTCGGCCGTCAGCGCACCGAAATACGTGCCATCCGGATCGCTGCCCATCCGGATCACGGCGCCGACGAACGTGAGGCGCTTGCCGTCGTACTTCGTCTTCGCAGCGGCCATGTCCTGCGTATAGGCCTCGATCACGGCGCCGTAGTGCACGTCGATCGCGGGTTCGGCGTTCGAAGCCGCACAGGCGGCCTGGTGAGCGCCCGGCAACAGCGCGCAGGCCGCAAGCGCGGCCGTCATGAACGGCGCGGAAATCTTCTTCATGGTGGTCTCTCGTCCAGCGTGGTGGTTGAAGTGATCGAAGCCCGGCGCGACGCCGGTCGAATTCGCTTCCGTTGCTTTAATCGTTCGAATGGCGGTACACGGCTGCGATCGCTTCGTCGCCCGCGTGGTCGTGCGCGGTGCATGGCGTCGCACTGAATGCGACGTGACAGGAAGATGACATGGTGCGGCCCCCGGCTCTCTCGTTGAATTTCACTGCGTCTAATTTTGGCCGCTACGGTAGCAGACTGCCGGCAGGCCGGCAATCGAGCGGCGAGCGCTGCCCGGTCGCCTCATTACAATTGCAAATGATTCTCATTACGTATATCATGCGCGTCCTGGCCGCACTGCAACGCCGCGGCCCGCAACACGATCCTCAGCACGCCTCTTCCTGCATCGATTCATGCCATTCCGCCGAATGCCCCGCCGTGCCCGGACCCTGCGTCCGTGGCGTACACGCCTGCCGGTCTTGCTCACCCTCTGCGCCGCGAGCGGCGTGCAGGCCGCGGGCGCCGAACCCGTTGCGCCCGCAACCGCCGCTGCGGCGCCGGCCGAACACGAACTCCCGGCGATCAACGTCAACGCGTCGTCGGCCGTCGATCCGACGATCGGCTATCAGCCACGCACGACGAGCATCGCGGGCGGCGACGACCGTGCGCTCACGGAGATCCCGCAGTCGGTCGCGGTGGTCAGCAGCAGCGTGATGCAGGATCAGCAGGCGCGCTCGCTCGACGACGTGCTCGGCAACATCAGCGGCGTCACGCAGACGAACACGCTCGGCGGCACGCGCGACGCGTTCATCAAGCGCGGCTTCGGATCGAACAACGACGGCTCGGTGCTGGTCGACGGCGTGCGCACGCCGGTGCTGCACAGCTATCTCGCGACGATCGATCGCGTCGAAGTACTGAAAGGCCCCGCCTCGCTGCTGTACGGGATGCAGGATCCGGGCGGCGTGATCAACCTCGTCACGCGCAAGCCGGAAGACACGTTCGGCGGCTCGATCTCCGCGTCGCGCACG
Organism: Burkholderia sp. NRF60-BP8; assembly: GCF_001522585.2. Taxonomy (NCBI): domain Bacteria; kingdom Pseudomonadati; phylum Pseudomonadota; class Betaproteobacteria; order Burkholderiales; family Burkholderiaceae; genus Burkholderia; species Burkholderia sp. NRF60-BP8. The sequence continues at coordinate 2,372,716 of NZ_CP013372.1, forward strand.
AACCACGGCGGCAGCAACGCGCAGTTCGATCTCACGGGGCCGCTCGGCAAGCCGGGGCAAGTCGCGGGCGGCACGCTCGCATTCCGGCTGACCGGCGAATACGACACGAGCCGCTACTGGCGCAGCTTCGGCCGCGAACGCCATGCGCTGATCGCGCCCGCGCTGTCGTGGCACGACGCGAACACGTCGATCGACGTCAGCTACCAGTACGTCGACTACACGACGCCGTTCGACCGCGGCACCGTGCTCGTGAACGGCCAGCTCGACGATGCGCTGCGCTATCGCCGCTACGAGGAGGCGTGGTCGCAAAGCAGCGGCATCCAGGAAACGCTGCGTACGCGCATCGAGCACCGCTTCTCCGATGCATGGCGCGTGCGCGCGACCTACGGCTGGGGCCGCGACCGTTACGACCAGTTCATCACGCGCGCCACCGCGTTCAACAGCAGGACCGGCGCGCTGACGCGCTCGTCCGATGCGAACCTCGGACGCAACGATTCCGACCAGATCGCGACGCTCGGCCTGCTCGGCAACGTGACGCTCGCGGGGATGCACCACGCGATCTACGTCGGCGGCGAATACGAACGGCAGCGCAGCTTCCGCGGCGACACGATCCGCGGCAAGGCGACGACGGGCTTCAATCTCTACGATCCCGTGTACGGCCTGCTCGCGCCCGGCGGCATACCCAATACGAAGCAAAGCGATTCGCGCTCGGTCGTGCATGCGTATTCGACGATCGTGCAGGACTCGGTGAAAATCACCGAGCGCCTCACCGCGGTGGGCGGGCTGCGCTGGGAAAACTGGCAGCAGGAATCGGGGATGGGTCGGCCGTTCGTGTTCGCCGACCGCTCGCGCGGCAGCGTCTGGCTGCCGCAGTTCGGGCTCGCGTATGCGCTCACGCCGGCGCTGACCGCGTACGCGAACGTGAGCCGCTCGTTCAAGCCGAACGTCGCGTCGAACGTCGCGGCGCCGCTCGCGCCGGAATACGGCCGCGTGCTCGAGGCCGGGCTGAAGTTCAGCCTGAAGCCCGCGATCACGGGCACGCTCGCCGTGTACCAGATCGACAAGCGCAACGTCGCGGTCACGGTCGGCGACATCACGTCGACGATCGGCACCGCGCGCTCGCGCGGAATCGAACTCGACGTCGCCGGGCAAATCACGCGCCACCTGAGCGTGATCGGCAGCTATGCGTATACGAACGCGAACGATCGCGACAGCAATACGCCGCTCGTCAACGTCGCGCGCCACACGGGCAGCCTGTTCGCGGTCTACGACACGGCCATCGCGAACCTGCCCGGACGCTGGCGCTTCGGCGGCGGGGCGCGGCTCGTCGGCGCGCGCTCGGGCGACACCGCGAACAGCTTCACGCTGCCCGGCTACGTGAGCGTCGACGCGTTCGCGGCGTACGAAACGACGATCGGCAAATTCCCGACCCGCTTCCAGCTCAACGTGAAGAACCTGCTCGACAAGACCTACTATCCGTCGAGCAACAGCAACCTGATCGTCGCGGTCGGCGAGCCGCGGCTCGTCACGCTGACCACGACGGTATCGTTCTGACGCATCTTCGCGCCGGGCGGCCGGGGCCGGGGCCGTGCCACGCGCCCCGGCCGGCGACACGAGCCGATCTCACCCGCCCACGAAGTCGAGCAGGATCTTGCAGCTTTCCGCGGGATGGCGCTCGGCCATCTCGAACGCCTGCTTGACGTCGCGAAAGCTCACCTTGTGCGTGACGATGTGCTCGGGCTGGATCAGCCCTCGACCGATCCAGTCGATCACCTGCGGGAACATCGCGCAGTTCAGCCGCGATGCCGCGAGCGTCAGTTCCTTCTTCGTCAGCTCGGCCTGCACGATCGCGGACGCCTCCGACGAGAAGCCGAGCACGCCGATCCGGCCGGCCGGCGCGGCGATCTTCACGGCCTCCTCGAGAATAGACGGATGGCAGACCGCATCGAAGATCAGCGTCGGGCCGCCGTCGACGCCGCGCTTTTCCAATGCATCGGGCAACGACTCGACGCTCGTGTTGATGATCTCGTCCTCCGCCGCGCCGCATTTGCGCGCGAGCTGCAGCCGCGCGTCGAGCCGGTCGGTGATGAACGCGCGAATTCCGTACACGCGCTTGAGCACCTGCAGGATCGTCAGCCCGACGGTGCCGGCGCCGTAGATCAACGCGACATCGCCCGGCAGCACGCCGGTGCGCGACGTCGCATTCGCGGCCACCGCGAACGGCTCGACGATCGCTGCGCACGTATCGGCAATCTCGTCCGGAATCCGGTACGCGTTGCCGGCCGGCACGCACGTGTATTCGCTGAAGCCGCCGTCGCGATGCACACCGAGCACGGTGAGGTGCCGGCACACGTTGCGGCGGCCGATCGTGCACGCGTGACAATGCCCGCAGCTGATCACCGGATCGACCGCGATGATCTCGCCGAGCCGCGCGGCATCGACGCCCACGCCGACCGACTCGATCGTCCCGACGAATTCGTGGCCGATGATGCGCGGGTACGACACGAACGGGTTCTTGCCGTGAAAGATATGCAGGTCCGACCCGCAGATGCCCGCATAGCGGACCTTCACGCGCACTTCGCCGGCGGCGGGCGCGGGCAGCGACACCTCGCGCACGCTCATGCTGTTCGGACGATCGACAACGACGCTCAACATTTCGGTTCTCTCCTTCGGATCTTCGTCGCTCACCAGTTCCACATCGAACCGTCGCGCAGCCGGGCAACCGGCAGGTACGCGCGCTCGTACGGATATTTCGCGGCCAGGGCCTCGTCGATGTCGACGCCGAGACCGGGCACGTCGTCCATCACGAGATAGCCGTCCTCGAAGCGGTAGCTGTGCGGAAACACTTCGTCGGTCAGCGCGCTGTGCGGCATCAGCTCCTGGATGCCGAAGTTCGGCGCCCACAGTCCGAAGTTCACCGCCGCCGCCATGCAGACAGGCGACAGGTCGGTCGCGCCGTGAAAGCCCGTGCGCACCTGGTACATCGCCGCGTAGTCGGCAATGCGCCGCACGTGCGTGATGCCCCCCGCATGCACGATCGTCGCGCGGATGTAGTCGATCAACTGGTCGCGGATCAAATCCTTGCAATCCCAGATCGAGTTGAATACCTCGCCGACCGCGAGCGGCGTCGTCGTGTGCTGGCGAATCAGGCGGAACGCGTCCTGGTTCTCCGCTGGCGTCACGTCCTCGAGCCAGAACAGCCGATGCGGTTCGAGATCGCGGCCGAGCCGCGCGGCCTCGATCGGCGTGAGCCGATGATGCGCGTCGTGCAGTAGGTGCGGCGCGTCGCCGACCGCTTCGCGCACCTTGCGGAACAGTTCAGGCGTGTGGCGCAGGTAGAGCGCGGTGTCCCACGGCTCCTCGGGCGGCAACCCCTTTTCGGCCGGCTCGTACGCGCCCGCCGTCTTGCCGACGCCGTACACCTTGTCGAGCCCCGGCACGCCCGACTGCACGCGAATCGCGCGGAAGCCGGCCTCGATATGCGCACGCACCGCGTCGACCGCTTCCTCGTGATCGCGCCCGTTCGCGTGGCCGTATACCATCAGCCCGTCGCGACTCTTGCCGCCGAGCAGCTGGTAGACGGGCATGCCGGCGAGCTTGCCCAGGATGTCCCACAGCGCCATGTCGATCGCGGCGATCGCCGTCATCGTCACAGGCCCGCGCCGCCAGTAAGCGCCGCGATACAGGTATTGCCAGATGTCCTCGATGTTGCGCGGGTCGCGGCCGACGAGGCACGGGAACACGTGGTCTTCCAGATACGCGCGCACCGCGAGCTCGCGCCCGTTGAGCGTCGCGTCGCCAAGGCCGTAGATGCCTTCGTCGGTCACGATCTTCACCGTTACGAAGTTCCGGCCCGGACACGTGACGATGGTCTGCAAGCGTTCGATTTTCACTGCGTTCCTCCGGCAGGCGATTCAGTCGACAAAGTAATGAGGCGCGCGGCTGCGCACTTCGGGCAGATGCGAGCCGATCCGGTCGACGTGCGTCGCGACCGCCGCGCCGAGGAGCGCCATGTTGCGCGACGCGATGTGCGCGAGGAGTTGTTCGTGCTCCTGCAACGCGCGGCGCGCATGATCCTCGACGCGGTCGAGCAGCAGCCAGCGCACACGGTCGAACTGGCGCTTCATCGGCTGCAGCATTTCCCATACGTGCGGCCGGCCCGCGAACGCGAACATCCGGCCGTGCATCGCCTCGTCGAGATCGAAGAACGCTTCGGCATCGTGCGCGGCCACGGCCGCGCGCTGCGCGTCGATGATTCGCGACAGCTCCGCGAGCTGCTCCGGCGTGATCTTCTGCGCAAGTTCGACGTGGTTCGCGCATTCGAGCGTGCTGCGCGCGAACCGCCCTTCCTCGAGGATCGACACCGGAATCGGCGCGACCAGCGTGCCGACCTTCCGGTAGATCTGCACGAGCCGCTCGTCGGCAAGCTGCGCGAACGCTTCGCGCACCGGCGTGCGACTGACCTTGATCGTCGTGGAGATCACGGCCTCCGACAGCGCGGTGCGTGGCGGCAGCGCGCCGCGCACGATCGCGTGGCGCAGCAGCGCGTGCACCTGCTCCGTATACGACCGGCTCTCGTCCAGCGAGAACCCTTGCAACGCCGTGACGACGACGTCCTCTTCTTCCCGTGCTGCCGTTTCGCTCATGTTTGTCGATTGATCCGACTCGATATCGATATCTACCATGGTACAGAAGATGTAAAACCCGGGCGATCTGGCGTTTACACCAATAACTTTCGCGAAAGACTCGAAATAACCTGCACGCATCTCGCTTTCTACCATGGTACAAACAGTCGCCGACCGCCATGCCTCCCGTTCCCGACTTCCTGCGCACCGCGCCGCCCGGCACGCGCCGCCCCCGTTATGACCGGCAGGCGGTCCGCACGGGGATCGTCCATCTCGGCCTCGGCGCGTTCCATCGCGCGCATCAGGCACTCCATACGGAAACGGTGCTCGAACAGGGCGATCTCCGCTGGGGCATCGTGGGCGTCGAACTGCGGCGGCGTCATACCGTCGACCTGCTCGCCGCGCAGGATCACCTGTACACCGTGTCCGAACGCGATGGCGGCGGCGTGCGCACGCGCATCGTCGGCGCCGTGCACGGCGCGCTGTTCGCACCCGAATCGCTGCCTGCGCTGCTGGCGCTGATCGCCGATCCGGCCGTGTCGATCGTCAGCCTGACCGTGACCGAGAAAGGCTATTGCCGCCGCCCCGGCGGCAGGCTCGACGCCGACGATCCGGCCATCCGGCAGGATCTCGCGACGCCCGACGCGCCGCGCACCGCGCTCGGCGTGATCGCGGCCGGCCTGCGCGTGCGGCCGGCGAACGCGCCGCTCACCATCGTTTGCTGCGACAACATGACGTCGAACGGCGACACGCTGCGCGCGCTGCTGATCGACTACGCGGAACGCATCGACGGCGCGCTCGCGCGGCGCATCCGCGACGACGTCGCGTTCCCGAACAGCATGGTCGACCGGATCGTGCCGGCCGCGACGCCCGAATCGCTCGACTGGGCGCACGCGCATCTCGGCGCGCGCGACGCGGCCGCGATCGTCTGCGAGCCGTTCTCGCAATGGGTGATCGAGGATCGTTTCGCCGGCCCGCGCCCGCGCTGGGAAGACGCCGGCGCGCACCTGGTCGGCGACGTGCGGCCGTACGAAACGATGAAGCTGCGGCTGTTGAACGGCTCGCATTCGGCCATCGCGTATGCGGCGCAACTACGCGGGCGCGCGACCGTGTCCGATGCGATGGCCGATCCGGCGATCGCGGCGCTCGTCGACGGCGTGATGACGCGCGACCTGCTCGCAACCGTCGACGTGCCGTCCGGTTATGACGCGCACGGCTATTGCGCGACGCTCGTGCAGCGCTTCCGGAATCCGACGCTCGCGCATCGCACCGAACAGATCGCGATGGACGGCACGCAGAAGGTGCCGCTGCGCTGGCTGCCGGCGCTCGGCGAAAGCGCGGCGGCCGGCATCGAACGGCCGTATCTGGAGCGTGCACTGGCGCTCTGGCTGCACTACCTCGCCACCGCGCACGACGAATCGGGCCGGCCGCTGACGATCATCGATCCGGGTGCGGCCGCGCTCGGCGCGACGCTGTCGGCGGCCGGCGATGCAACCGGCGCGGTTCGGGCCGCACTCGGCAGCCCCGCGCTCGCCGGTTCGGTCCCATGGCCGGACGCGTTGATCGCGCGCATCGGCACGCATCTGGCGACGCTGCGCACACACGGCACCGACGCTTTGCTCGCGCCGTTGCACGCGCACTGAACGACCGCCCACCCGGTTCGCCGCAACCGGCGCGAACCGCGCAATACCCCTGCCCGCCGAGGTCCGTGCCGACGCGGCGATCGATGACAAAACATGACGGCCGGCCCACCGGCACGAAGGAGACGGACATGAAGCAGAAGTCGCAGGCGTGGTTCACGGTGTTCCTGCTGTTCCTGGTGTATGGAATCAACTACCTCGACCGCGTCGCGCTGTCGATCGTCGCTCCGATCGTGCAGAGCGATCTCGGCATCGACGCCGCGCAGATGGGCCTCGTGTTCAGCACGTTCTTCATCGGCTACGCGCTGTTCAATTTCATCGGCGGGCTCGCGTCCGACCGGCTCGGGCCGAAGCTCGTGTACGTGCTGTCGGTGGGGCTATGGTCGGTGTTCTGCGGGATGACCGCGCTCACCGTCGGCTTCGTGAGTCTGCTGATCGTGCGGCTGCTGTTCGGCATGGCCGAAGGGCCGCTGTGCTCGGCCGCGAACAAGATGGTCAACAACTGGCTGCCGCGCGACGCCGCCGCAACCGCGATGGGTCTGCTGAGCGCCGGATCGCCGCTCGGCGGCGCGATCGCCGGGCCGATCGTCGGCCTGCTGGCCGCGCAGTTCGGCTGGCGGCCGGCATTCTGGATTGTCTGCGCGATCGGGCTCGCGTGGGTCGTCGTCTGGATGATGTCGACGTCCGACCGTCCGGCGACGCCGGTCAACGACGCACCGGGCGCGGGCGCGCCGACCCACGCACCCGCGGCCGCCGGCGCGGCGACGCCCGCGCATACGCTGTCGCACTACATGCGCCAGCCGCGCATCCTCGCGACCGCCGCCGCGTTCTTCAGTTACAACTACGTGCTGTTCTTCTTCCTGAGCTGGTTCCCGAGCTACCTCGTGCGCGCGCACCATTTGAACATCAAGGAAATGAGCGTCGCCACCGTCTTGCCCTGGCTCGTCGGCACGATCGGCCTCGCGTGCGGCGGCGCGATCTCGGATGCGCTCTACCGGCTCACCGGCAACCTGCTGCTGTCGCGCCGGATCGTGCTCGTGACCTGCCTGCTTGGCGCCGGCGCATGCGTGGCGGTAGCCGGCGCCGTGCAGTCAACGCAAGGTGCGGTCGCGCTGATGTCCGTGTCGCTGTTCTTCCTGTACGTGACGGGTGCGATCTACTGGGCGATCGTGCAGGACGTCGTGCATCCGGCCCGCGTCGGCGGCGTCAGCGGCTTTCTGCATTGCATGGGCAGCCTGTCGGGCGTGATCGGCCCGGCCGTCACCGGCCTCATCGTCGAACGCAGCGGCTCGTTCGCGTCCGCGTTCGTGCTGGCCGGTGCGATCGCACTCGCGGGCGCGGCATTGGCCGGCGTGTTCGTGCGCAACGCACGGCCGTCGGAAGTCCTGCGCGAACACACCGCGCACTGACGTCGCGAAGCGGCGGCGTGCCGCGCGACGCCGCCCTTGCCGGCGTCGCGGCCGGCATCATCATGAACGTCCGCAGGATCCGTGCTTCATGGGCGCCGTGCAGGATACGCGCGCGAAGTTCCATGAGTCGCCCGACTCGATGTACGGGCGCAGCACGAACGGCGCGTGCCCGGCGCGCCGTGACGCTCTGCCGGTGCGGCCGGCGCGCTCACGGGCGCCAGCGATACACGACGATGCTCGAGCCGTTGTAGTTGTCCTTCGTGATCACGTATTCGCCGGTCGAGCGCAGATACGCGCGCACGCCGTACATCGAATCGACGTCGTTGCCGACGTCCATCGCCGCCGCGTTCGAGTTCGTCAGCGTCGTGACGAGCGCGCCGGTGTTCAGGTCGAATACGTCGATGTTCGGCACCGTGTGCACATAGCCGACGAACAGGTAGTGGCCGGCCGCCGCGATCGATTTGGGGTTCGCGCTCGTCAGGTTGATCACCGGGTTCGGCGTGCTCGTGTTGCCGTTCTTCCAGCCGCGATAGACCTCGATGTGCCCGTTCATCGCGGTCCAGTCCCAGTTGCCCGCAAGGCCCTGCGCGAGGATCATCGTGTCGCTGTCGGCCTGGTAGATGATGCGCGTCACGGGCGCCACGCTGCTCGGCACGGCGGTCGTCACCGGCTTGCCCCATGACGGCTTGCCGGTCGCGTCGAAGCCGGTCATCGGGTAGCGCGTGATCACGTTGGAGCCGTTCAGGCCGGCCCACACGTCGCCGTTGCCGTCGATGTCGAAACCGGCCGTCACCTGCAACGTCGTGTTGAACGGCTTGCCGGGCAGCGAGCCGGCCGGAATCGCGATATAGCCGCTCGCGGGGTTGAAGTAGTAGAAGTTGAAGTTGCCCGGGTTCTGGCCCGACGCGATGAGGATCCGGTTGCCGCCGACCGTCACGAGCTGGCCGAAGTGCTGGCCGCGCTGATAGTCGTTCATGTCGAGGCGCGGGTCCTTCGGATAGGTGAACGGATCGACCGTGTTCGCGACGAACGTGCCGCCCGCGGTGCCCGTATAGACGTTGTTGCCGCTGAAGAACAACGTGCCGTCGGTCGCGGGGTCGGGCGCGGCGATGCCCTCGAAGTTCAGCGCCTGCAGTTTCCATTGCAGCGTGCCGACCGGGCTGTACGAGTGCAGATCGGTGCTGCCGTTGCGGCCGAGATCCCAGCCGCCGCCCCATGCATTGTTCAACACGTACAGGTTGCCGGCGGCATCCTTGCCGAGCGCCGCGACGCGCGTGAAGCGCTTGTCGCCGACCTGCCCCTTGATGCCCGTCGTCGTGTCGAGATAGCCGCCCTGCACGCCGAACGTGCCGATCTGCACGGGCATCCCGGGCAGCCCGCCGTATACCTTGATGTTCATGTCGGGCCCTTCGTCGCCCACCATCAAACGGCCCATCGAAGCATCGAAGTACAGCGACGCCGGCCGCGCGCCGGCCGCCATCTGCAGCGTGTTCATCGCCGCGCCGGTCGCGCTGAATTGCGCGACGACGCCCGCGCTCTTGCGCGCGACCCACAGGTTGCCGGCCGCATCGAGCGCCAGCGCGCCGGGGCCCGTGACGCCGATGTCGCGCTGCCACACGCCGTCGGTCGTATAGACGCGCACGCGGTTGCCGTAGAAGTCGCTCACGTACAGCAGGTTGCCGCCCGTCGCGAGGCCCGTGATCACGTCCGCGTACTGGATGCCCGTCCACGTGCTGACCGGAATGCGCAGGTCGCGCTGGTTCGTGCTCCGGTTGTAGCGGCCCACCGAGCCGCTGCCGAACGTGCGGTTGTAGCCGAGCGCGACGAACAGCGACGTCGAGTTGCCGGTGATCGCGCCGCCCTGGAATTCGTCGTGGATGCCGATCGTGCCGAGCGGCTGGCCGTTCTGGTAGATCGCGACGCCGCCCGCGTTCTCGTCCCAGCGCGACGCCGTGTAGATCACGCCTTCGGGCGCGACCCACATCGAGCGCGCGCCGTTGCCGACGTGCGACGCCAGCGTGCCGTACGTGTTCGCGAGCCAGTCGGTCGTGTATTGCGCCTGCGCATGGCTTGCCGGCGCCAGCATCGCCATGCACATTCCCAGCAATACCGCGCGGATTCGTTTCATTGACATGAATAATGCTCCCAGACGAACAATGGTCGACACTGTAAATCGCGGCGCATGAAATATTAGTGATTCCGGCAATGCGCATTCGCCGTTACCCCGAATTATTCACTCCGCGCCTTTTGCCGTCCGGCGCTTTTTCGTCAACGATCGCAAAATCTGCGAACCCTCGCCGCGACGGCCTGCCAGCCGCGCGGTTTCGGCGCATTCCCCGGCATTTTCTTCCGGGTCTCCGAATGCAGGCACGTCATTTTTTCTGACATGACCGCATTCCTTTTCATTCGCCGGAAGTCGTTCCGATTATTACAAATCGAAATTTAAATGAAAGAGAAAAAATATTGATCCGGCGCGATCCGCTTTTTGCGAGTTCGCGCACGGCAGGGAAAGCGGATGGGAAAGGAAAATGCGGCGGAAAAACGCGCGCCGGCCGTACCGGCACGCGGCGCCGATCGTTCAGTTCGTCGGGTCGAACGTCGGGCCGTCCCAGCCGTCGACGTATTTCGGCAGGGCATCGACGACGTCGATCACGCGTTGCCGGTAGAACAGGTGCATCGTCGGCTGCAGGTCGCCGGGCAATTGCCCGCCATGCGCACGCGCACTCAGGCTGTTCGGCACGACGCGCATGCCGAGCCGGTTCGTCCCGAACACGATCTCGCCGCACGACGCGCACCACGCGCGCGACATCGACTTCGACGGATGCGGGAACGTCGCGTGGCCGCCGTCGATCGTCACCTGCTCCGGCGGCCATGCGGTTGCGGACAGCATCGGCGTGCCATAGAAATCGCGGCAGGTCGCGCAATGGCAATTCGCACGCGCCGCCGGCTCGCCGCACAGCGTGACGGTCACGGCGCCGCACAGGCAGCGCGCGGAAAACGTTCGGGTCATGTCGTCTCCTCGAAAACGGAGGCGACAGTATAGGCGCCTGCACACGACGGGGCCCGCCGCGTAGCGGCAGCGGGCCCCGTTGCATGCGCAACGATCGCTGCGTCAGAACTTCTGGCGCAGCCCCAGGCTCACGATTGCCTGCGACCGCGAATCGGACGAATGGCCGTTCGCCTTGTCCGACACCGACGCGGTCGCGGCCACCGGCCGGCCGAGCGCGTCGAGCGTCGTACCGGACGCATGCTGATACGCGCCGAGCAGGTACACGCTGGTGCGCTTCGACAGGTCGTAGACGGCGCCGAGCGTGACGTTGTGATACTGCGCGCGGTTGTCGATGCCGTCGACGTCGCTGCCGCGCGTGTAGCTGTAGCCGGCGAACAGCTGCGTCTGCGGCTGCACGTTCCAGCGCGTGAACACGCCCGCGACGTTGAAGGTCGCGTGGCCGCTGAACAGCGACTGCGCGCCGCCGCGGTACTGCACGTTGCTGTAGTTCACGCCGACGACGGCCGGGCCGAAGTCGTACGTCGCCCCCGTCGCGATCACCTGCTGCGACTGCGCGCTCGCGTAGCCTTCGTTGATCGACGAATTGAACAGGCCGTCGTCGGTGCTCTGCCACTTGCCCGCCGTCGGATCGGTCGCGCCCGTCTTGCTGTTGTCCGAGCGCTCGTAGCCGACGCCCACGCGCAGCGGGCCGGCCGCGTACGCGGCGCCGACGCTCCACGTGTTGCGCTGCTTCATGCTGCCCGGCTGGCCGCCGAAGCCGTACAGCGCGCCGAACGTGAAGCCCGAGTAGTTCGCGCTCGTGTACTTGATCGCGCTGTCGACGCGCGCGGTCTGGTCGAGATCGTCGATGTCGCCCGGGTGCGCGCCGAAGCCGCCGATGAACGACGACGGGCCGACCGGGCTCACGAAATCGTCGAGCGACGTGTACTGGCGGCCGAGCGTGATCGTGCCGTAGCGGTCGCTGCCGACGCCGACGAACGCCTGCCGGCCGAACTGGCGGCCGCCCTGGCCCGACGTGCCGTTGGTGATGTCGAAGCCGTTCTCGAGGACGAACAGCGCGCGCATCCCGCCGCCGAGATCCTCCGAACCCTTGATGCCCCAGCGGCTGCCGGACAGGTTGCCGGTCGTGAGCCCGACGCTCGAATGCCCGGCGTACGCGCCCGCGGAGCCGACGCGTTCGTTGCTGCGATAGGTCACGCCCGCGTCGACGATGCCGTACAGCGTGACGGAGCTTTGCGCGGCGGCGATACCCGCGAGCGAGAGCAGCAGCGGGGCTGCGATCAGTTGCTTGTTCATGGTTTTCATGTCTCCGGGCGGTGAACCCGTTGTTCTGGCTGTGGCGAGTGGCGCGCGGGCGCCGACATCCGCCGGCGGTGCGAGGCCGGCGACGTTCGCGCGCGACGAAGCGGCGGGCATGCCCGCTGCGGCCGGTATGGTAGTTGGAACCGGTTCCGTTCCACAGCGGAATAATGACAACAGTTTCTTGCCAAAATTGAGATAGTCGAATGCACGGCCGGATGCGCGGTCGTCGCGCCTGTACAGCACGGGGCGACGCGGACGATAATCGGCTGCGCGCCTTCCATCGGGAGCTTCTTCATGCATGAAACGACCCTGCTGATCTTCGCCGCCGTCGCGTTCGTCGGCATCGCGACACCCGGCCCGACCGTGCTGCTCGCGCTGACCAACGGCTCGCGCTACGGCGTGCGCCGCGCGGCCTACGGTTTCGCGGGCGCGATGCTGTCGGACTGCGTGCTGATCGTCGCGGTCGCGCTCGGCCTCGGCGCGCTGCTGATGGCGTCGGCGTTCTGGTTCTCGGTCGTGAAATGGCTCGGCGCCGCCTACCTCGCCTATGTCGGCGTCCGGCTGCTGATGTCGAAGGGATCGCTCGACGTGGCGGCCGCGCAAGGCGGCACGGCCACCGGGCACCACGCGTCGATCTTCGCGAAAAGCTTCCTGACCGCGGTGACGAATCCGAAGGGCTATCTGTTCTTCTCCGCGTTCCTGCCGCAGTTCCTCGATCCGCAGGCGCCGCTCGCGCCGCAATACGTCGCGCTCGCAGTCACGTTCGCGCTGCTCGACGGCGTCGTGATGTTCGGCTACGCGCTGCTCGGCGCACGCGCGGTGCGACTGCTGAAGCGCTCGGGCGCGCTGTGGCTCGAACGCACGTGCGGCGCGATGCTGCTCGCGCTCGCCGGGTCGCTGGCGCTGTACCGACGCCATGCCGCGTAGGCGCCCGGTTCGATGAAAATCGCCGCACCGCCCCGCAGCGGATTCCCCGGCCTGTCGCTCCGGCAACTCGAACGCGCGGACCTCGACGCGTGGTACGCGTATCTGTCGAATCCCGACGTCGTCCGCCACACGAGCTGGAACCTGCGCTCGCCCGACGATCTGCTGCCGCTGTTCGACGACATCGAATCGGTCGATCCGGATTCGGTCCGGCGTCTCGCGATCGTCGACACGGCATCGGGCGCGCTCGCCGGGACGATCGGGCTGCATACGGTGTCCACCGTGAACCGCTCGGCGGAAATCGCGTACGACCTCGCGCCGACGCACTGGGGGCGCGGCATCGCGAGCGCGGTATGCGAAGCCGTCACCGCGTGGGCGTTCGCGCACGGCGGCTTCATCCGCATGCAGGCCGTCGTGCTGACCGGCAACGCCGGCTCCGCGCGCGTGCTGCAGAAGTGCGGCTACCGCTACGAAGGGCTGCTGCGCGCCTACAAGATGGTGCGCGGCACGCCGGGCGATTTCGCGATGTACGCACGGCTCGCGACCGACTGACGCGCCGCCCGCGGCCTCGCGCGCCGACGCCGTGACGCCGTGACGCCGTGACGCCGTGACGCCGTGACGCCGTGACGCCGTGACGCCGTGACGCGATTGGACGGCCCGCGCCGAATTGCGCGACAATCGCCGCTCCCCCCATCGACGCCCCGCCATGAAAATCGCCGCGCTGTCCGACATCCACGGCAATCTCGCCGCGCTCGACGCGGTGCTCGACGACGTCCGCCGCCGCGGCGCCGACGTGATCGTCAATCTCGGCGACATCGTGTCGGGCGCGCTCCATCCGGCCGAGACGGCCGACCGCCTGATCGCGCTCGGCCTGCCGACCGTCAAGGGCAACCACGAACGGCAGTTGCTCACCCTGGATCGCGACGCGATGCGGCTGTCCGATCGCTGGGCGCACGACACGCTGCGCGCCGACCAGCTCGACTGGATCGCCGCGCTGCCCGAACGCGTGATGCTCGACGGCGACGTGCTGTTGGTGCACGGCACGCCGGCCAGCGATCTCGTCTATTTCCTCGAAACGGTCACGCCCGACGGCTGCCGCGCGGCCACGCGCGACGAGATCGCGGAACGCGCGGGCGACGCGGCGGCCTCGCTGATCCTGTGCGGCCACACGCACGTGCCGCGTACCGCGAAGCTCGACGACGGCCGGCTGATCGTCAATCCGGGCAGCGTCGGGCTGCAGGCGTACGCGGACGACCTGCCGCATCCGCACCGGATCGAGACCGGCTCGCCCCATGCGCGCTACGCGATGGTGTCGCGCACGGCGGCCGGCTGGACCGTCGAATTCCATGCGGTCGAATACGACTGGCACACGGCCGCGGCCATCGCGGCTTCGCGCGGCCGCGACGACTGGACCGTCGCGCTGCGCACCGGCCGCTGCTGACGCGCATCCGCAACGCGTACGACGTCGCACGCGTCGGCGCGCGACCGCAACCGAAACCGCGACGCTCGCGCGCCGCGTCGCGTCATCCCGCGTTCCTCAGCGTCAGCCTCGCTTCGAGCCCGCCGCCGTCGGGCCGGTTGTTCAGCGTGAGCGTGCCGCCCATCGCAAGCGCGAGTTGCCGCGCGATCGCGAGGCCGAGCCCCGTGCCGCCCGTATCGCGATTGCGCGAGGTCTCCACGCGCCGGAACGGCTCGAACACCGCGTCGAGCTGATCGTCCGGAATGCCGGGCCCGCGGTCGAGCACCGCGATCACCGCGCCGCCGTCCGGCGCCGCCTGCACGTCGATCTCGGCCGCGCCCGCGAACTTCAGCGCGTTGTCGACCAGGTTGCCGACGATGCGGCGCAGCGCCTTCGGCCGCGTGACGAGCGCGAGCGGCGCGCGGCTGTGCAGCGCGACGTCCTGCCCCGCATCCGTGTAGTCGTACACGATGCTGTCGAGCAGCGCGTCGAGATCGATGCGGCGCGCGGCTTCCTCGGTACCGTGCAGCGTTCGCGCGTACGCGACGCCCTCCTTCACCAGATGCTCCATCTCCAGCAGGTCCTGGCGCAGCTTGGCGCCCTGCGTGTCGTCGTCCATCACGTCGACGCGCAGCCGCATCCGCGTGATCGGCGTCTGCAGATCGTGCGAGATCGACGCGAGGATCTGCATGCGCTCGGCCATGTACTGCGCGATGCGATCCTGCATCGCGTTGAAGGCCCGCGCGGCGCGCGCGACTTCCGACGGCCCCTCTTCGCTCAGCCGCTCGCCTTTCAGATCGGGGCCGAGCGCGTCGGCGGCCTGCGCGAGCTGCTTGAGCGGCCGCGTGGCAAGCCGCACCGCGAGCCAGCAGCACGCGGCCAGCACCGCGAGCTGCACCACGAGCACGGCCGGCAGCCAGCCCGACAGCGGCACCGTCGACATCGGATGGATGTCGATCGTCAGCGGCGACCCGTCGGTCAGCCGCAAATGGACCTGCAGATGTTCGCGGTCGCCGGGGATCGAATTCGCGGTCAGCGGGTAGTCGCCGCCGATGCCGTCCGAAATCGAGCGCTCGACGCGCGCCGACAGCCGCGCCTCCGGCGGCGTGCCGGTCTGGCCCGGCCCGAGGATGAACGCATAGCTGCGCCGCGCGAGACGCGGCAACCACGCGGCCCGCTCGGCCGGCGGCAGATGGTCGAGCAGCGCGACCGAGCTGGCGACCTCGCGCTCGATGTAGCCCATCATCAGGTTGGTGGTCGCCTGGTCCCGCTCGGTCACGGTGAGCCAGAACGACAGCGTCTGCGCGAGCGCGAGGCCCACGCACAGGATCAGCGCGAGCCGCGCGAACAGCGAGCGCGGCCAGCGCCACGGCATGCGCGCGCTCACGGCGTACCGCCGACGGCGGTCACGGCCGACGAGAACACGTAGCCCTCGTTGCGCAGCGTCTTGATGTAGCGCGGTTCGCGCGCGCCGTCGCGCAGGCGCTGGCGCAGCCGGCTCACGAGCAGGTCGATCGAGCGGTCGAACGGATCGGACTGGCGCCCTTGCGTGAGGTTGAGCAACTGGTCGCGCGTCAGCACGCGCTGCGGATTGTCGAGGAACACGCGCAGCAGCCGGTATTCGGCGCCGCTCAGCGCGACCAGCGTGCCGTCGGCGTCGAGCAGGTGGCGCCCGGTCGTGTCGAGCTGCCATTCGCCGAACGCCAGCAGCGCGGCCGTTTCCGTCACCTGCATGCCGGGCGGCAGCATGCGCGCGCGGCGCAGCACCGAGCGGATCCGCGCGAGCAGCTCGCGCACCGCGAACGGCTTGGCCAGGTAATCGTCGGCGCCCATCTCGAGGCCGATGATGCGGTCGGTTTCCTCGCCGCGTGCGGTCAGCATCAGCACCGGCACCGTGCGGAACTTGCCGGCGCGCAGGTCGCGGCACAGCGTCAGGCCGTCCTCGCCGGGCAGCATCAGGTCGAGCACGATCAGGTCGGGCGCGCCGTCGTCCAGCACGTTGCGCATCTCGCGGCCGTTCGCGGCCAGCGACACGCGCATGCCGTTCTTCTCCAGGTAGTCCGCGATCAGTTCGCGGATCGCGCGATCGTCGTCGACGATCAGCACGTGGTCGATCTTGTCCATGAGTCGTTGTCGGTATCGGTGTCGGGGTTCGTTCGGGCGGGCGATGTCCGCTTTTATACCGCACGACGGCCACGCGTTTGTATCCCAATGTATCGCGCCGCCGCGACGACACACAACATTGCACACGCGCGGCCGGCCGGACACATCGCAGATACGTCGGCGCCGCCTAATGGGGCCTGTCGAAACCCGTCCCGGCCGCCGCCATCGCGCCACGGCCCCCAAAGATCAGGAGAACGCCATGCTGCCCCGACTCAAGACCGCCGCCCTCGTCATCGCCCTCGCCGCCACGGCAGGGCTCGCCGCCTTCGCCGGCACCCGCGACGACGCGGGCGTGCAGGCGTCGCCGGCCGGCGCGACGGCGCCCGGTTTCACCGGCATCGACCGCTGGCACAACAGCCCGCCGCTGACGCTCGACCAGTTGCGCGGCAAGGTCGTGCTTGTCGATTTCTGGACGTATTCGTGCATCAACTGCATTCATACGATCCCGTATGTGAACGACTGGTATCGGAAGTATCGCGACCAGGGGCTCGTCGTGGTCGGCGTGCATACGCCGGAATATCCGTTCGAGCGCGACGCGAAGAACGTCGCCGATGCGATCAGGCGCTTCGACATCCGGTATCCGGTCGCGCAGGACAACCGCTACGACACGTGGCGCGCGTACGGCAACCAGTACTGGCCCGCGCTGTACCTGATCGATGCGAACGGCAAGATCGTCTATACGCGTTATGGCGAAGGCGGGTACGACAAGACGGAGGCCGCGATTCGGGGGGCGTTGGCGCAGGCGGGAGAAGGTCGAGCACGACAGCAATAGATGGCATGCAGCCGCGGGGAAGCTGATTCGGAAACATCAAACACACGCACGTGGGATTCATTTCGAGCCGCACGCTGACAGGCGGAATCACATCGATCAGGAAAGGCGCTTTCGACGAGCGGGTAAGGGCGACCAAGGAGGTAACGGCAGGATTGCCCTACTATATTGAAACGTCTGACGGCCGTATGCATTTCGGGCGTCTTGATTCAAGCGGAAAACTTCCCCGCATCCATACCGGTGACGAGGCAAGCGATTACACCGTCTACTGGGGTGATGACGCGCTGTCGAAACGAAACGGGGAGTAACCGATGCCACACACCGAGCCCACGAAAATCCAGACTACCAACACGAAAGATTCTGAGAAAGAGGTGCCATTAGCGGGAGTCACCTTCAAAGAACTTTGGGATAACTTCCCGTCCGGCAATCCGTACCGCGATCCGGCGTATACCAATCAATGCGCCATTCGCCTTAGCGTAACGCTGCACCGTGTCGGTATCGGAATGAAGTCGTTCAATGCAAGGAACGTCAAACCGATGTCGGGCGCAAAGACGATCGGCCGTATCTTGCTTGACGAGAAGCCCACCGCAACACGTGCCGATGAGCTGGGCGCATGGTTGCAGCTACAGCCGTTTGCAGGTCTTCCTAAAGCCGAAAACGTTACTGGGAAGGATTGGGAGTCGAAGGTCAAAGGCCGCACCGGCATCATCCACTTCTCAAGATACTGGACGCGCAGCGGCGAATCGGCCGAAAACGCGAGCGGTGGCCATATAGATTTATGGAACGGATCACGACTGACCGTCAGCAGCATACCCGGTGTTGCAGCAACGTTTGGCCGGGCTTTCGGTTTTCAGGCGTTCTTACCTGGAACGGATTTTGGTTGGTCCGACCTCCGCAACGCCAAACAGATCCATTTTTGGGAAATCAAATGATGCAACGCTTACTCGCCGCAGTCGCTTTCGCTATCTCGGGCTTTATCAGCGTCGTCGTATGGGCGGCGATAGACGCGCGCATATGCGCCAGTTTTGCACGATTTTGTGCACCTCGCCCTGGCGAATGCGGTGGTGGTGTTGACGCATGCGCCCCTACCCTTCATTCGACTCTGTTGCTGTTTATCCATGTGTTCGGACCACCCGCCATCTTTGCAGCATTGGGTTTCGGCCTGTTCGCTCGCCGCCGTCGCTCGGAAGTCATCTTCGGATATTTTGCAATCGCCGTCTCAATACATTGGCTTTTGACATTCCTGAGCGTACGCATACTGCATATCTGATCTCGGCGACGGCCGCCCTCATCTGGCGGCCCCCCAGTTATTCGTTCTTGTAGTCGGCCTCCGCCAGCATCGCCTCCCCGATCGCGAGATTGCCGTTCGCGACCAGCGCTTCGCCCGCGCCGCGAATATCGGCCACGGGCTTGTTCTGCCCGAGCTTGCGCTTGCCGATGAGCTGCGTGATCCTGATCTGCAGCCCGACGATCGATTGCAGCATCTCGTCCATGAAGTCCTGCGGTGCGTCGCCCATTTTCCACGGCACCGGCTGCGACGCTTCGTGCGTCCGCGTCAGCCGTGCGACCACGCCGCGCACGAACTTCTGGTCGTCGCGCGTCGTGATGCGGCCGTGCGCATGCACGACCCGGTAGTTCCACGTCGGCACCTCCCGGTGCGTCGCCTGCTTGCTCGGATACCAGCCCGGCGAGATGTATGCGTCGCCGGCACGGAAGATCGCGAGCACCTCGTCGCCGTCCGCGACGTCCTGCCAGATCGGATTCGCACGCGCGACGTGTGCGTGCAGTTCGCCGAGCCCGCCGTCGTCGTCGGGCATCAGCACGAACGGAATATGGATCGCGTCGAGCCCGTTCTTGCCGTGCGTGATCAGGCTGCCGAACGGATGCTGCACGATCAGCTCGCGCAGCACGTCGGGGTTGGGTTCGTTGTAAGCGGCAGGGATGTACATGTCGGCTCCACGGTCGTACGGGGTGGGAAATGGCGCGGGTGCTGACCCGTCATGGTTCGATTGTGGCTGCAAACTGGTTTATCCTGTAGAGCCGGTTTGAAACAATTTCAGCAGACCAGAATCATGGCAAGAACGGCCCGGATCGTCGAAATCCCGTCGCTCGGCGCGCTCGACCGCGCAGCCGGCGACCTGAGCCGCCAGCTCGCGCAGGCGCTGCGCGACGCCGTGCGCCGCGGCGACGTCCGGCCCGGCGACGCGCTGCCTTCCACGCGGCTGCTAGCCGCGTCGCTGCAGGTGGCGCGCGGCACCGTCGTCGACGCGTATGCGCAGCTCGTCGCCGAAGGCTTTCTCGAATCGCGCGGCGGCGCGGGCACGCGGGTCGCGAATGCGCTCGCGGAGGCGGCGCCCGGCACCGAGCCCGAGCCGCCTGCCCGGCGTCGGCGCCCGGAGCGCGACGGCCTGCCCGAGCCCGCCGCCACCTTCGCGCGGCTCGCCCACGAATTCAGTCCGCTGCCGGCCATGCCGTTCGCGATCTCGGTGCCGCTCGGCCTCACCGCGCCCGACGACATCTGGCGCCGGCTCGGCAATCGCCTGCGCGCCCGCGGCGCCGGCGCGCCGTCCGGCTATGCCGATCCGCAAGGCGCGCTGCCGCTGCGCGAGGCGATCGCCGACTACGTGCGCCGGTCGCGCTCGGTGCGCTGCGATGCCGGCCAGGTCGTGATCACGAGCGGCACGCAGCAGGGGCTGCATCTCGCGAGCCAGGTGCTGCTCGGCGAGAACGATCGTGCGTGGGTTGAGAATCCGGCCTATCGCGGCATCACCGCACTGCTCGAAAGCACCGGGCGGCGCGACGCGATAGTGCGCGTGCCGGTCGACGCCGACGGCCTCGACGTCGACGCGGGCGTGCGTCTCGCGCCCGATGCGCGCGCCGCGTTCGTCACGCCGTCGCACCAGTACCCGCTCGGCATGCCGCTGAGCATGGCGCGGCGCAATGCGCTGCTCGCGTGGGCGGGCACGCACCGCGCATGGGTCGTCGAAGACGACTACGACAGCGAATTGCGCTACGAAGGCTATCCGTTCCCGTCGCTGCAGGGCCTCGCGCCCGACCGCGTGATCTATCTCGGCACCTTCAGCAAGATCCTGTTTCCGTCGCTGCGGCTCGGCTACGTGATCGCACCCGACGATCTCGTGCCCGCGTTCTGCGGCGCGCGCGCGCTGATGGACCGCCACGCGCCGACCGCCGACCAGCACGTGCTCGCCGCGTTCATCGCCGAAGGCCATCTCGACCGCCACATCCGCCGCGTGCGCGGCGTCTATGCGGAACAGCGCGTGCTGCTGATCGACACGCTCGGCGCGCGGCTGCCGCGCGAGCGCGCGTGGGTACAGCCGGGCGACCAGGGGATGCACGTCGTGCTGTGGCTCGCGGCGGGCATCGACGATCTCGACGTGGTCGCGCGCGCCGCCGGGGCCGGTGTCGCGGTGCGTGCGGTGTCGCCGATGTTCGCGCCGGACACGGCGCGCCCCGGGCTCGTGCTCGGCTTCGGCGGATTCGGCCGCGCGCAGATGGAAGCGGCCGCGCAGCGGCTCGCGGACGTGGTTTCGTCGGTGGAATCGCGGCCCCGAACGCGATAAAAGGTTGGCGGCGGGCAACAAACGTAATCGTCTGTAAATCCTGCAAGCAAACGGCCGTTTCGGCGGCCGGCGCGCGGGTTCCGTTTGCTAGGATCGCGCGTCTTCGTTCCGCGCCCCTGCCGCCTTGAATCGCTTCGTGCCGTTTCTCCGAGACGCGTGGCTCCGTTGCCGCGCCCGTGTCGCGCCGCTCGCCGCCGCGTGCCGCACGCGCGTGCGCGCACTGTGTGCCGGCGCGCTGCATCGCCTGCGCCATCCGACCCGGCGCGGCGTGGCGCTGACGCTCGCCGCGCTCCCCGTGCTGGGCCTGCTGGTCCTGCTGGTCCTGCTCGCGTTCGTTCCGTTCACGCCGAGCATCGGCGACATCCGCAAGGCGCGCATCGACCGCCCCGCGCGCGTGCTGTCGGCCGACGGCCAGCTGATCGCCGAATTCCGGTCCGTGAACCGCGAATGGGTGCCGCTCAAGCAGATCTCGCCGCACATGGTCGACGCGCTGATCGCGACCGAGGATCACCGCTTCTACACGCATCACGGCATCGACTGGCGCCGCACGCTCGCGGCCGGGCTGCATACGTTCTCGGGCAGCCGCCAGGGCGGCTCGACGATCACGCAGCAGCTCGCACGCAATCTGTACCCCGACGAAGTCGGCCGCGCACCGACGCTCACGCGCAAGATGAAGGAGCTGATCACCGCGTTCAAGATCGAATCGGTGTACAGCAAGGACGAGATTCTCGAAACCTACCTGAATACCGTACCGTTCCTGTACAACGCATACGGCGTCGAAATGGCCGCGCGCACCTACTTCGGCAAGTCGGCGGACCAGCTCGACATCGCGGAAAGCGCGACGCTCGTCGGGATGTTGAAGGGCAACAGTTACTACAATCCGGTGCTGAATCCGGAACGCGCGGTCCAGCGGCGCAACATCGTACTCGGCCGGATGGCGCAGATGGGCATGCTGTCGCCGCGGCAACTCGCGAAACTGCAGCGCCAGCCGCTGCGCGTCGACTTCGAGCCGCAGACGGCGCAGCCGGGCCTCGCGCCGCATTTCGCGGTGCAACTGCGCAAATGGCTGATCGCGTGGGCCGACCGCAACGACCACGATCTCTACTCGGACGGCCTCGTCGTGCGCACGACGCTCGATGCGCGGCTGCAGGACATGGCCACGCAGGCGCTGACGCGGCAGACCGAACGGCTGCAGGCGATCGCCGACGGCGCGTGGCGCGGGCCGTCCGGCTGCGGGCTGCGCAACGATCTGTTCCGCGGCTTCATGCGCCAGACGCCCGAGTATCGGCAGGCACGCGACACCGGGCTCGCCGACGAGATTGCGCTGAAGCAGCTCGGCGCGAATCGCGCATTCATGCACGCGCTGTGCGAGCGCAAGACGCAGGTACAGGCAGGCTTCGTCGCGATCGATCCGCGCAACGGCGCGATCCGCGCATGGGTCGGCAGCCCCGATTTCGGCAGCGCGCCGTTCGATCACGTCGCGCAGGCGCGGCGCCAGCCGGGTTCGACCTTCAAGCCGTTCGTCTATGGCGCCGCGTTTGCGGACGGGATGCGGCCGGGCGATACGTTCGTCGACCGTCCCGTCGCGATCCCGATCGACGCGCACTCGGTGTGGCGTCCGACCGATGCGGAGCCGCCGACCGGCGAGCCGATGACGCTGCGCGACGGGCTGGCGCTGTCGCGCAACCGCATCACCGCGCAGGTCATGCAGCACGAAGGCGCCGCGAAGGTCGCGCAGCTCGCGCGTGCGATGGGCGTGCGCGACAGCCCGCTCGACGCGGTGCCGTCGCTCGCGCTCGGCACGAGCCCCGTCACGCTGAAGGAAATGGTGTCCGCGTACGGCACGATCGCGAACCGCGGCGTGTACGTCGCGCCGCAGATGATCACGCGCATCGAGGATCGCGACGGCAAGGTGCTCGCCGCGTTCGGCAGCGCGCCGCCCGAGCGCGCGTTACCGGTGGCCGCGGCGCAGACGCTCGTCGACGCGATGCGCGGCGTCGTCGATTACGGCACCGGCGCCGACATCCGCTCGCGCTACGGAATCCGGATCGACGTCGCGGGCAAGACCGGCACGACGCAGGACAACACGGACGGCTGGTTCATCCTGATGCATCCGCAACTGGTGGCCGGCGCGTGGGTCGGCTTCGACGACGGCAGCGTGACGCTGCGCAGCGACTACTGGGGCGCGGGCGCGCACAGCGCGCTGCCGATCGTCGGATCGTTCTACGATGCGGCGTTGCGCGCGCATGCGATCGATCCGCACGTGCAGTTCTCGCCGGACTTCCGGCCGCGCAGCGCACCGGCGCCGAAGCGGCGCGCGCAGCATTCGGGTTGGTTCGACTGGCTGAGATTCTTTCGCTGACGTGCGGGCGACGCTCCGGGCTACCGGGGCGTCGTCGTCGCGTGCCCGTCCGCGTACAGCCACACGGGCACGCCGTCGTCGCGCAGTGCCGCGACCGGTTCGTCCATGCTCCAGCGCTGCGCGATCTCGACACGGCGAACGAACCACGGCATCGACGTCGCAGGCGCGGCATCGTCGTCGCGGTCGTCGTCGAACAGCGTGTCGTCGCCGAGCCGCGTGTAATGCGCCGGATGGAGCACGGTGCCGTCCGCGCGCAATACCGTCGCGCGCACGTCGTCGCCGTCGTCATCCTGCACGCAGGCCAGCCAGCCGTGATCGGCGCCCCAGAACAGCCCGGCCACGTCGTCGTAGCGTCCCTGCGCGATCGTCGCGCCCGTCTCGAGATCGCAGATCGCCAGTTGCACCGGCTCGCCCGGCAGGACGCCGATCGCGTAACGCGTGAAAAGCTCGCCCGGCACCGCTTCGTCGTCGGGCAACCACGACAGCGCACCCATGTCGACGAAGTCGAACGGCGTCAGCACGCGGCCCTGCCCGTCGACGATCGCGCAACGTCCGTCGTCACGCCGCACGATATGGCGGATCGCACCGAGTTCGTCGAACATTTCCGCGCGGTCGCCGTCGATCAGCGGGGCCACTTCCGCGTAACACGGTTCGACGATCACCCGGCCTTTCGCATCGACGAGACCGACGTGACCGTTGCGCCGCGCGACGAACGCGCCGCACTCGGACGACCATTCGAGCGCGGCCCACTCGGGCTGCACGCGCCATTGCCCGTCGCGCCCGATCAGCCCCCACTGCTCCCGTTCGGCCACCGCCGCGACGGCGCCGTTCACGAATTCGTGCGCGTCGTCGAAACGCGGCGGAATCACCCACGCGCCATGTGTGTCGACGAAGCCCCAACGGCCGCCCAAGCTCGCGGACGCAACGCCGCCGGTGAACTCGCCGAAATCGTCGAGCGTCGGTTCGATCGCCCACGCACCATCCGTGCGCACGAGCCCGAACCGCTCGCCCACGCGCACGCAGGCGACGTCGCCGCTGAAATCCCACACCGCGTCGAACGCCGGTTCGCGCACGATCCGCGCCCCGTCGCCGTCGGCCAGCAACAGCCCGACCTTGCCGTCGCGCGCGGCCCACAGCAACCGGTCGTCACGCGCGCCGCTCGCCCACAGGTTCGCCCATTCGGGCGGCACGATCACGCGCCATGCATCGTCGGTTTCGCGCCGTACGCCCCACTGCCCGTTGCGCGAGCGAAAGCTGAACGTGCCGTCGCCGAGATAGTCGCCATGCAGTTCGCCGCCGCCGAACAGATCGTCGTAGGTCGCGCTGCGCGGCGGCTCCTGCCGCCAGAAGTAGTAGTGCGACACACCGCCGAACCCGAAGCCCCATGCCCAGTCGCGCCAGTCGGCGGGCGTGTCGATCTCCAGCAGGTCGCGCACGCCGCGCACGTCGCGGAAGTCCATGCAGTTCGCGACGCGCCACCACAGGCGCGTGCACGCATCGCGCTCCCCGGCGATGTAGTCGTTCGGGTCGCCCCCGTCGAACCATGACAGTTCGTCGAGGTTCGCGGACAGCCGCGGCGCGCCATGCGCGTCGCCGAGCGCATCGATCGATTCGCCCAGATGACGCACGAGCGCATCGAACTGGCGCGCCAGCGCCGGATCGTCGCCCGGCAGCGGATACGCGGTGACGAACGATGCGAGCCGGCTGACGCGCGCATGCGCGGCACGGGCGTCGCTCACGAGGTTAGGCGTGCCGGCGTCGCCGAACACGCGCTGATCGGTAATCGCATTGCCTGCGCCGCCGTCGGCAAGCAGCACGCGCCACAGCAGCGGGAAGTGGTTATTGGATTCCGCGAACGGGATCGTTCGCGCGTCGTCGCCGTCACCGGCCTGGAGATACAGCCATGCTCGATTGCCCATCGGAAGGAGTCGCCTCGTTGTCGTGTCGCCGTGTGCCGCAACCTGCCGGTCCGCTCGCCATCAGCGCGCGGCCATCGCCCTCACGGCGCCGACGGCGAATCGCCGCTGCGCGCGACCCGATACAGTTCGACGCCGTCGACCTGGAAGCCTTGCGTCATCAGCAGCAGGACGCCGGTGGTCGAACGCTTCGTCGTGAAGCCGTTGCCGGTGACGGACGTGACCTGATACGGCGTACCGATCGGCATCCTGACGAGCTGGCCGCCCGGCACCTCGAGCACGCACGCGTCGGCAGGCGGTTTCTCCGGACCGTCCATATCGAGTTCGGCCTCGTGCGCCGGAGCCGTATCGACGCTCCAGCGGCCACCCTCACGCGCACGCAGCACGATGTCGCTCCCCACCTTCTCGACGCGCAGGGTCGCAGGCTTGCCGGCGGCCGGCGCGTAATCGCCGAGCAGCCCATCGCAGGCACTGCCGGCTCGCGCGGACAGCGAAACGAACAACATCAGACAGAAAACGGGAATGCGCACGGCGGAGCCTCTCAGGTTCGAATTGCTGTTGGAATGCCGGCGCGGGCGCGCACGGCAGCGGCATCGCAACCGGATGCCGCCGGACGCCAATATAGCGAACGCAAGCGGCGGATGCCAGCCTGAAAGGGAGCCTGCTGCGGCCACGCGGTGCGCAGCGACGACGCTACGGATGCGGGACATCGGGCCCGACCGACTCATGCGCTCCCTGGCCCGCCTGAACGAAGCGGGCTTGGCACGCATCACCGCCCGCTTCGTCGTCGTCCATCGACGCCGAACGCCGCATGACGTCGGGCACAACCGAAATCGCGAACCCGCTGCCCCGCTATGCCGGGTTGCGCGATGCCGGCGGCCCGCTCAGCCCGCCGCGAGCGTTGCAGCCAGCGCATCGAACGCCGGCGCCCATGCGGCACGCCACGCAGCCTTCGTTGCATCGTCGACCCACGCGCCGTCGATCCCGTTCAGCATGAACTGCTTCAAGTCGGCCACGGTGAAGCCGAAATGACTGAACATCAGTTCCCACGCCTCGCTCGGATTGACCTTGTGCAACGTCGGATCGTCCGTGTTCGGATGAATCTTCAACCCGAGGCGCGGCATCTTGCGCATCGGATGCAGTTCGGCCCATTGCTCCGGCGGCAACGTGCGCAGATAGTACGAATTCGTCGGCACGACGGTAAACACGATCCCGCGCTCCGCGTAGCGCGCGCACAGCTCAGGGTTGTCGACGATCGTATAACCATGATCGACACGGTCGACCTGCAGCAGATCGACGGCCGTCTCGACGTTACGCCACGGCATCCCGAACTCGCCCGCATGCGCGGTCGTGCGAAAACCGGCCGCGCGTGCATGGCGGTACGCCTTCCAGAACAGCTCGGGCGGCCGGTCGTTCTCGCGATAGTCGATGCCGAGCCCCGCGACTTCGTCCGCGCGATTCACCTTCATCCACTCGACGATCGCAACCGCTTCGTCCGGGTCCTGCTCGCGATCGATGCTCGGGATCAGGCGCGCGCCGATCCGAAAATCGCGCGCGGCATCGCGGATCGCGGTCACGATCGCGGCCTGTGCGTCCGCATACGCGATGCCCGACACGCGCACCGTTCCCGTCGGATTCCAGAAGAACTCCGCGTGCCGCACGTTGTGCGCGGCCGCGTCTTCCAGATATTCGTATGCGATTCGCCGCAGATCGTCGGGTTGCGTCAGCAGATACCGGTCGAGCGCGCGCAGCACGTGCAGCACGCCGACCGGCTTCTCGCCGCGCGCATAGAACGCATCGATCTGCGCACGCTCGATGGGCGCGCCGCTGCGTTCGGCCAGCGCGACGAACGTGTCGTGCCGCACCGCGCCGAGCAGGTGGCAATGCAGCTCGACCTTCGGCAGCGCGTGGAAGAAGGCCCGATGGGCCGGCGTGATATCGATGCCCGTGCGTGCGGCCGGGACGTTGCCTGGTGTTCCCTTCATGTCAGTCTCTTTTGCGGTAGTGCGATGCGTCGCGCAAGCCGTCTCTCAGTGCGGCTTCACGACGGTCCAGAAGTAATAGCCGAGCGGAATCGCGAGCACGACGAGCCCCCACGACACGTCGCGCCAGCGGCCGGCCAGCAGCTTGACGAGCACGTAGCACAGCAGCCCGCCGGCAATGCCGGTGCCGAAGCTGTTCGACATCAGCGTGAGCAGCACCATCGACATCACGGGCAGCGCATCGGTGAAGTCGTCGAAATGCGTATGGCGGATCGTCGCGAACATCGACAGCCCGATCAGGATCAGCGCCGGCGCGGTCGCCTCCTTCGGGATCGCAAGCGCGACCGGCACGAACAGCAACATCGCGGCGAACAGCACGGCCGCGGCCAGCGACGACAGCCCGCTGCGGCCGCCGGCTTCCACGCCTGCAGCCGATTCGATCAGCGCGGTCAGCGCCGGAATGCCGAACACGGGCCCGAGCGTCGCGGCGAGCGAATCGACGAGAAACGGCCGATTGATGTTCGGCAGGTTGCCCTGTTCGTCGAGCAGGTTCGCCTTCGCGCCGACCGCCAGCGCGGTGCCGAGCGTCGAGAAGAATTCCGCCGCGAAGAACGCGAACAGGTACGGCGCGGCGGCCACGCTCAACGCACTGCCGATATCGAGCTTGAACGCGATTGGCGCGATGCTGTGCGGCAGCGACACGAACGACGCCGGCAGGTGCGTGACGCCGAGCGGTACGCCGGCCGCGGCCGCGACGAGGATCGCGATCAGGATCGCGCCGGGCACCTTGCGCGCCTGCAGCACGATCGCCACCGCGAGGCCGATCAGCGCGACGAGTGCGCCCGGCCGCGAGAAGTCGCCGAGCGCGAACGCGTTGGTCTTCGCGTTCGCGACGACCATCCCCGCATTGCGCAGCCCGAGCATCGTGACGAACAGTCCGATCGACGCGCCGAGGCCGAGCTTGATCTGCACCGGAATCAGCCGCACCACGACGCCGCGCGCGCCGAGGATCGTCAGCAGGAAGAACAGCGCGCCCGACACGCACGCGATGCCGAGGCCCGTCTGCCAGCCGACGTGCTCGGTCGTCGCGAGCGTCACGCCGATGATCACCGAGCCGCCGATGCCGGGGCCGACGAGGAACGGCAGGTTCGCGTACAGCCCCATCAGCGTGGTGAACAGCACGAACACGACGATCGTCGCGGTCGTCGCCGCGCCGCGCTCCATCCCGCCCGTCGCAAGCAGCGACGGAATCACGACGAGCAGGTACGCGGCCGCGAGGAACGACGTGACGCCCGCGATCGTCTCGGTGCGCACGCTCGTGCCGCGCGCGGCGAGCGCGAAGCGGCGTTCGATCCAGTTGGCCGGCGCGCGCGCCGGCATCGTGTCAGTCGCTGACATGGTGGTTCTCCCGTGATTCCGAATATTGTCCCGTGTCGGTTCGTGCAGCGCGGCCTTATACTGCCGCGTACCGCATCCCGACCGTTATTGCCCGATGTCCGACCGCTCGTCGCTGCTCCCCGCGCTCACGCTGCGGCAGGTCCAGCACTTCGTCGTCCTTGCACATGCACGCAGCTTCACTCGAGCCGCGCAGGCGCTGTCGCTCACGCAGCCGGCGCTCACCGCGTCGATCCGCCAGATCGAGTTCCTGCTCGGCGGCCGCCTGTTCGCACGCACCGCGCACCGGCTCACGCTGACCACGGCCGGCGAAGCCGTGCTGCCGCTCGCCGAACGCCTGCTCAACCAGGCGCGCGGCACCTTCGACGACATGACGCGGCTCATCGGCGAACGCATCCAGACCGTGCGCATCGCGTTCATTCCGTCGGTCGCGGGCCGCCTGCTGCCCGCGCTCAATGCATTGCGCGGCACGCACCCGACGCTGCGCTTCACGCTCACCGATTTGCCGAACAGCGCGCTCGTCGAAGCGGTGCGCGACGGCGTCGCGGATCTCGGCATCGGCGTGCGTGAACCGGACGGCGACGACGGCACGTTGCGCTACCGGCAGCTGTTCGAGGACGAGATCGTGATCGTCGTGCGGCACGACGATCCGCTCGCCCGCGCGAAGAGCGTCACGTGGGCGAAGCTCGTCGATCGCGAGCTCGCGGTGTTCGTGCGCGGCAGCGTCAGCGAATCGCTGCATCGCACCGGCGGCGCCGGGAAGCTGCGCCTGAACGTCGCGTACCGGATGGAATACACCGAGCCGCTCTACGCGCTCGCGCGCAACGGCCTCGCCATCGCCGTGCTGCCGAGCCTCTACACGTTGCATCTGCACGATCCCGAACTCGTCGCACTACGCGTCGACAAACCGCGTGTCACGCGTGCGATCTCGCTGATCTCGCTCGCCGCCGACGATCGCGGCCCGCATGTACGCACGTGCCGCGAGTGGATTGCGAAGCACATCTGATGCCGCGTTCGCCGCGCGTGCCGCTCGCGTTCAGGGCAGCTTCGCGATGCGCTCGACGAGCGTCGCATAGAAGCGGTCCGCGTCGACCTCGTTGATCCACGTCGCGTTCGCCGCACGGCCGCTGCGCCCGTTCCAGTCGACGATCGTCTCGCCGAGCGTCCACTGCCCGGTCGTTTCGACCACCACGTTCGCCTTGCGTCCGCCGAACAGCGTCGGATCGACGAGATAGCCGACGGCCGTCGGGTCGTACATCGGCGCGTCGTCGATCCCGCGCCGCTTCTTGTTGTACGCGAGCTCCGCCTCCATGATGTCCGCGACGATCGCGCCGCAGCGGTTGCCGAGCGCGCGCAACGGCGCGACGCGCGCCGGCGTGATCGGCGCCTTCACCGCGACGTCGCGCGGCAGCACGACGATCGGCACGCCGCTGCCGAACACGACGTCGGCCGCCTGCGGATCGACGTAGATGTTGAACTCGGCGGCCGGCGTGATGTTGCCGCGCTCGAAGAACGCGCCGCCCATCAGCACGATGTCGCGCAGCGCGGCGCGAATCTGCGGCGCCTCGACCAGCGCCGTCGCGATGTTCGTCAGCGGGCCGAGCGCGCACAGCGTCACGCTGTTCGGCGCCGCATGGCTCAGCGTATCGACGAGGTACGACACCGCGTGACCGGCGGCGAGCGGCGCGCGCGGCGCGTGCAGTTCGACGCCTTCGAGCCCCGTCTTGCCGTGCACGTTCGCGGCCGTCACGAGTTCGCGCACGAGCGGGCGCGGGCAGCCCGCGTACACCGGCAGCGTCGTCGTGCGGCCGGCCCAGTCGCGGACGATCCGCGCATTGCGTTCGGTCAGGTCGAGCGGCACATTGCCCGCCACGGCCGTCAGCGCGCGCACGTCGAGCCGATCCTGCGCGCCGAGCGCGAACAGGATCGCGATGGCGTCGTCCTGCCCCGGATCGGTATCGATGATCACCGTGCGGCGCGCGGCGGCGTCGCCGGCCGCGAATGCGCCCGTTTCGGGCAACAGCGCGGTGCCGGCCAGCGCGGCGGACAGTTTCAGGAAGGTGCGGCGGGATGGGATCGGATGGCTCATGGTCGGGTACTCAGAAGACGTGCCGGACGCCGAGCGTCGCCATCATCTGGCGCGTGCCGGTCGAACGCGCATACGCGAAGATCTGCGCATGATCGGCGTCGCCGGCCGCCTGCTGCGCGATCACCGTCAGCGCGACGTCGGTGCGTTTGGACAGGAAGTAATCGGCCTGCAGGTTCACCTGATGCCATTTCGGACGCTTGTCGATCACGTCATACTTGCCGTTCGTGAACGCATATGCAGCGCCCAGAAAGAGCTGCGGCGTCATCGTGTAGACGACGTTCACGCCGAGGTTCTGCAGGTGCAGGTGCGAATTGTCGAGGTAATCGTAGCGCACGTCGGTGAACATCGCGGCGAACTGCGCGCAGCCGATCGTGTAGAAGCCGCCCGTGCCCGCGATCCGCTGCCGGCTCGCATACGCGGCGGGCGTCATCGCGCTCTTGCTGAAGATCAGCAGCGGAGACGCGTAGTCGTTCGCGATCGCGCCGTCCTGGTTCGTCGCGCTGTAAGGATGGTTGTACTGCGCATAGACCGCGCTCCAGCGCAGCGGGCCACGCTCATAGCCCAGCCCGAAGCTGTACGCGCTGTTGTTCGCGAAACCGGTCGCATTGCTGAAGCCGTACAGCGCGGTGAACTTCAGCCCGTAGTAGACGGGGCTCACGTACTTGACCGAGTGCTGCACGCGAATGTCGTTGTAGCCGTTGTCGTTGTCGCCGATGTTCACGCCGTTGCTCGCGATGATCACGGGCCCGATGTAGTCGTGGATCGCGTCGTACTGGCGACCGAAGGTCAGCGAGCCGTAAGTGCGGTCGGCCAGGCCGACGTACGCCATGCGCCCGAACTCGCGGCCGTTCTGCGCGGCCGTGCCCGTCATCACGTTGAAGCCGTTCTCGAGCTGGAAGACCGCGGACAGCCCTTGCCCGAGATCCTCCTTGCCCTTCAGCCCCCAGCGCGGGTTCTGGTTCGTGCCGGACAGCGCCTGCCACGCGTTCTTGCCGCCCTGGTTCGTCGCGAACCCGACACCGGCCGAGATGAGACCGTACAGCGTGATGCTGCTTTGCGCACAGGCATGGGTCGCGAAGGCGCCGAGCATCGCGAGCGGAGCAAGCTTGTAAAGAGTTTTCATGCGGGTCGTGTGGTCGGTGGTGGTCCAGGCGCGGCAGGGTTCCGCGAAACTGGCCTCGACTATACGAACCCGGATCGGATAATAAAAGTTTGCTTTCTTTATATCTCGATAAAACGGATTTATTCTCATCCTCGCGCGCCCGCGTTCGGCGCGCCGGCGCTCAGTCTGCCGTGTCGCCGCCCTTCGGCAGCTTCGACCATGCGCCGCGCCCCGGCATCGGCGACCACGCCGGGCGAGTCTTGCGGGCGCTGTCGATCACGACCAGATAGCGGCCCGCGATCGGCGTGATGTCGCGATCGCGACGCAGCACCCACAGCGACTTGCCGGCCTCGACACGCGCCTGGTAATCGTCGTCGAGCAGGCCGTGCCGGTCGAGGAACGTGTTCAGCGACGCGGGAATCCGCACGCAACCCTTCGAGTGCCGGATGCCGAGCAGCGCCTCGAGCCGGTCGGGATCGGTCGCGTGCATCTGGAAGCGCATCGGCGACACGCCGCCCTTGCCCCAGCCGCGCTCGCCGTCCACCCAGCCGAAGTCGTAGATGCGCATGTCGCGTCGGCCGTAGCCGCGAATGCCGTTCTCGTTCGTCGTCCCTTCCGCGCGGAAATCCATCGTGTCCGGCGAGTGATGGAACACGCCGAGCGGCGTCAGGAAATGGTCGTACTGGCCCGGCAAGCCGGTGCCGACCGGCGATGCGCCGATCATCAGCCATGCATTGGCCGGCGTCGCGCGGAAATAGATGAACAGCGCCTGCACGTTCGGCGCGCGGTCGACCATCGCGACGTATTCGCCGGCGAGATCGCCGAGATCCGCATCGGCGAGCGCTTTCTGGAGCCGCTCGCCATACGCGCGCTGCTCGCTCGCCGGCACGTTCAGGCGTCGCGTGACTTCCTGCGTGAAACGCTTGCGCATGTCGAGCGCGCGCGTCGTCGCGTTCTGCGCGTCCTCGGCCGACAGCGGCGGATGCCGGCGCGGCGGAGTGGGTGGTGGCGGCTCGGCCTCGCTGGCAGGCGTGCCGGAGGCAGCCGATGCAGGCGCGGTGGCCGACGCGGCGGAAGCGGCCGACGCCCCCGATCCCGCGCTCGCGGGTTCTGCATGATTCACGTGATTCGCTTGTGACGCGGCGGATGTCGGCGCGGCGGCCGATGCGCCCGACGCCGCATGCGCGGACGAAGCGGGATGCGTGGGAGAGGCCGCCGATGCAGGCGACGCACCGGATGACGATTGCACGGCCGACGACGGCGCGTCGGGCGCGGCAAAGGCAGGCCGTTCGGGGAGAACGGAAATCGACACCGTCGCAGCGAGCCACACATATGCGGCGACTGCGCGGTGACGGCAACGCGGCTTTGCAAATTGCCGCGCCAGGTGGGCAAGAATCATACGTTCGAAGCCATCGGCCGATCCGGCCGCCGCAGCGTGCTGTTGCGAGCGGCGCATCTTCCGCGCAAGCCATCGACACGTCCGGCGCATCGCGTGCGCCCGGCGCCGACGCCTCTTCGCGGCGGAGCCGTTCGCTGATCCAACGCGGGCGCTCCGATGGCGGCTAATGAGTCGTCAGGCCCCTCATTTTACTCGTCCATACGCGAATCGGCTGCGATGCAAATCGCGATTTCACGGTGTCATTGCGCTTCGTCACGCTTTGTTTCAACTCGTTGCCGCTCGTGTCGTCGGTGCGTGGCAGGCTCGTGTGTTGACGTTTCGCCCGCGGTCGAACGCGTGCGCGCTCGAGCCGGTTCGATCGCACTTCCCTGTTGATTCGCACAACAAAGCAACTGGGAGACCGGACGGCCCGAACCGGAAACGTTGGACCGCATCGCACGCATGCCGCAACGAATCGTACGGCACGCGTGCGCACCTGCCCGCTACTTCGAGATGGTTTCGAGCGCGATGCCCTTCGTGCGCGGCCCCATCCATCCGATTGCCGCCATCACGATCACCATCGCGCCCGCGATGAACGCGAACACGCCGAACGTGCCGAAACCGCGCAGTACGGCCGCGATCACGAACGACGAGAAGATCGCCGAGAAGCGGCTCCACGAATAGACGAAGCCGACGGCCCGCGCGCGAATCGACGTCGGGAACAATTCGGCCTGGTACGCGTGGAAGCTGTACGACATGATGTTGCTCGCCAGCGTGAGACCGATGCCGAGCACGATCAGGAAGGCGCCCACCGTCGTCTGGCTGAACAGCAGCCCGCAGACGACGATCGCCGCCGCCATCGCGACGATCACCGACTTGCGCTCGAAGCGATCGGCGATCACGAGGCCGATCAGCGGGCCGATCGGCGCCGCGAGCGCGATCACGCTCGAATACATCAGGCTCGACGTGATCGTGATGCCCTGCTTGATCAGCAGCGTCGGCACCCAGTTCGCGAAACCGTAGAAGCCGACCGTCTGGAACACGTTGAAGATCGTCATCATGATCGTGCGGCTGCGATACGGCGGCACCCACATGTCGCGGAAGCTGCCGCGCGGCGGCACGGGTTCGGCCGGTGCCGGCGGCGGCAGCGGCCGCCCGTATTCGGCTTCGACCTTCGCCTCGAGCGCGCGCATGATGCGGTCGGCTTCGTCGACCCGGCCCTGCTGCGCGAGCCAGCGCGGGCTTTCCGGCAGTTCGCGGCGAATCCACCACACGAACAGCGCGCCATGCGCGCCGATCAGCACGACCCATCGCCAGCCGTCGAGGCCGAGCGGCGCGTGCGGCACAAGCAGGTAAGCGAGGAACGCGACCACCGGCACCGCGACGAACCCCACCGCCTGCTCGCACGCGAACGCGCGACCGCGAATCTGCTTCGGCACGAGCTCGGAGATGTACGTGCCGATCGTCACCATCTCGACGCCGAGGCCGAGACCGACGACGAAGCGCCAGAAGTTCAGCCCCGCCGCGGTGTCCTGGAACGCCATCACGATGTTCGCGGCCGTGTACCACAGCAGCGACCACGTGAAGATCGCGCGGCGGCCGAAGCGGTCGGCGAGAAAGCCGCACGCGATCGTGCCGATGAAGAGCCCGGAGAACAGCGCGGCGATGAAGCTCGCGACGCCGGTGGTGCCGAACAGGCCGTGCGTGGTCGCGGAAAGGATGCCGCTTTTCACGAGGCCCGGCGCGATGTAGCCGCTGTACAGCAGGTCGTAGAGTTCGAAGAAGAAGCCGAGGCTCAGCAGCACGACGAGCTTCCAGACGCTGCGCGTCGGCGGCAGGCGATCGAGGCGGGCCGAGATGGAGCCGGGGTCGATGGAGGGGGATTGGGCAGGTGCCTGGGAAAGGCTGTCCGTTGAGGCCATCTTGGGCGCGTCTCCTGATCGTGTCGTATCGTGTCGTGCGTCGCCGTCCGGCGGACTGCCGAACCGCCGCCGGGCGAATCGCTGCATTGTACCGGCACGCCCGCTCGACGCATGGGCAAGCCAGCAGGCCGGACGCCTTCCAGGCACCGCGGCCATTCGATGCCCGGTTCCCCCGTCGAATAATGTGTAACTTCCGTAACCGCGTGTCGGGGACGAAAGGCGCGTCCGCGTGGCGTTCCGGTGCCATCGGCCGCGCGCGCAGGCCGCGCGGGCCGGTAATAATGGGGCTGCCGCGCCGTGTCGCGCGGGCGCGCGCCGCTGAAATCGCCGCGGACGACAAGACGCAATCGGTACAACCACGCGTTCCGCGCCCCGGTAACATGCTAGCGGGCCAACTACCGGCTTCCGGCTGCCTTTCGGCAACCGGCATTGTCGGCAAATCGTAAGCATTCCATGTCCATACAACGACTATCCACGTACGCCCGCCGGATCGCGCTGATCGCGCTGCTGCAGTTCGCGGCCATCGCGACCGCGTCGGCATTCCCGGCCGCCGCTTCCGCTCCCGTCGCGAGCGGCGTCGGCGCATCCGCGCCGGCCATCTCGCTGCCCGACGCCGTCGCCCAGCTCAAACAGATGCAGGCGGAGCTGGACCGCATCAAGCAGCAGACCTCGACCACGTCCAACAGCAAGGAGCTGGACGCGCTCGACGATTCGGCGCAGGAACTGAGCACCGATGTCGCGAAACTGCAGAGCGATCTCACGCCGCAACGCGCGCAGGTCCAGGCGCAACTCGACGTGCTCGGCCCGCCGCCGGCCGAGGGCGCCGCGCCGGAAACGCCAGCCGTCGCGAAGCAGCGGGCCGCGCTCGACGCGCGCAAGACGCAGATCGACGCCGCGCTGAAGCAGGCCGCCGACCAGAAGGCGAGCCTCGCGAACCTGACCGAGCAGTTCGCGAAGCTGCACCGCAGCCTGCTGAAGAACCAGCTCGCGTTCCGTTCGAGCAGCATCTTCAGCGCGCAGTTCTGGCTGCCGCTGTTCCACCTGTCGCCGGACGATCGCCAGCGGCTCGATGATTTCAACGGCGAACTGTTCGACATGCTGCATTCGTCGTGGGTCCCCGGGCAACGGGCGATCACCACGCTGCTGCTGATCGCTGCATTCGCCGCATGGCTCGGCGGCCGCCGGCTCATCGAGCGCGGGCTCGCGTGGATCGCGCTGACCCGCCTGCCGCCCACCCGCTTGCGCCGCAGTGCGCTCGCGCTGTCGACCGTGCTGTCGACCTTCCTCGCGACGGCCATCGCGATTCAGATTTTCTACCTCGCCGTCGCGCGCCACTACGAACTCACGCCGTCGCTGACCGATCTGTGGGACCAGTTCGCGAAACTCGCCGCAACCTGCGCGTTGATCGCCGGGCTCGGCCGCGCCCTGCTCTGCACGAAGCATCCGTCGTGGCGACTGCCTGCGCTCGCCGACCCGGTCGCGCTCGCGATGAAGCCGTTCCCCAGCATCCTGGCCGCGCTGCTGCTGGTGTCGGGCACGCTCGAATCGATCAACCGGATCGTCGATACCAGCCTGTCGGTCACGCTGCTCGGCCGCGGCATCGTATCGCTCGTCGTCGCGCTGACGGTCGGCGCATCGCTGTTGCGCGCGAACCGCGCGCGCAGCGCACTCGCGGCGGCAGGCGAAGCACCCGAGCAACGCTCGACGCTCGCCGGCCTGATCCATGCCGGCGTCACGCTCGCGATCGTCGCTTCGTTGATCGCACTCCTGATCGGTTACATCACGGTCGCGCGCTTCATCACGTACGAGCTCGTGTGGTTCGAGATCGTGCTGTGCGCGACCTACATCCTGATTCAGTTGACGCGCGACGCGAGCGAAAGCCTGTTCTCGTCGAGCCTGTCGTCGGGCCAGCAGATCAAGCATCTGTTCGCGCTCGAAGACCGCCACCTCGACCAGGCGCGTACGGTCCTGTCCGGCTTCGGCACGAGCCTGCTGATGCTGATCGCGGCGATCGCGCTGCTGACCGGCGGCTTCGGTACCACGCCGAGCGACCTGCTCGACAGCGCGGTCGCGATGATCGGCAGCCAGCGGCTGCAGAGCCTGAACATCATGCCCGACCGGATCATGAACGCCGTGATCGGCTTCGCGATCGGCTTGTACCTGCTGCGCTCGCTGCGCCGCTGGCTCGACGGCGAGTTCATGCCCGCGCTCGGCATGGATACGGGCATGCGCGTGTCGCTGATCACGCTGTTCACCAACGTCGGCTACGTGCTGCTCGTGCTGATGACGCTCGGGCTGCTCGGCGTCAAGTGGAACAATCTCGCGTGGATCGTCAGCGCGTTGTCGGTGGGTATCGGCTTCGGCCTGCAGGAAATCGTGAAGAACTTCGTGTCGGGGCTGATCCTGCTGACCGAGCGCCCGGTGAAGGTAGGCGACATGGTCAGCATCGCGGGCGTCGAAGGCGATATTCGCCGCATCAACGTGCGTGCGACCGAGATCCAGCTGAGCGACCGCTCGACCGTGATCGTGCCGAACTCGCAACTGATCTCGCAGAACGTGCGCAACGTGACGATGGGCAACAGCACGCAGGGCGTCGCGACGCTGGTGCTGACGTTCCCGCTGAACACCGATCCCGAGCAGGTGCGCGACCTGCTGCTCGATGCGTATCGCGAGCACCAGGCGATTCTCGAGAAGCCGGCGCCGTCGGTGACGTTCAGCCAGCTCACGCCGGACGGGATCACGCTGAGCGTGACGGGTTACGTGTCGAGCCCGCGGATCGCGAGTTCGACGAAAAGCGATCTGCTGTTCGAGATCCTCAAGCAGTTGCGGGCGGCGGGGATTACGTTGTCGAGCCCGCAGATGCTGGTCGTGCAGAACATGCCGGCGGCCGATGGTTCCACGCGGCACGAATCGTAAGTGAGCCATCGAGCGGGTACGCTCGCGATCGATCGGCGCGCCGCGCGCCACGCAGTAAACGAAATGGGCCGGTTACCGCTTCCACGGCAACCGGCCCATTTCATTCGACCGTCGGAACGCCCAAGCCGGGCGCCCGCACTTATACGTCGAACTTCACCCCCTGCGCCAACGGCAACTGCCGGCTGTAATTGATCGTATTCGTCGCGCGACGCATATAAGCCTTCCACGCATCCGAACCCGACTCGCGCCCGCCGCCCGTTTCCTTCTCGCCGCCGAACGCGCCGCCGATCTCCGCACCGCTCGTGCCGATGTTCACGTTGACGATCCCGCAATCGCTGCCGGCCGCCGACATGAACTGCTCGGCCTCGCGCATGTCGTTCGTGAAGATCGCCGACGACAGCCCCTGCGGTACCGCGTTATGCACGGCAATCGCGTCATCGAAATCGTCGTAGACCATCACGTACAGAATCGGCGCGAACGTCTCGCGCTCGACCACCGCCGATTGCTTCGGCATCCGCACGATGGCCGGACGCACGTAGTACGCATCCGCGTGACCGACGTCCACGCGCTCGCCGCCCTTCACTTCGCCGCCCTGCTCGCGCGCATCGGCCAGCGCCTTCTGCATCGCGTCGAACGACGCGCGATCGACCAGCGGGCCGACCAGCGTGCCTTCCTCGAGCGGATTGCCGACCTTCACCGACGCATACGCCTTCTCGATGCGCGGCAGCAGTTGCTCGACGAGGCTGCGATGCACGATCAGCCGGCGCAGCGTCGTGCAGCGCTGGCCGGCCGTGCCGACCGCCGCGAACGTGACCGCGCGCACGACGAGGTCGAGATCCGCGCTCGGCGCGACGATCATCCCGTTGTTGCCGCCGAGCTCAAGGATGCCGCGTGCGAGACGCTGGCTCAGCACCTTCGCGACTTCCTGGCCCATCCGCACGCTGCCCGTCGCGCTGACGACCGGCACCTTCTTCGACGCCGTCAGTACCTCGCCGACATCGCGCATGCCCAGCACCAGTTGGCTCAGCTCCGCCGGCGCGACGCCCGGATGCGTCTTCTCGAACTCGCGCAGCGCCTTCTGAAGCAGCACGTGGCAAGCGATCGCGGTGAGCGGCGTCTTCTCGGACGGCTTCCACACGACCGAATCGCCGCACACGAACGCGAGCGCCGCATTCCACGCCCACACCGCGACCGGGAAGTTGAACGCCGAGATCACGCCGCACACGCCGATCGGGTGCCACGTTTCCATCATCCGGTGGCCCGGACGCTCGGACGCGATCGTGAGGCCGTAAAGCTGGCGCGACAGGCCGACCGCGAAATCGCAGATGTCGATCATTTCCTGCACTTCACCGAGGCCTTCCGACGTGATCTTGCCGGCTTCGAGCGTGACGAGGCGACCGAGCTCGGCCTTGTGCTCGCGCAGCACGTTGCCGAACACGCGCACGAGTTCGCCGCGCACCGGTGCCGGCACCGTGCGCCACTTGAGGAATGCGTCGTGCGCGGCGTCGATCTTGCGCTCGGCGTCGGCGGGCGTGTCGACGGCCAGCGTCGCAAGCGTCGCGCCGTCGAGCGGCGAACGCGCGGTCAGCGCGTTGCCTTTCCACTGGGCGAGATCGATGTCGAGCGCGGCAAGAATGTCGTTGAATTGCATCACTTCCTCTTCAGGGACAGATTGATCGGTGCGGCGGCAGCGCCGCCCGCGTGATTCGATTGGAGCGCGTTCGAGCGCCTTGTGCAAGCGGATGCGCCGCGCGGCGGGCCCGGTGCGCCATCCGGCGCGTCGTGCTGCGCCGTCGCCGGAAAGCCAGGCCGGACGGCGCGCCCCAGCCTCGCGAGGCACGATCCATGAAACACATTGTCGATGGCCACAAGTCGGGCCGCTATTGATATTAACTCACGACTTCATTCCAAAAATGCAAGAAGTAAGCCGGCTCGCCAGGCCTGTTTCGGTACCGATATGGGACATTTGCCAAGCCCGCAACCGGGCGCTCGGATGCGTCGCGGCACGACACAAGTTGATGATCATCTCGCATCACCCTGTTCGGAAATATCGTTTGCCGCCGATGCACCGGGCACACACAATCGGTGCGACGTCGAGGTGCAACGCACCCGGCGCGCCGCCGGCCGCCACCACGGCAGCCGGACGACCGACGAAGGCGACACGCACCACGGCCCGGCTCAGCGGGCCCGTCTCGCACCGCATCACCGCTACCCGGCCGCGGCCGGCCACGCGTCGCGCTTCGTCACCGAAAAACAATCCCGGAGACAGCGCCCAGCGCCCGCCATGCATTCAGATGCCCGCCCCGATTCGTCCCGTCCGTCCGGCTCGCCGCCCGCGAAGCCGTCCCTCCACCGCGCGTTGCAGGCCCGCCATCTACGGATGATCGCGATCGGCGGCTCGATCGGCACGGGGCTGTTCGTCGCATCCGGCGCGTCGATCTCGCAGGCCGGCCCCGGCGGCGCGATGCTCGCGTACATGGTGATCGGCCTGATGGTCTATTTCCTGATGACGAGCCTCGGCGAGATGGCCGCGTTCATGCCGGTGTCGGGCTCGTTCGCGACCTACGGCGCGAAGTTCGTCGACGAAGGCTTCGGCTTCGCGCTCGGCTGGAACTACTGGTACAGCTGGGCCGTGACGCTGGCGGTGGAGCTCGTCGCCGCGCAGCTCGTGATGAACTACTGGTTCCCGCACGTGCCGGGCGTCTGGTGGAGCGCGCTGTTCCTCACGCTGATCTTCGCGCTCAACGCGCTGTCGGTGCGCGGCTTCGGCGAAGCCGAATACTGGTTCGCGTTGGTCAAGGTGCTGACGGTGCTCGCGTTCGTCGGCGTCGGTCTGCTGATGATCTTCGGGATCATGCAGGGCGGCCCGAGCGCCGGCTGGGGCAACTTCACGATCGGCGACGCGCCGTTCGTCGGCGGCTGGGCGACGATGCTCGGCGTCGCGATGATCGCGGGTTTCTCGTTCCAGGGCACCGAAATGATCGGCGTCGCGGCCGGCGAATCGGAAAACCCGCGCACGACGATTCCGCGCGCGGTGCGCCAGATCTTCTGGCGCATCCTGCTGTTCTACGTGTTCGCGATCTTCGTGATCGGCGTGCTGATTCCGTACACCGATCCGAGCCTGCTGAAGAGCGACGTGACCGACATCGGCGTGAGCCCGTTCACGCTGGTGTTCCGCCACGCGGGCCTCGCGTTCGCGGCCGGCGTGATGAACGCGGTGATCCTGACGGCCGTGCTGTCGGCCGGCAACTCGGGCATGTATGCGTCGACACGAATGCTCTACAACCTCGCGGTCGAAGGCCGCGCGCCGAAGCTGTTTGCGAAGCTGTCGCCCGGCGGCGTGCCGCGCAACGCGCTGTATGCGACCACCGCCGTCGGCGCGCTGTGCTTCCTCACGTCGCTGTACGGCGACAAGACCGTCTACCTGTGGCTGCTGAACACGTCCGGCATGGCCGGCTTCATCACGTGGCTCGGCATCGCGGTCAGCCACTACCGGTTCCGCAAGGGCTTCCTGAAGCAGGGCTACCGGCTCGACCAGTTGCCGTATCGGTCGAAGTGGTTCCCGTTCGGACCGCTGTTCGCGTTCGCCCTGTGCGCGGTCGTCGCGCTCGGCCAGGACTACCACGCGTTCCTCGCCGACAAGATCGACTGGACGGGCGTCGCCGCGACCTACATCGGCCTGCCGTTCTTCCTCGCGATCTGGCTCGGCTACGCGCTGGTGCGCAAATGCCGGCTGGTACGCTACGAGGACATGGAAATCGCGCCGTGGATCGACCGCAACGCGACGCCCGACGCCACCGAAAAGGCCGATGCCGGCTACCCGGCCTACGTCGCCCGGCCGGTCAACCCGACGCCGGGCGCCTGACGCCCGGCAACGCGCCGGCGACCGCCCGACCGCGGCGGCCGCTGCGCTGAAAACCCCATTCGACGCGGCGCGCGCGTTCAGGCAAGATCCACGCGCGCCGTCCGTTTTTCCGCCGTCACGAATCACCGAAAACGCATGCAGAACTTCTACGAAGCCACCGTTACCCGCCAGCCCTACCCGCAATTGACCGGCCCGATCGATACGCAGGTCTGCATCGTCGGCGGCGGCCTCGCCGGCCTGTGCACGGCGCTCGGCCTCATCGAGCGCGGCGTGCGCGACGTCGTCGTGCTCGACAGCGAGCGGGTCGGCTTCGGCGCGTCGGGCCGCAACGGCGGCTTCGTGTTCGGCGGCTACAGCCTCGACAACGCCGACCTGCTGCGCACGCTCGGCCGCGACGAAGGGCGCCGTCTGTACCGGCTCACCGTCGACGCGGTCGACCTGATCCGCGCGCGCATCGCGCGCTACGGGATCGACTGCGACATCGTCGACGAGGGCGTGATGCTCGCGAACTGGTTCGACGATCCGTCGCGGCTCGACGGTGTGCGCACGCTGATGAAAAACGAACTCGGCGTCGAGTGGGAACCCGTCCCGACCGGCGCGCTGCGCGAGCGGCTGAAGACCCGGCGCTATTACGGCGGCCTGTTCGAGCCGAACGCGTTCCACTTCCACCCGCTCAAGTACGTGCTCGGCGTCGCGGCGGCCGCCTCGCGCGGCGGTGCGCGCGTGTACGAGCGTTCGGCCGCGCTGGGCATCGCGCGCGACGGCGCCGGGTACGTCGTGCGCACGGCGCAGGGCACGGTGCGCGCCAAGGACGTCGTGTTCGCCGGCGGCGGCTACGCGCGCGGCGTGTCGCCGCGCATCGAGCGCGCGGTGCTGCCGATCGCGACCTACGTGATCGCGACCGAACCGCTCGGCACGCGCCTGCCCGACGCGATCGACGCGCCGTACGCGATCTACGACACGCGTTTCGCGTTCGACTACTACCGTCCGCTGAAGGACACGCGGATCCTGTGGGGCGGCCGGATCTCCGTGCTCGACCGCGGCCCCGACGCGATCGCGCGCCTGCTGCGGCGCGACCTGCTGCGCGTGTATCCGCAACTGGACGGCGTGAAGGTCGACTATGCGTGGGGCGGGCTGATGAGCTACGCGCGGCACAAGATGCCGCAGATCGGCCGCGACGCGGACGGCGTGTGGCACGCGATCGCTTTCGGCGGCCACGGGATGGCGCCGACCACGGTGGCCGGCGAGGCGCTCGCCGCCGCGCTGGCCGAAGGCCGGCCGGTGCCGGACGGCTTCGCCGCGTTCGGGCTCACGCGCACGTTCGGCCTGGCCGGCCTCGCCGCCGCGCAACTCACGTATACGGCGTACCAGGCCCGCGATGCGCTCGCCTCCTGCCGCCGCTGAGCGCCCGCGACGGCCTTGCCGATTAGAGCGGAAGGTCGGCCGGGCGGCCATTTCCCACATGCTAGAATGCCTTTTCCAAGCCGCCGCGAACCACAACAAAGTCACATGAAAGCAGGAAGCAAGGCCGCCACGTCCGACACCCGCGCGCTTGCGTCCGATGCGCGGCGTAAATACGATCCCGAGCAAACCAAGCGCAACATCCTCGATGTCGCCACGCAGGAATTCTCCGCGATGGGCCTCGCCGGTGCGCGCGTCGACGCGATCGCGGAGCGCACCAACACGACGAAGCGGATGCTCTACTACTACTTCGAAAGCAAGGAAGGCCTGTACGAGGCCGTGCTGGAGAAGGTGTACGGCGACATCCGCGCACTCGAGCAGGAACTGCACGTCGGCGACATGGAGCCGCGCGAAGGCATGCGCCGTCTCGTCGAGTTCACGTTCGACTATCACGACAAGCATCGCGATTTCGTCCGTCTCGTGTCGATCGAGAACATCCACGGCGCGAAATATGTCGAACAGCTCAAGTCGTTCAAGAACCGCAACGTCAGCATCATCAAGACGCTCGAGGAACTGCTCGAGCGCGGCGCGGCCAGCGGCGCGTTCCGCAAGGACATCGACGCGTTCGACCTGCACCTGCTGATCAGCTCGTTCTGCTTCCATCGCGTGTCGAACCGCTACACGTTCGGCGCCGCGTTCGGCCGCGATCCGTCGGCGCCGCGCCTGCGCGCGCGGCATCGCGACACGATCGCCGACGCGGTGCTCCGCTACGTCGCCGCGTAAGCGCCGCCGGCAGCCGGCCGGGGCGCGCCCCGGCCGCGGCCCTTGGCCCTGCAACATTTCAGCGCATCAGTCCGTCGGCGCGGTCGACGCCAGCGCGATCCGCGCCTTCTGTTCGGGGCTGCCCGCCACGTAATACTTCTTCGCCCAGCTCGAATCGGGCGCGAGCGCGAGCCGCACATGCGCGCCCGTGCCGCGCTGCTTCGCATCGATCGCCAATGCGCGTGCGCGGTAGTGCTCGTAAAGCCGCAGGAATTC
Source organism: Burkholderia sp. NRF60-BP8 (assembly GCF_001522585.2). NCBI lineage: Bacteria > Pseudomonadati > Pseudomonadota > Betaproteobacteria > Burkholderiales > Burkholderiaceae > Burkholderia > Burkholderia sp. NRF60-BP8. The sequence goes on from NZ_CP013372.1 coordinate 2,416,964, forward strand.
CGCGAGATAGATCGCCGCGATCCGCTTGTCGCGGATCTCGAGCAGGTTCTCGTCGTTGTACTGCTCGGAGTTGCGGCTCATGTTCGCCGAGCCGGTATAGACGACCGGATTCGCGCCTTCCGCATCGATCACGATGAACTTGTGATGGATCACGACAGGCGGAAAGGCCGGCGCCGGCTCGCCCGGGAAGAGCCGCAGCTCCGGCTCGAAGCCTTGCGGCACCGTGGCCGGCGAAAAATACGACGCGTCGATCACGTCATGGTTGTCGCGGCTGCGGTGGTACAGCTCGAGGTTGGCGAGCGTCGCCGCATCGAGCGACTGGCCGCCCTGCTGCGCGGCATCGGCCTTCGCCGCGCTGCCCGCGTTGATCCGGTTCACGAGGCCGAACATCATCAACCCGCGGTCGCCGGCCGCGAAACACGCATCGCGCAGCGCCGCGTCGGTCGGCATGAACAGGCAGAACGACACCGAATGCTTCGCGGCCGCGATCGCGGCGACGATCGTATCGATCTCGGTACGCTGCCCAGACGGCTCCGGCGAGTACGCGACGCGTACCTGCGCGCTGCCGATCGTCATCGGCGCCGACCAGCCCGGCGACAGCCGGGCGGTTTCCGCAATCGACGGATTCCCGGCCAGCGCGTGGGCGCGCTCGTTGTACAGCGCGGCGAGCGCGGGCGAATCGAACGCGTGCAGCACGTTGGCCTGCTCGGTCAGCCCCTCGGTCGTGAAGTTCGCGGAACCGGTCAGCACGCGCGCGGGCGCCGCGCTGGACGGCGCATCGGTCACGATGAACTTGTCGTGCATGATGTGCGTCCGGTCGCGCGGCGCGAGCGTCGCAAGGCCCTGCAGCGCGTCGACGGCCGGCTGGTTCGGCGACGGCAGCGGCGGCTTGCCCTTGCGCGCCGTCGTATGCGCGTCGTAGACGATCGCGAGCGACGCTTCGCCGTGCCGGCGGCCGAACGCCTCGAACGCGGGCAGCGCCCACAGCGTGTCGGTCAGGTGATAGACGGCCGATACCGCGCGCGACGCAGGATCGAGCATCTCCGCGAACACCTGCTCCATGTCGTTCGCGAGCCACGTGCGCAGCTTCAGCGCCTGCGCGGCGCTCGGCGCCTCGTTCGGCGCGAGGCCCAGCGCCGCGACCTGCTTCGCGAACGCCTGCGAGCTGACCACCGCGCGGTTGAACCACGTACCGATGCCGTCCTCGATGTGCGCGGGCAGCACGACGTCGCACACGCCGGCTTGCGCGTCGAGCACCTGCAGGTTCGCCGGCGTGCCGACGACCGGATAGACGTCGTAGCGGAACGACGCACCGCGGTCCTGCGGATCGATGCGCGCGTCCCACCACATGAATTTCTGAATCGGCGCCTGATCGGTCGGCGCATCGCCCTGCGTGTCGGCGGCCGGGCCGTCGAACGTCAGGCGATTGGGCAGCCAGCTGTCCGGCGCACGCGTCTTGCCGTCGGCCGACCAGAAGCCGGGCGTGCGCCGGATCGCGAAGCCGAGGAAATCGGACCGCGACGCCGCATCGGGCCAGTCGAAAGCCAGCAGGACCAGGGTGGGGGAAAGATAGCTGCGCACGCTGACGGTCATTCGTTGCTCCCTGGCCCGGCGGCCGGTCGAGATGAATGGGTCAGTCTTGACGACGGTTCTTCCCGGACGATGACCGTTCGATGAACCTTGTATGTCGGACGCGCGTCAGTCGCACACGAGCAGCTCGATCCCGCGCGCCGTCAGCGCGCGCCGCACGGCCTTGTCGGGCGCGCGCTCGGTCACCAGATAGCGGGCGGCGGCCGCGCCGTTGATCCGCACCGGCGTCACGCGGCCGAATTTCGAATGGTCGGCGACGATGATCGCCGTGCCCGCCGCCGCGATCATCCGGCTGCGCACTTCGGCCGCGAGCCGGGAGTAGTCGGTGCACTCGCCGTCGGGCGTGATGCCGCCGGCGCCGACGAACGCGAAATCGACGTGGTATTGCGCGAGCTGGTGAATCGTGTCGAGACCGAACGTGGCATCCTCGTCGTCGGACAGCTCGCCGCCGAGCAGCGTCACGCGGTTGCCGTTGCGCCGCGCGAGCACGAACGCGGTGCGCCAGTCGTTCGTGTAGATCGACAGCCGGTGCCGGTCGGCGAGCGCCAGCGCGACCGCATGCGGCGTGCTGCCCGAATCGATCAGCACCGAGGCATCGTCGGGCACGAATTCGGCCGCGCGCCGCCCGATCGTGCGCTTCGCGTCGGCGTTCGCGGCTTCGCGCTCGGACAGGCTCGGCTCGCGGCGATCCGCGGCCAGCGCGCCGCCATGCGTCATCACGAGCAGGCCGCGTGCGGCCAGCGCGTTCAGGTCGCGCCGCACGGTTTCGCGCGAGACGTCGAGCGAGCGCACGAGTTCCGCGACCGACAACGCGCCCGACCGTCCGAGCTCCGACAGAATGTATTGATGACGTTGTTCCGCCAGCATCGCGTGTACGCCCGAGGCGACTGGTAATGGGTAAGCCGGCCATTGTATTACGGACGTTTGACGACCATTTGACCGCGCCGGGAAACGTGGCCGGGCGGCGGCCCGGCGCGTTTCCCGAAAGCGAAATTCTGTATTGCCGGGCGCGCGCGAATCCGCGCGGCGCCGGTTGCTACACTTTGCGCTTCGCCGAACGAACGACCGACAAAGGGGCTCGCGCCATGTATCGCAAAGGCAGTGTGATCGAAATCCAGTTCCCGCCGGAACGCCTCAACGACGCGGCAGGCGATCCGTACTGGATCGACCTGACGCTCGACGAAGCGCGCCGGCTCTACGAACAGCTCGCCGCGCGCTTCGCGACCGACGCGCGCGCCAACCAGCCGCTCGACACGTTCTCGATCGACTGACCGTCGCCGCGGCGCGCCCCGTCCGCGCCGCGCCGTGCGGCGGGCGCTCGTCCCCGCCGCCCCGCGCACCGGCGCGATGGCCGCCGGCACGATCGCACGCCGCGCGGCACGAGTGCAGGATTCGACAAGACGCCGGCGCCGCTTCGACCGATACTGGCCGACTTTCCGGTTCCGTCCGGCCGCCTCGCGGCCCGTCATGCATGCTTACCTCGATCGTCGCCGCCGCTTTCGTCGCGCTCTGGTCCACCGGCTTCATCGTTGCCCGGGCGATCAAGCCTTACGCCGATCCGAACCTGTTCCTGCTCGCGCGCTTCGCCGGCACGGCCGCGCTGTTCGGCGTGGTGGCGCTCGTCGCGCGCGCGCCGTGGCCGGCCCGCCGCGAATGGCCGCGCCACCTGATCGCCGGGGCGCTGCTGCAAGGCGTCTATCTCGGTGCGAGCTACTGGGCCGTCGCGCAGGGACTGAATGCGGGCGTGATGGCGCTGCTCGGCGCGCTGCAGCCGCTTGCCACCGCCGTGCTCGCGGTCCCGCTGTTCAACGAACGCCTGCCCGCACGCGGCTGGCTCGGGATGGCGCTCGGGCTGGCCGGCGTCGCGCTCGTGCTCGCGCCGAAAGTCACGGGCGGCGTCGCGCCGCCGCCGGGCGCGGCGCCCGCGTGGCTCGTCGTCACCGTGTCGGTTCTGGCGGTCGGCTCGATCACCGCCGGCTCGCTGTACCAGAAAGGCAAGCTCGCGCAAAGCGATCTGCGCACGGCGGTCGCCGTGCAGAACTTCGGCGCGGCGCTCGTCGCGGCCGTCTTCGTCGTGCTGCTCCACGAAACCCGCTGGATCGGCGCGCCGGCGCTGTGGATATCGCTCGTGTGGGGCGTCGTGTTCCTGTCCGGCGGCGCGGTCACGATGCTGATGTGGATGCTGCGGCGCGGCAATGCGGCGCGCGCGACGTCGCTGCTGTTTCTCGCGCCGCCGCTGGCCGCGCTGCAGGGTTACGGGCTGTTCGGCGAAACGCTCGCGACGATCCAGCTCGCCGGCTTCGCGCTCGCGCTGCTGGGCGTCGTGCTCGCGCGGCGCTGACCTGGCCATCGGGCGCCGCCCGGACGCCCTTCGCGCCGCCTCCTGCACCCGCCCGGCGCACCGCGCACCACGGCGATGCGGCGCGTCTCGCCGAAGCAACGCGAAACCGCCGGATCGCAGGCCCGGCGCGGCGGCACGCCGCGATTGCGCTTATGATGTGCGCCTTGCATTTCGTTCCGGAACTTCACTCATGACATCCGCCGATTACGCCAGCCGCCAACGCGCGATCATTGCCGAACTGAACGTCGCCCCGCACTTCGACGCCGAAGCCGAAATCGCTCGCCGCGTCGATTTCCTCGCGCAGTACCTTCGTTCGACCGGCCTGCGGACCTACGTGCTCGGCATCAGCGGCGGCGTGGATTCGTCGACGGCCGGCCGGCTTGCGCAACTGTCGGTCGAGCGCCTGCGCGCCGAAGGCTACGATGCGCGCTTCATCGCGATGCGCTTGCCGAACGGCGTGCAAAACGACGAAGAGGACGCGCAGCGTGCGCTCGCGTTCGTGCGCGCGGACGAGGTATTGACGGTCGACGTGAAGCCGGCCGCCGATGCGATGCTCCGTTCGCTGGTCGCGTCCGGCCACGCGTTCGAAACCCCCGCGCAGCAGGATTTCGTGCACGGCAACATCAAGGCGCGCGAGCGCATGATCGCGCAGTACGCGGTGGCCGGCGCGCGGCGCGGCATCGTGATCGGCACCGACCACGCGGCCGAATCGCTGATGGGTTTCTTCACGAAGTTCGGCGACGGCGGCGCGGACATCCTGCCGCTCGCGGGCCTGAGCAAGCGTCGCGTGCGCGGGGTGGCGCGCGCGCTCGGCGGCGACGAGCTGATCGTGATGAAGGTGCCGACGGCCGACCTCGAGGAGCTGCGCCCGCTGCGCCCCGACGAGCACGCGTATGGCGTGACCTACGACGAGATCGACGATTTCCTCGAAGGCAAGCCGGTCGCCGACCGCGTCTACGAAACGGTGCTGCGCTTCTACGACGGCTCGCGCCACAAGCGCGCACTGCCGTACACGATGTTCGACTGGCCGACCGCGCAACCCGGCCACTGCGGCTGATCGACGGCGCGGCGCCACTGCGCCGCGCAAACCCGAACGGTTCCGCGCGGCACGGGCGCGACCGGCAGCGCTACGCGTTGCCGCCCGTCTTCTTCGCCTGCAGCGCACGAATCCGCATCCGCGCGCCCGTATCGCTGACCGTCGCGTCGTACATCGTCGCGAGATCGCGTTTGAGCGCGGTACGCGAGCCGCCGTCGAGATACACCATGTGCCCCGACGGATAGAACCGCGCGGACAGGTTCTGCCGCACCTTCTGGTCCTCCAGCGGCATCTGCTGCAGATCGATCACGGTCTGGTAGAACGGCGTGACGAAGTCGTAGAGGCCATTCGCCGACAGCACCTTCAGGTCGACGTTCAGCGCCATCACCGCGGCGAGGTCGCCGGCCGTGTAGAGGATCACGTTCCCCTTCGCGTCGATGCCCTGCTGTGCGCCGGTCGGGTCGACGTGGCTGAAGTCCCAGTTCCGGAACGCCTGGTCGTTCAGATCCGTGAACGCGGAATTCGACGTGAACTTCAACTGCTCGTTCAGGTAACTGTTCCACATCGCCGTATAGACGCCCGTCACGGCCGTCATCGTCGGATCGTTGCCGCCCGAATTCGGGTCGATCTTGCCGGCGATGCCCGACGAGATCCCGGTCACGCGGCCGTCGTACGAACCGAGCGCGAGCCCCTGCGCATGCAGCAGCGTCGTCAGGAACAGCGAGTTGCCGCGCGTGTCGTAGCCCGCGATATCGAGGCCCCACGATTGCAGCGTCGCCGTATCGATGCCCGTGTATTGCGACAGCTTCTGCACGGTGGCCGGGTTCGCGTGCGGCGCCGCGCGCAGCGCGGCCAGGTAGTCGGTGCGCGCGAACTGCGCGACTTCCTCGACGAACGCGCCGAGATCGCTCGGCGGCGGCGTGATGCCGAGTTTCTTGTGATACCACGCGTCGGCCGCGGCGGTCGGCAGCGCGCCGACCGGGTTGCCGGCCTGCCGGTAATCGAGGATCGACGATTGCAGCGTGACGCCGTTCAGGTCGACGCCATCCTCGTGCAGCTTGTACGCGAGCACGCAGCTGCGCGCGGTGCCGTACGATTCGCCGAACAGGTATTTCGGCGAGTTCCAGCGGTTGTTCTTCGTCAGGTAGCGCTTGATGAACTGCTTCAGCGAATCCGCATCCTGGTCGACGCCCCAGAAATCGCGATTCTTGTGCGGCGCGACGGCCGCCGAATAGCCGGTGCCGACCGGGTTGATGAACACCAGGTCACTATGGTCGATCATGCTGTCCGGGTTGTCTTCGATCTGGTACGGCGCGGGCGGCGTGAAACCCGGCATCGACGTCTTGATGCGCTTCGGCGCGAACGAGCCGAGCAACACGAACACCGACGACGAACCGGGCCCGCCGTTATAGAAGAACGTCACGGGCCGCGTTTCTTCCTTCGCGCCGTCGGCCGTGAACGCGACGTAGAAGATCTTCGCGGCCGGCTGCGAACTGCTCGGATCGACCGTCACGAGATGGCCGACCGTCGCCGTGTACGCGATGCGCTTGCCGTCGATCAGGATCGTGTGGTGCGTGATCGCGGCCGCCTCGGTCGTGTCGGTCACCGAGTCGTCCGGGCCGTTGCCGTATGCGACCGGATCGAAGAACGGCTGGTCGCGGCCGTGGCTCAGCGCGACCGGGTTGATGGTCGGCGGCACGCCATGCGAATTGTGGTCGCCGTGATGCAGCGGATACACGCCGCCGGAAGATGCGGAATCGATGCCCATCGTGCTGCTCCTGGAGGTGAAAAAAGACGCGGGCAGACCACCCGCGTCGAACCGAAAGACCTGCGCCGGCGCGTCAGCTCGACGGCTTGCGCGCGAGGATCGCGGCGAGCTGCGCGCCGTTCGGGCTGCCGAGGCCCGTGCACGCGTCCCAGCCCGACGCGGCCGCATACGTGCCGTTCGATCCTTTCGTGATGTCGCGCAGCGCGCCCGGGTTCTTGTACAGGGTCGGATTGATCCAGCCGGCGGACGTGCCGGCCGCCGCGTTGATTCGTGCGATCAGCGCGGCCCACAACGGCGCGACCGCGCTCGTGCCGCCCATCACCGCCGGGGTGCCGGCGATCGACACCTCGTAGCCCGTCTGCGGCGACGCGTCGCCGGCCACGTCCGGCACGCCGCGCTTGGCAAGCGGCGTGCTGCTGCCGTCGGCGTGCGCAACCGAGAGCCCCTGCTGCCATGCCGGCAGGTCGAACAGCGAACTGACGCCGCCGCCGCCCGCACCGCCGCCGGACGCCTCGTCGTTCCACGCGACTTCGCTGCGAATGCCCTGCCCGGGCAGCGCGTCGAGCTGCGTGCCGCCGCAGCCGAGCACGTACGGGCTCGACGCGGGGAAATCGACGTGATCGGCGCCATCCTGCAGCCCGTCGCCCGAGCCGCTGTCGCCCGACGCCGCACAGACGGTGATCCCCTGCGCGGCGGCCGCCTGCAGCACGCGGTTGAACGCGTGTGCCGACTGCGCCTGCCAGATCGCTTCCGGGCCGCCCCAACTGATCGAGATCACGGAAGGCCGGTTGGTCTTGTCGGTGACGGCCGCGTTGACGGCCTGGATGAAGCCCGCGTCGCTGTTCGGCGCGAAGTACACCGCGAGCTTCGCGGCCGGTGCGATCGCGCCGGCGATTTCGATGTCGAGCGCGACTTCGCCGTCCGGGCCGTTCGGCTCGCCGGTCGGCGCGTTGCGGCCGGTGCCGACGTTCACGTCGACGAGCGTCGGCGGCGTCGCGATCCCGAGCCCGCGGAAATACTGCTGGATGTCGGCCGCGCGATAGCCGCCGCCGAGCTCGACGATCGCGATGCATTGTCCGGCGCCGTCGCCGGCCGGGAAGTCGTACAGCGACGCAAGCTGGATCGGCGTGAACGTGACGGCCGCCGCGCCGCGCGCCGGCCTGAACGGCGGGCGGATCCGAAAGTGCGGCCGCGCCTGAGGACGGCTGTCGAGGCCGAGCACGGCCGTCACCGCATCGCCGAGCTCGTCGGGCAGCGCGATCGGGCCCGACCGGCCGCGATACTGACCGATCGCCCGATGCTCGAAGCGCTCGAGCTTCACGCTGAACGCGGTTTCGAACTGCCGGATCGTGCCGGACAGCACGACGACGCTTTCAACCGGGTCGACGCGATCGACCGTCAGTTGATGACGATGCGCGAATTCCTCGGTCTTGCGGATATCGTCGGGATTGGCGGAGAAACGCTGCGCGAATGCATCGCGCGACAGCGGTTTTGCGTGCGCGTCGCCGGTGGCGAGCTGGTGAACCAATGCATCGAGTTGCCCTTCTTCCTGCCGCCGCAACATGATCGTGACGTGGATGCGTTCTGCCGGATCGCACTGGCCGAGACACTTGGACTCGGCGACGATCCGGGGTTCACGGTCGGCTTGAAGATGCCTTGCCATGTTCAGACCCTCCTTGGTACCGCGTTGCACGGAACAGCCAGGAAATCGGACATAGCCTGCGGAAGACGGTTCCGTTCGGTCAGTCGGTTTGCGACGGCGCGTTTGCGACGGCGCGTTTGCGACGGCGCGTGGGCGACGGCGCGTGGGCGACGGCGCGTGGGCGACGGCGCGTGGGCGACGGCGCGTTCGCGATCGCGCGAAGCTAGAGGAAGTTTAGAACAGTCAGACGATTTGCGCGCACGCCCTTCTGCGGCAACGCGCACGAGCGCGGGCCGGCATCGCGCGCGGCCGGCGTCGATCGTCGCATGGCCGCCGCCACGTCGGTCGACCTGCGCGGCGGCCATGCAGCGAAGGCCACGCTCAGTCCATCGACAGCCGCAGTGCGAAACCGATCAACGCCGCGGAAAAGGTCCAGCGCTGCACCGTCTGCGCCAGCGGATGCGCGCGCATCCATGCCGCGATGCGCGACGCGCCGAACACGCATGCGAGGTCGAAGCACACGCCGGCCGCCACCAGCAACGCGCCGAGCTCGAACATCTGCCAGACGACCGGCCCGGTCTCGGGCCGCACGAACTGCGGCAGCAGCACCGAGCAGAACAGCAGCGCCTTCGGATTCAGCAGGTTGGTCAGCAGCCCCTTCACGAACGACTGCCGCAGTTCGCCCGCCGCCGCATCGCCGTCGCCGAGCGCGAACACCGGCGAGCGGAACACCTGGATCGCGACATACGCGAGATAGAGCGCGCCGCCGTAGCGGATCACCTCGTACAGCCACGGCGCGCTGCGGATCAGCGCCGCGACGCCGCACGCCGACAGCGTCACGTGCGCCGTGCGCGCGAGCGACAGGCCGGCCGCCGCCGCCATCCCCGGCCGCACGCCGCGGCCGATGCTGGTCTGCAGCACGAGCGCCATGTCGGGCCCCGGCACCGCATAAATGGCCGCCAGCGCGGCAAGATAAATCAACAGCAAATGCGTGGAAATCATGGTCTGCCCCGTCCTCCAATGACGATATGTTGCCGTTGAAGGACGAGGGATTACTGGCCATTTTTGGCGACGAAGTGGCGATCGGTAGGGGAATCCGCCACAATCCATGGATCGAAACAAGGATTCCGCCAATATGATCGACCTCGACAAAACCGACCGCGCGATCCTCGCTGCGGTGCAACGCGACGGCCGCCTGCCGATCGCGCGGCTCGCCGAATCCGTCGGGCTGTCCGAGACGCCTTGCGCTCGTCGCCTGAAACGCCTCGAAACCGACGGCTACATCGAACGCTACCGCGCGCAGCTATCGCGCCAGGCGCTCGGCTTCGGCGTGGTCGCGTTCGTGCTCGTGCGGTTCGCGACGCACGACCGCAAGGTCGCCGACCGGTTCGAACGGGAAGTGCTCGGCATCGAGCGGATCCTGGCCTGCCACAACGTCGCGGGCACGGCCGACTACCTGCTGCAGGTGGTCGCGCGCGACCTCGACGACTACGGCACGTTCCTGCGCGATTCGCTGCGGATGCTGCCGGGCGTGACGTCGATCGAGTCGGCGCTGTCGCTGCGCGAGGTGAAGCACGACGCGGGGTTGCCGGTGCCCTGACGCGCGCCGGAGCGGCGGCCTGCCCCGGTGTAACGCTCGTTCACACTGTTGGCGGCACCGCCGTCATGCGAAGTCGGATGACTGGTGCGCGCGCTCGAGATCCTCGAGAAACGCCTCCACGAGCGGATTCCCGCGGCCGTTGCGCGCGACGACCATGTGGAACGTCACGTCGTAGCGCAGTTGCTCCGGATTGAGCGGTGCGAGCAGCCCCTGCGCGACGTAAGGCGCCGCGAAATGCTGCGGCAGGTAACCCAGATGGTGGCCGGACAGGATCAGCAGCGCGACGGCCTCCATGTTGTCGGCGGTCGCGGTCACGCGATCGGGCGTCGTCGACAGTTGCGCCTCGGGCAGCGGATACGAGCGCCACGCCCATTCGAAGCCGGCGACGTCGGCCGGCGTCAGCGTGCCCGCGCCGTCGAACAGCGGATGGCCGCGGCCGCAATACGCGACCTGACGCTCGACGAACAGCGGCGTGTAATGAAGCGACGGCACGCGATGCCAGAAGTAGCCGACCGCGATCTGGATCTCGTCGCTCAGCAGCTTCTCCTCGAGATCGCCGGGCGCGCGCACCGAAATCGAAAAGCGCACGGCCTCGTCGCGGGTACGGAACGCGGCGATCGCCTCGGCGATCCGCGCATTCTGGCTCACCGGCGTATGGCCGATCAGGCCGATGTTCAGCGTGCCGACCAACTGGCGGTCCATATGCCGTGCGGCGATCCCGAATTCGTCGAGCGCCGCCAGCAGCTTGCGGCTCATCGCATGGAACCGCTCGCCCTTCGGCGTGAGCCGGAAGCCGCTGCGGCCGCGTTCGCAGAGCCGATAGCCGAGCCGCGTCTCCAGCGACGACAACTGCGCGCTGATCGTCGACTGGCCGACGTTCAGCACGGCCTGCGCGGCCGACACGCCGCCCGCGTCCGTGACCGCGAGAAACACGCGGATCAACCGCAGATCGAGGGTCGACAGATTCCCCAGCACGTTCATCCCCTTCCATACATCGACGACGATCGATGTTTACGTCGATATCTTCGCATTCTTCTTTCCCGACGGAGCGCGTAAAACTGTGCGCCAGACCGCGTCGCATGATACGGCAACCCCACCCCGAAAGAGACACCCCATGAACGACCACACCCATTTCCAGCCGCTCGGCGGCAATGAAATGCCGCGCTGCGGCGGCATCGCGACGATGATGCGCCTGCCGCACGTGGCGAGCGCCGAAGGCCTCGACGCGTGTTTCGTCGGCGTGCCGTTCGATCTCGGCACGTCCAACCGCACGGGCGCGCGCTTCGGCCCGCGCCAGATCCGCACCGAATCCGTGCTGCTGCGCCCGTACAACATGGCCACGCGCGCCGCCCCCTTCGATTCGCTGCAGATCGCCGACATCGGCGACGTCGCGATCAATCCGTACAACCTGCACGATTCGATCGCCCGCATCGAGGCCGCGTACGACGCGATTCTCGAGCACGACTGCAAGCCGATCACGCTCGGCGGCGACCATACGATCGCGCTGCCGATCCTGCGCGCGATCCACCGCAAGCACGGCAAGGTTGCATTGATCCACGTCGATGCACACGCCGACGTGAACGACACGATGATGGGCGAAAAGATCGCGCACGGCACGCCGTTCCGTCGTGCGGTCGAGGAAGGCCTGCTGCACGGCGACAAGGTCACGCAGATCGGCCTGCGCGGCACCGGCTACGCGGCAGAGGATTTCGACTGGTGCCGCGAGCAGGGCTTCCGCGTCGTCCAGGCCGAGGAATGCTGGAACAAGTCGCTCGCGCCGCTGATGGAGGAAGTGCGCGCGCGCATCGGCGATACGCCCGTCTACATCAGCTTCGACATCGACGGCATCGATCCGGCCTACGCGCCGGGCACCGGTACGCCGGAAATCGCGGGCCTCACGGTGCCGCAGGCGCTCGAGATCATCCGCGGCGCGAAGGGGCTGAACATCGTCGGGTGCGATCTCGTCGAAGTCGCGCCGCCGTACGACCCGTTCGGCACCACGGCCCTGCTCGGCGCGAATCTCGCGTACGAGTTGCTGTGCGTGCTGCCGGGCGTCGCGTACCGCGACTGATTCCCGCGCCGCCACCATTCCAAATCAGAAGATTCCAGAGGAGCACACATCAAGATGGGGACTTCCGTCAAGCAACCGAAGCGGGCGGCGCTCGCTTCGTTCGTCGGCACCACGATCGAGTGGTACGACTTCTATAGTTACGCGACCGCCGCCGCCATCGTGTTCGGGCCGCTGTTCTTTCCCGGCGAAAACCGCTTCATCAGCCTGCTCGCGTCGTTCGGCTCGTTCGCGGTCGGCTTCTTCGCGCGGCCACTTGGCGGCGTGATGTTCGGCTACCTCGGCGACCGCTTCGGCCGCAAGCGTTCGCTGCTCGCGACGCTGATGCTGATGGCCGTGTCGACGGTCGCGATCGGCCTGCTGCCGACCCATGCGCAAGCCGGCGTGATCGCCCCGATCCTGCTCGTGCTGATGCGCGTGCTGCAAGGCATCGCGGTCGGCGGCGAATGGGGCGGCGCGGTGCTGCTGGCCGGCGAGCATGCGCCCGAAGGCAAGCGTACGTTCTTCGCGTCGTTCGCGCAGCTCGGCAGCGCGAGCGGCCTGATCCTGTCGATGCTCGCGTTCGGCGCGATCAGCACGCTGTCGAAGGACGACATGATGAGCTGGGGCTGGCGCGTGCCGTTCCTCGCGAGCTCGGTGCTCCTGATCGTCGGCTTCGTGATCCGTGCGAGCGTGTCGGAGTCGCCCGAGTTCGAGGAAGTGAAGCAGAGCGGCAACATCGCGCAAAAACCGCTGCGCGAAGCGCTCAAGTACTGGCCGCTGCTGCTGCTCGCGATCGGCGCGAACGTGTACGGGATCGCCGGCGTGTATTTCAGCAACATCTTCATGATCAGCTATGCGACGCAGTTCCTGTCGCTCGACCGGTCGATGGTGCTGCATTGCATGACGATCGTCGCGGTGCTGCAGTTCGTCGTACAGCTTGCGGCCGCGTTCCTCGCGCAGCGCTTCGGCACCACGCGCGTGCTGCTGATCGCCGGCGCCTGGGCGATGATCGTCCCGTTCGTGATGCTGCCGCTCGTGCACCTGGGCACGCCGGTGTCGATCACGGTCGGCGTCGGCCTCGCGACGCTCGCGGAATCGGGCTACTACTCGGTGGTGGCGGGCTTCGTCAGCGGCATCTTCGTCGCGCGGATCCGCTATACGGCGATCTCGATCGCCTATCAGGTGTGCGGCGCGCTCGCCGGCGGCCTCACGCCGCTCGTCGCGACGCTGATCGCGCAGAACGCGGCCCCGCAATGGTGGCCGCTCGCGATCCAGTACACGAGCGCCGCCGCACTGTCGTCGCTGTGCGTGTGGCTGATCGCACGCCGCGTCGGCATCGACGATGCGGGTGCGCCCGGCAAGACGACCAACGCGCTGCCGCGCGGCACGCACGCCGCGTAGCGCGACGCAGTGCGCAACTGCATGCATGACGAAAATCGGCCCGCTTCTTCCGCGGGCCGATTTTTTGCCTTCCGACCGTCGATCGCGACGGCGCCGCCCAGCGCTCGCTGCGTGGTTAACGCATCTGGTCGCGCAGCGTCTTCGCGGCGGCGACCATGTTCGTCAGCGCCGGAATCACTTCCGACCATTGGCGCGTCTTCAGCCCGCAATCCGGGTTCACCCACAGGCGTTCCGCCGGAATCCGCTCGGCCGCCTTCCTCATCAGCCCGACGATGTGATCCTGCGTCGGGATGTTCGGCGAATGGATATCGTACACGCCCGGCCCGATTTCGTTCGGGTACTTGAAGTCGTCGAACGCATCGAGCAGCTCCATGTCCGAGCGCGACGTCTCGATCGTGATCACGTCCGCGTCCATGTCGGCGATCGACGCGATGATGTCGTTGAACTCCGAATAGCACATGTGCGTGTGGATCTGCGTATCGTCCTGCACGCCGTTCGCGGCGATGCGGAACGACTCGACCGCCCACTGCAGGTATTCGCTCCATTGCGCGCGGCGCAGCGGCAGCCCTTCGCGCAGCGCCGCTTCGTCGATCTGGATCACGCGCACGCCGGCCTTCTCGAGATCGAGCACTTCATCGCGGATCGCCAGCGCGAGCTGGTAGCACGATACCGAGCGCGGCTGGTCGTCGCGCACGAACGACCAGTTCAGGATCGTCACGGGGCCGGTGAGCATGCCCTTCATCGGCTTGTCCGTCAGCGACTGCGCATAGGCGATCCATTCGACCGTCATCGCCTTCGGGCGGCTGATGTCGCCGAACAGGATCGGCGGCTTCACGCAGCGCGAACCGTACGACTGCACCCAGCCGAACTGGCTGAACGTGTAGCCGTCGAGTTGTTCGCCGAAGTATTCGACCATGTCGTTGCGCTCGGCTTCGCCATGCACGAGCACGTCGAGTTCGAGCGATTCCTGTTCGCGGACACTGCGCTCGATCTCGGCCCGCATCGCCGCGCGATAGCCGGCTTCGTCCAGCGCGCCGGCCTTGAACCGGCTGCGCGCCTGGCGAATGTCGGCGGTCTGCGGAAACGAGCCGATCGTCGTCGTCGGGAACGCCGGCAGGTTCAGGCGCGCCGACTGCTTCGACGCACGCTGCGGATAGGGGCTCGCGCGGTTGCCGAGCTGCGCGTCGATGCGGGCGATCGCGGCCTTCACCGCCGGGTTGTTCACGCGCGGCGAGCGGCGGCGCGAATCGATCGCGGCGGCATTCGCGGCGAGCGCGGCGGCCACCTTGTCGCGACCTTCGTTCAGCGCGGTCGCGAGCACCTTCAGCTCGTCGAGCTTCTGCAGCGCGAACGCGAGCCACGAGCGGATTTCCGCGTCGAGCTTCTCCTCGCTCGCGAGATCGACCGGTACGTGCAGCAGCGAGCACGACGGCGCGAGCCACAGCCGGTCGCCCAGTTGCTTCGCGAGCGGCTCGAGCCAGTCGAGCGTCGCGTTCAGATCCGTCTTCCAGATGTTGCGGCCGTTGATCGCACCGACCGACAGCACGCGATCGGCCGGCAGTTCACGCACCAGCGCGTCGACTTCGTCGCGTGCGTTGATCGCGTCGATATGCAAGCCGTCGACCGGCAGCGACGCCGCGAGCGTCAGGTTGTCCTGAAGCTGCCCGAAGTACGTGGCGAGCAGCAGCTTGATGCGGCGAGTTTCCAGCGCCGCGTATGCGGTACGGAACGCGCGGCGCCATTCGGCATCGAGCTCGGTGACGAGAATCGGCTCGTCGATCTGCACCCATTCGACGCCCTGCGCGGTCAGCGTGTCGATCAGCGCACCGTACACCGGCAGCAGCTTCGGCAATAGCGCGAGACGATCGGAATCGTCCTTCGCCTTGCCGAGCCACAGGTACGTGACCGGGCCGAGAATCACCGGCTTCGCGTGCACGCCCTGCGCGCTCGCTTCGGCCAGTTGCTGCAGCAGACGCGACGGATCGAGCGAGAAGTTCGTGTCCGCATGGAACTCCGGCACGATGTAGTGGTAGTTCGTGTCGAACCACTTCGTCATTTCGCCGGCCGCGACACCGCCGCAGCACGCGGCGTGCTCCTGCGCCGACTGCGTCGAACGGCCGCGCGCGACGCGGAAATAGTTGTCGAGCGCATCGCCGTGGAAATCCTGCACGCGTTTCGGCAAGTTGCCGAGCGTGAAGCTCATGTCGAGCACGTGGTCGTAGAACGCGAAGTCGCCGATCGGCGCGAGGTCGAGATCGCGCTGGTCGTGCCAGTGACGCCGGCGCAGCTCGGCGCCGAGCGCCGTCAGTTCGTCGCGCGACGATTCGCCGTTCCAGTAGCGTTCGAGACCGAACTTGAGTTCGCGCTTCGCGCCGATGCGCGGAAAACCGAGGTTGTGTGTCGTGACCATGAAGCTGCCGTCCAGAGAAAAGGTGAAGATCCGGCAGCCATCATAGGGATTTCAAACCATGAAATAAAATGGCATTATTTCATTCATCCATTAATATTCTTCATGCATTTGCTGCATGAGCGCGATCCATGCTGGAACGATTCCATCTCGTCGTCATTCGTGAAGTCGAGCGCCAGGGCTCGCTGACCGCGGCGGCCAATGCGCTGCACCTCACGCAATCGGCGCTCAGCCATACGGTCAGGAAAATCGAGCAGCAGCTCGGCACGCCGATCTGGGACCGGGAAGGCCGCGGCCTGCGGCTCACGCAGGGCGGGCAGTATCTGCTGAAGCTGGCAAACCGGCTGCTGCCGCAGTTCGAGCTCGCCGAGGAACGGATGAAGCAGTACGCGAAAGGCGAGCGCGGCACGCTGCGCATCGGGATGGAGTGCCACCCGTGCTACCAGTGGCTGCTGAAGGTCGTCTCGCCGTACCTGTCGTGCTGGCCCGACGTCGACGTGGACGTGAAGCAGCGCTTCCAGTTCGGCGGCATCGGCGCGCTGTTCGGTTACGACATCGACGTGCTCGTGACGCCCGATCCGCTGAACAAGCCGGGGCTGCGCTTCGATCCCGTGTTCGACTACGAACAGGTGCTGGTGGTCGCGGATTCGCACCGGTTCGCGCATGTCGACTACGTGAGCCCCGAGCAACTGACCGACGAGATCCTGATCACGTACCCGGTCGAAACCGACCGGCTCGACATCTACAACCAGTTTCTGACGCCGGCCGGCATCGTGCCGAGGCGACACAAGTCGATCGAGACCACCGACATCATGTTGCAGATGGTCGCGAGCGGGCGCGGCGTGGCCGCGCTGCCGCGATGGCTCGCCGACGAGTACGCGGACCGGATGCCGGTCGTGCCGGTCAAGCTCGGCAAGCAGGGCATCGCGAAGCAGATCTTCCTCGGCATCCGCGAAGCGGACGCGTCGATCGACTATCTGGCCGCGTTCGTCGCGCTGGCGCGCGAATCGACATGGAGCGCGCCGCGCATGCTGCGCTAGGCGCGTCCGGTTGCCTCGCGCGTCAGGCGGCGCGCATGCCCGCGCGTTCGCCGCGCTCGACCCACGCGCCGAACAGCAGGCCGATCGTCGTCCACATGATCACCTGCATGCCGATGGCCGCCACGCGGAATTTCCACAGCAAGGCCGCCGGGAAATCGGCCGGCAGTTCGCTGACCGACGGCAGCCCGATCTGCACGGCCGCGATGATCGCGACGAACACGAGCCCCGCGACGATCGACGCGTTCCATTGGCCAAGCTTCGCCAGCAGATGGCGACGCACGCCGACCGAGAACACCATCGTCGCGACCGAGATCGCGATCATCAGGAAGAACAGGCCGGTGCGATAGCCGATCGTGTCGGGGTCGCCGACCGACGGCGGGTTGGCCGGGTACTTGAGGTTCGGCACGATCACGAGCGCGACGAACGCCGCCAGCGCGAGCCACGCGGCCAGCGGCCGTGCCGGCAGGCGACTGCCTCGTCCGTATGCATACGCGAAGACCAGCGAGAACAGCCCGCCAAATGCCGCGCCGTAGGTCACGACACCCGTCAGCAACCCGAGGCCGGCCTGCGTGTGGCGACTGACCAGCTCGGGTTCCGGCGCCTCGCCCTGGGCGGCGGCGGTTTTTTCCTCTAAGGAGATCGCCTGATCGACTTGCGGTTCGCCGACCATTTTCGCGAACCCGAACGTGAGAAGCCCCGCGGCGATGCCTGCGAGCATCCCGCGCATGAGCAGCTTTCCGACCATCTTGTTACTCCGCGTCAGTGGCAGGGAAAGCCGAGCAGATGGCGGCCGTCGTGGACGAATTCGTGGACGTACATGCCCGGCACGAGCGACGTCGCGCCCTGTTCCGCGCCGACGAAATAGAGTGCGAGCAGCAGGATCAGGCCGACGAACACGGCCCACGGCAACAGTTCACGGACGGGAATGGGCGCCGGCACGACCGCCGGCTTCAGCACTGCTTCGCTCATGGATGCACCTCAGGGGAATCGCGCCCCGACAAATGATGGATGGGTACGAAGGCAGGTCTGACTTCCGGGATCGTCGATTCCCCGGTTACAGTGGCGCGACCGCGCCGGAATTGCACCGGCTTCCGCGCTTCGTATCGGGCGAATTGTACGCGCGAACGTTCGCGTATTGAAGCGATGACACACGGCAAGTGCGCACCGCTCCCGATCGCCCGACAACCGACATGAACATGCATGCCTCGCTGCGCCTGATCGCACACGCATCGACCCGCGCAATGCGCACCGGCACGTTTCCCGACGACGATCCGCTCGACGCGCACGGGCTGGCCGAAGCCACTGCGCTGCGCGGCCGCTGGACGGTCGGTGCCGGCTCGCTCGTGCTGTGCAGCCCGGCGCGCTGCGCGAGGCAGACCGTTGATGCACTCGGACTGCACGCCGATATCGACGATGCGCTGCGCGACATCGATTACGGCAATTGGCGCGGCAAGCGGCTGCACGATCTCGCGCGCGACCTGCCCGACGAACTGGCGGCGTGGATCGGCACACCGTCCGCGTCGCCGCATCGCGGCGAATCGTTCGACGGTGCCGCGCGTCGGGTCGGCACATGGTTGAGCGCACTGCCGCCCGATCGCGACGTCGTCGCGATCACGCATGCGCCGATCGTCCGCGCGGCCATCGCGCATGTGCTGCGGATGGGTACCGGGGCAGCCATACGCCTCCACGTCGCGCCGCTGTCGTGCACGACGTTCGTCGCGTCGCCGGCCGGCTGGACCCTGGCCGCGACGGACGATGACTCGCGCGACACCGGCGCGTAAGCCGCTGTCGTGTTCACTATGTGAGCGGACGATGCGCCCCCGACGCTTCGCATGCCGCCGCTCGCCTTACATCCCGTAAGACACTCCGTTCGGCATCCCGACTGTCATCAAACTGACTGCTAGCCGCAGCTAGGATCGGACGAGGCTCCCTTACGAGATGTCGTCATGAATCAACCTGCTTCGTCCGCCCCGAACAATTCGGCCTCCGTCGCGCGCACCCGGCAGATCGGCTATACCGTCTTCCTGTTGGTGCTCGTGCTTGGCGCCGCCTATATCGCCACGCACCTGGTCGACGATTTGTCGCCGGTCCGCGAAGGGTCGATGTTCCCGTACCTGCTGCTCGGCGCAGCACTGCTGATCGCCCTCGGCTTCGAGTTCGTCAACGGCTTCCACGACACCGCGAATGCGGTCGCGACCGTGATCTATACGCACTCGCTCACGCCGAACGTCGCGGTGATCTGGTCGGGCATGTGGAACTTCCTCGGCGTGATGGTCTCGAGCGGAGCCGTCGCGTTCGGCATCCTGCAGTTGCTGCCGGTCGAGCTGATCCTGCAGGTCGGCAGCGGCTCGGGCTTCGCGATGGTGTTCGCGCTGCTGATCGCCGCGATCGTCTGGAACCTCGCGACCTGGTATTTCGGGTTGCCGTCGTCGAGCTCGCATACGCTGATCGGGTCGATCATCGGTGTCGGGCTGATGAACCAGTTGATGCACGGGCCGTCCGGCACGAGCGGCGTCGACTGGGGCCAGGCGCTCGGCGTCGGCAAGTCGCTGCTGCTCTCGCCCATCGTCGGTTTCCTGTGTGCGTCGCTGTTGCTGCTCGTGCTGAAGGCCGTCGTGCGGATTCCCGAGCTGTACAAGGAGCCGCCGAAGGACCAGCCGCCGCCGTTCTGGATTCGCTGCCTGCTGATCCTCACCTGCACCGGCGTGTCGTTCGCACACGGGTCGAACGACGGACAGAAAGGGATGGGCCTGATCATGCTGATCCTGATCGGCACGGTGCCGACCGCGTATGCGCTGAACAAGGCCGTCACGCCCGCCGAATCGCAGACCTTCGTGGCGGTCGCGAACCAGGCGGCCGCGACGTTCGGAAAATACACGAACGGCGTCGCGCCTTCCTCGAATCCGCGCGCCGATGTCGAACACTACGTTCAGCATCGTGAACTGACGCCCGCCGTGCTGCCGGCCGTGGCGCAGTTGTCCACATCGCTCGCGACCGCCGTCGGCGCGTCGGGCTCGATGGCGGCCGTGCCGCAGCGCGACGTCGACAACGTGCGCAACACGATGTATCTGGTATCCGAAGCCATTCGCCTGATCGAGAAGTCGGGCCAGCCTGCATTCGCCACCGACGACAAGCTCGCGATCGACAACTATCGCAAGCAGCTCGACCACGCGACCAAGTTCATTCCGACGTGGGTGAAGGTTGCCGTCGCGATCGCGCTGGGTCTCGGCACGATGGTCGGCTGGAAGCGGATCGTCGTGACCGTCGGCGAAAAAATCGGCAAGCAGCATTTGACGTACGGACAGGGTGCATCGGCCGAACTCGTCGCGATGCTGACGATCGGCGCCGCCGACATGTACGGGCTGCCCGTGTCGACGACACACGTGCTGTCGTCGGGCGTCGCGGGCACGATGGCGGCGAACGGCTCCGGGCTGCAATGGAGCACGGTGCGCAGCCTCGTCCTCGCGTGGGTGCTGACGCTGCCGGCGTCGATCGCGCTGGCGGCAGGGCTTTACTGGTTGTTCAGGTCGCTGGCTTGATCGGCGACACGGCGGGTGGCGGGCGATAGCCGGCCATCCGCCGCGGCAGGCAGGGTCTCTCCGTCTCTCCGTCTCTCCGTCTCTCCGTCTCTCCGCCTCTCCGTCTCTCCGCCTCTCCGCCTCTCCGCCTCTCCGCTTCGTCACGTCGCCGCATTTAGTGTGTCGATGCCGCGCCTACAACGTTTTCCCGTCCGAATTAAAGCGCAAGATCTGGAGCGTACCGGCACACGGACGCCGCTAGACTGGGTTCGTCAACTTCCGTGAATTCGACCGTGCGCGATCGCACGGCGCCACACTGCCGATACCTCAAGGTATGCCCGTGAACATTGCCGATCTGCAACCTGCCGTCGAACCGCTGGACATCGCACAACGTGTCGGCACCCTCGACTGGCCGAGCATCGAGGCCGAGCTCGATCGCTACGGATGCGCGTGCGTGCCGGGCCTGATGTCGGCAAGCGCGTGCGATGCACTCGCGTCGCTCTATCCGCGCGATGCGCTCTATCGTTCACGTGTCGTGATGGCGCGGCACGGCTTTGGCCGCGGCGAGTACAAGTATTTCGCGTATCCGCTGCCAGCGGTCATCGCCGAACTGCGCGCGACGATCTACCCGCATCTCGTGCCGGTCGCGAATCGCTGGAACCAGGCGCTCGGCATCGACGTCCGTTATCCGAAAGACCATGCGACATTCCTCGATCGCTGCCACGCGGCGGGACAGATGCGACCGACGCCGCTGATCCTGCAATACGGCGCCGACGACTACAACTGCCTCCACCAGGACCTGTACGGCGAGCACGTGTTTCCGCTGCAGGTCGCGATCCTGCTGTCGGCGCCGGGCCGCGATTTCAGTGGCGGGGAGTTCGTGTTGACGGAACAGCGACCCCGCATGCAGTCGCGTGCGGAAGTGGTGCCGCTGACGCAAGGTGATGCAGTGATCTTCGCGGTACACGGCCGGCCTGTGCAGGGAACCCGTGGCGTCTATCGCGTCAACCTGCGTCATGGCGTCAGCCGGATTCGAAGCGGCCACCGCCACACGGTCGGCATCATCTTCCATGACGCGCAGTAGCGGGAATCGAAACAGCTGCGCTGCTGCCGCGCCGCTCATTGCGCATCGCATTCATGGTCGTCCCCGCACCGCACGCCGTCGTTCGGAAAACGACCGACCAAGCATGGCCGGCCGGAAGGCCGACTCGGCCGAGGGACGGAAGGCCGGTTGCGCTGACTGTCTGGCAAGCGCGGCCGCATCGCATCAGCGCATCAGCGCTTCCGGTAAACGCCGAAAAACACGCGCCCTCACCTGCCTCCCCGCCAATACGATCTGCAGTCCGGCCTATCCGCGCGCCGCGTTTGCCCGCAGCCGATCGCCGGCATCGAAAGCCAGCCAGGCGTAGCCCGGCAACGTCAGCAGCGCGAGCACGCCCGCCGCGACGAACGCCCAGCGGAAATCGTCGAGCACGTAGTGCATGCCGGCCGCATCGCCGCGCCCCCATGCCGCGAGCCGCAGCGACAATGCACCGAACGCGATCCCCATCCCGATCGTCATCTGCTGCGCGGCGCTCCACAGCGTGCTCGCCGCGCTCGTCTGCTGAGCCGGGATATCCGCATAAGCCAGCGTCGCGAGCGTCGTGAACTGCATCGACCGCGTGAGCCCGTAGACGAATACGACGAGCAACGTGATCGCCAGCGGTGTCGACGCGGTCAGCCAGCCGCATGCGATCGTGACGATGCCGACGATCGTCACGTCGACGAGCGCAACGCGCCGAAAGCCGTAACGGTCGAGGATCCACGATGTGCCTGCCTTCATCCCGAGATTGCCGAGCGCGCTGGCGAGCAACAACAGCCCCGACTGGAACGGCGACAGCCCGAAGCCGATCTGGAACAGCAACGGCATCAGGTACGGGACGGCGTTGATCGCTATCCGCGTGATCGAGCCGGTGATCACCGTCACGGAGAACGTCGGCACTTTCAGCGTCGTGAAATCGAGCAGCGGATGCGCGCAGCGTCGCGCATGCAGCCATGCGGCGATGCCGAACAGCACGCTTGCCCCCACCAGGACACCCGCGCGCGTGAAGTCGACATCCTGCTGGCCGGCTGCTTCGGTGCCGATCAGCAGGCAGGTCAATGCGCCGCCGGCCAGCACGAAACCGACCCAGTCGAGCGGCCGTTGCTCGTCGGCCCGCGTGTTCCGGACGATCAGGCAGGTACAAACGAGCGCAGCGATGCCGAACGGGACGTTCAACAGGAAGATCCATCGCCACGATGCATAGGTCGTGATGAAGCCGCCGACCGGCGGCCCGACGACGGGCGCGACGATGCCCGGCCACGTGATCGTCGCGATCGCGCGCATCAGCCTCGCCTTCTCGGTACTCCGCACGACGATCATTCGCCCGACCGGCACCATCATCGCCCCGCCGACGCCCTGTAGCAGCCGGGCAGCCGTGAACGACATCACACCTTCGGATAGCCCGCACAGCACCGACGCGCCGGTAAAGACGACGATCGCGCTCGCGAAGACCGTCCGCGAGCCATAGCGATCCGCGATCCAGCCGCTGATCGGAATGAACACCGCCAGCGCCAACATGTAGGCCGTCATCCCGAGGCTCAGTGCGTTCGGCCCAACGCCGAACGAACTGGCCATTTGCGGCAGCGCGGTCGCGATCACGGTCGTGTCGAGATACTCCATGAAGAACGTCGCGGCGACGAGATAGGGCAAGAAGTCGGTCGTCCGACCACCTTGAGCGGGGCTGTCAGTCATGAACGATGCAGGAGACGGAGTGCAAAGGACACCGACCGCCGGCGGATGCAACCAAGCACCGTGAGATCGGGACGAACGGCGATATTACTCCGAAGGACTTACTCCCTGCTCTGCCGAGCATGTCGCGCGAATGAACTTTATGCGCATAGATTTTTATGCGATTTCGCACTGCGTTCGCTGCGTGATGCCCGGGACGCGGCGCATCGAAGATGCGACAAGACAAGGGGGATTTTGCGTCAGAAAGCGATGTTTATTGATCATCGTTGATCAACATCGCTCATCACCGGCCATCACAACACCGTCGCCGGATGTGCAGCACCGACGGAATCGATCCCGAAGACGGATGGTACGGTTGGTGGAGGTGCAGGGAGATTCTGGAGGGCACAACCACGGAGTGCTCGAGAACAGCGGAGCGCTAAATTGATGGCCCGGCACTGCAATTGATTGCGGCGGTGGAGTGCTAACGCCGATAGACTGGGTGACGCTTTCCGCCTGCACCGCGTATTTCCGCCGCGCCAATGCAAAAACCCCCGCCTTTTTGGGCGGGGGTTCTTGGCTTAGGGAGCCTGACGATTACCTACTTTCACACGGGAATCCGCACTATCATCGGCGTAGAGTCGTTTCACGGTCCTGTTCGGGATGGGAAGGGGTGGGACCGACTCGCTATGGTCATCAGGCAAAGAGGGTTGTTGCGTTGCTTCGCAACGCAACCAATCTTGGAAGAAGCAGTAATTTTGAGTTGTGTGTATCGCACACGAGAATCAACAAGTCCTGTTAAGACAGACTTGTTATAGGATCAAGCCTTACGGGCAATTAGTATCGGTTAGCTGAACGCATTACTGCGCTTACACACCCGACCTATCAACGTCCTGGTCTCGAACGACCCTTCAAGGAGGTCTAGCCTCCAGGGATATCTCATCTTAAGGCGAGTTTCCCGCTTAGATGCTTTCAGCGGTTATCTCTTCCGAACATAGCTACCCGGCGATGCCACTGGCGTGACAACCGGTACACCAGAGGTTCGTCCACTCCGGTCCTCTCGTACTAGGAGCAGCCCCCTTCAAATATCCAACGCCCACGGCAGATAGGGACCAAACTGTCTCACGACGTTTTAAACCCAGCTCACGTACCTCTTTAAATGGCGAACAGCCATACCCTTGGGACCGGCTACAGCCCCAGGATGAGATGAGCCGACATCGAGGTGCCAAACACCGCCGTCGATATGAACTCTTGGGCGGTATCAGCCTGTTATCCCCAGAGTACCTTTTATCCGTTGAGCGATGGCCCTTCCATACAGAACCACCGGATCACTATGACCTGCTTTCGCACCTGCTCGACTTGTCGGTCTCGCAGTTAAGCACGCTTATGCCATTGCACTATCAGCACGATTTCCGACCGTACCTAGCGTACCTTCGTACTCCTCCGTTACGCTTTGGGAGGAGACCGCCCCAGTCAAACTGCCTACCATGCACTGTCCCCGACCCGGATCACGGGCCAAGGTTAGAACCTCAAACAAACCAGGGTGGTATTTCAAGGACGGCTCCACCGAAACTAGCGTTCCGGTTTCATAGCCTCCCACCTATCCTACACAGATCGGTTCAAAGTCCAATGCAAAGCTACAGTAAAGGTTCATGGGGTCTTTCCGTCTAGCCGCGGGTAGATTGCATCATCACAAACACTTCAACTTCGCTGAGTCTCGGGAGGAGACAGTGTGGCCATCGTTACGCCATTCGTGCAGGTCGGAACTTACCCGACAAGGAATTTCGCTACCTTAGGACCGTTATAGTTACGGCCGCCGTTTACCGGGACTTCAATCAAGAGCTTGCACCCCATCATTTAATCTTCCGGCACCGGGCAGGCGTCACACCCTATACGTCCACTTTCGTGTTTGCAGAGTGCTGTGTTTTTATTAAACAGTCGCAGCCACCAGTTTATTGCAACCCCTTCACCCTCCTGGCGCAGGCCAGTCAAGCTACAAGGGCGTACCTTATCCCGAAGTTACGGTACCAATTTGCCGAGTTCCTTCTCCCGAGTTCTCTCAAGCGCCTTAGAATACTCATCTCGCCCACCTGTGTCGGTTTGCGGTACGGTCATCGTTAGACTGAAGCTTAGAGGCTTTTCTTGGAACCACTTCCAATTGCTTCGCGACCTAAGTCGCTCGCGCCACACCCTTGAATCCTGCGCCCGGATTTGCCTAAGCGCCTTCTCCAATGCAGCGACCGGGACTTCCAACACCCGGACAACCTTCCGCGATCCGTCCCCCCATCGCATCTAACGACGGTGCAGGAATATTGACCTGCTTCCCATCAGCTACGCATTTCTGCCTCGCCTTAGGGGCCGACTCACCCTACGCCGATGAACGTTGCGTAGGAAACCTTGGGCTTACGGCGAGGGGGCCTTTCACCCCCTTTATCGCTACTCATGTCAGCATTCGCACTTCCGATACCTCCAGCACGCTTTTCAACGCACCTTCGCAGGCTTACGGAACGCTCTCCTACCATGCGAGCAAGCTCGCATCCGCAGCTTCGGTATATAGCTTAGCCCCGTTACATCTTCCGCGCAGGACGACTCGATCAGTGAGCTATTACGCTTTCTTTAAAGGGTGGCTGCTTCTAAGCCAACCTCCTGACTGTTTTAGCCTTCCCACTTCGTTTCCCACTTAGCTATATTTGGGGACCTTAGCTGGCGGTCTGGGTTGTTTCCCTCTTGACACCGGACGTTAGCACCCGATGTCTGTCTCCCGTGATTGCACTCTTCGGTATTCGGAGTTTGCTATGGCGGGGTAATCTGCAATAGACCCCCCAACCATGACAGTGCTCTACCCCCGAAGGTGAGACACGAGGCACTACCTAAATAGTTTTCGGAGAGAACCAGCTATTTCCAGGTTTGTTTAGCCTTTCACCCCTATCCACAGCTCATCCCCTAACTTTTCAACGTTAGTGGGTTCGGACCTCCAGTACGTGTTACCGCACCTTCATCCTGGCCATGGATAGATCACCTGGTTTCGGGTCTACGCCCAGCAACTGAACGCCCTATTCGGACTCGCTTTCGCTACGCCTGCCCTATACGGTTAAGCTTGCTACTGAACGTAAGTCGCTGACCCATTATACAAAAGGTACGCCGTCACCCCTTGCGAGGCTCCGACTGTTTGTATGCATGCGGTTTCAGGATCTATTTCACTCCCCTCCCGGGGTTCTTTTCGCCTTTCCCTCACGGTACTGGTTCACTATCGGTCGATCACGAGTATTTAGCCTTGGAGGATGGTCCCCCCATCTTCAGACAGGATTTCACGTGTCCCGCCCTACTTGTCGCACACCTAGTTCTTTCATACTGTTTTCGCCTACAGGGCTATCACCTGCTATGGCCGCACTTTCCAGAGCGTTCGGCTAACAATACAAATAAAGAGTGCAAGGCTCATCCCATTTCGCTCGCCACTACTTTGGGAATCTCGGTTGATTTCTTTTCCTGCGGTTACTTAGATGTTTCAGTTCACCGCGTTCGCTTCACATGGCCTATGTATTCAGCCATGGATACTCCATAAGGAGTGGGTTTCCCCATTCGGATATCCCCGGATCAAAGCTTGTTTGCCAGCTCCCCGGGGCTTTTCGCAGGCTACCGCGTCCTTCATCGCCTGTGATCGCCAAGGCATCCACCACATGCACTTGTTCGCTTGACCCTATAACGAGTCTGTCTCATCTTTCGACGCTACAGCCGCTACAGGTTGAGTTCTCGCGTTGTGCCGTATTCCAAATTGAGCCGAACATGAAGTTCGAATCATCTTGAGATACATCGATACAATCACAACCCGGATAGTTTCCACGTCCATCTCAAAGACGCTTCCACTATCCAAATTACTTACTTCTTCCAGATTGTTAAAGAACGACAGCCGATATCTGTTGATATCCTCTGACTGGCTCAATCGCCAATGCCAAATCCTCGGTTCGCTTTCGAACCAAGCACTTCGCATTGAAGATTGGTGGAGGCAGACGGGATCGAACCGACGACCCCCTGCTTGCAAAGCAGGTGCTCTCCCAGCTGAGCTATGCCCCCATGAGTACAGATGCCTCAGGTGTACCTACAGCCTGCCGGCATGGGATGCTCGTAAGCGCTAAAGCGCTAACGATCACCGACACGTCAGACAATGGTGGGTCTGGTTGGATTCGAACCAACGACCCCCGCCTTATCAAGACGGTGCTCTAACCGACTGAGCTACAGACCCCTGAGTCTGTCTTTAAATTTACAGCCGATAAGCGTGAGCGCTCAACTTCGCGAGATAGCTCTGGAAAGGAGGTGATCCAGCCGCACCTTCCGATACGGCTACCTTGTTACGACTTCACCCCAGTCATGAATCCTACCGTGGTGACCGTCCTCCTTGCGGTTAGACTAGCCACTTCTGGTAAAACCCACTCCCATGGTGTGACGGGCGGTGTGTACAAGACCCGGGAACGTATTCACCGCGGCATGCTGATCCGCGATTACTAGCGATTCCAGCTTCATGCACTCGAGTTGCAGAGTGCAATCCGGACTACGATCGGTTTTCTGGGATTAGCTCCCCCTCGCGGGTTGGCAACCCTCTGTTCCGACCATTGTATGACGTGTGAAGCCCTACCCATAAGGGCCATGAGGACTTGACGTCATCCCCACCTTCCTCCGGTTTGTCACCGGCAGTCTCCTTAGAGTGCTCTTGCGTAGCAACTAAGGACAAGGGTTGCGCTCGTTGCGGGACTTAACCCAACATCTCACGACACGAGCTGACGACAGCCATGCAGCACCTGTGCGCCGGTTCTCTTTCGAGCACTCCCGCCTCTCGGCAGGATTCCGACCATGTCAAGGGTAGGTAAGGTTTTTCGCGTTGCATCGAATTAATCCACATCATCCACCGCTTGTGCGGGTCCCCGTCAATTCCTTTGAGTTTTAATCTTGCGACCGTACTCCCCAGGCGGTCAACTTCACGCGTTAGCTACGTTACTAAGGAAATGAATCCCCAACAACTAGTTGACATCGTTTAGGGCGTGGACTACCAGGGTATCTAATCCTGTTTGCTCCCCACGCTTTCGTGCATGAGCGTCAGTATTGGCCCAGGGGGCTGCCTTCGCCATCGGTATTCCTCCACATCTCTACGCATTTCACTGCTACACGTGGAATTCTACCCCCCTCTGCCATACTCTAGCCTGCCAGTCACCAATGCAGTTCCCAGGTTGAGCCCGGGGATTTCACATCGGTCTTAGCAAACCGCCTGCGCACGCTTTACGCCCAGTAATTCCGATTAACGCTTGCACCCTACGTATTACCGCGGCTGCTGGCACGTAGTTAGCCGGTGCTTATTCTTCCGGTACCGTCATCCCCCGACTGTATTAGAGCCAGGGATTTCTTTCCGGACAAAAGTGCTTTACAACCCGAAGGCCTTCTTCACACACGCGGCATTGCTGGATCAGGCTTTCGCCCATTGTCCAAAATTCCCCACTGCTGCCTCCCGTAGGAGTCTGGGCCGTGTCTCAGTCCCAGTGTGGCTGGTCGTCCTCTCAGACCAGCTACTGATCGTCGCCTTGGTAGGCCTTTACCCCACCAACTAGCTAATCAGCCATCGGCCAACCCTATAGCGCGAGGCCCGAAGGTCCCCCGCTTTCATCCGTGGATCGTATGCGGTATTAATCCGGCTTTCGCCGGGCTATCCCCCACTACAGGACATGTTCCGATGTATTACTCACCCGTTCGCCACTCGCCACCAGGTGCAAGCACCCGTGCTGCCGTTCGACTTGCATGTGTAAGGCATGCCGCCAGCGTTCAATCTGAGCCAGGATCAAACTCTTCAGTTCAAACCTGTTACTGTTTTCGGTTCAGTTAAGAACCGGTCGCTCACTCAAAGCTGACAGGAATATGAATCACTTCATAAACCTGACTTACTTTAGTGTGAGACTCTTGATACTTTTGCTATCTGATCCGAGGATCAGCTCGCTGTCATCAAGCGCCCACACTTATCGGCTGTTAATTTTTAAAGAGCATTCTGCGCGGGAACCTGAAGTTTCCCGGCAGCGCTGCGTTTTCAGCAGCAGAGAAGCGAGATTATGAACCGTGTTTCGCAGCTCGTCAACAACTTTCTAAACTACATCGTTGCGACTGCGGGGCCATCTTTCTGCGCCGTCGGGCTCGTGACTTCCGAACTCCAACAGCACCGCTTCCCTTCCTCCCGCGCCGTGTTTCCGTTGGCGCGAAAGAGGCGTGATTCTATGCATCCCCCGGCAATCGCGCAAGGGGTTTCGCAAAAAATATAAGGCGCCGCACGCTATCGCGTGCGGCGCCTTATATAGAAGCAGACGAACCGTCAGGAGGCCGCGCGCACCTGGCGCGCGACGATCTCCATATAGTGGTCGAGATCCGGTGTCACCCTGCCTTCTTCCTTCGCCGCGTCGTCCCAGCGGCGCAGGCGCAGCGCGTCCTCCGCGAACGGGCGCTGCTGGAACGCTACCGCCTCCTCTTCACTGAAGATGCCACCCTGTAACGCCAGGCTGCGCACCGAGTCCGGCGACAGGCTCTCGAAGTAGCCGGCATCCGTGCGGCACAGGCACCGCTTCGCGTCGACGTGCAGCCGGATCGGCTCGAGCACCGCATCGTTGAACAGCGGCCGCAGGAACGGCAGCACATAATACTGATGCAGATCGTCGATCCCGCGCGCGCTCGGCGTCTCGCCCTGGCGATTCAGCAAATGGCCGAGGTCGTGCAGGAACGCCGCCGCAACCAGCGCTTCGTCCGCCCCGGACGCCTCCGCCAGCCATCCGCTCTGCAATGCATGCTCGAGCTGCGTGACCGGTTCGCCGCTATAGGCCACATGGCCATGCTCGCGATACAGCCCGTGGATCTCTTCCACCGTCAGCGCCATCCGTTTACTCCCAAGGCAGCGAAAACGTCTTCAGGTTCGTGAAACTCTTCATCGCCTCCTGGACGCCTTCCTTGTAGCCGAGCCCCGAATCCTTGATCCCGCCGAACGGCGACAGTTCGATCCGGTATCCCGGCACTTCCCACACGTTCACCGTGCCGACGTTCAGTTCGTTCACGAACCGCACGACGGCCGCCGTGCTGTCCGTACAGACACCCGACGACAGCCCGAACGCCGTCCCGTTGCTGATCCGGATCGCGTCGTCGATCGTGTCGAACGCGATGACGGGCGAGACGGGGCCGAAGGTCTCCTCGCGCACGATCGTCATCGACGGATCGACGTTGTCGAGCACGGTCGGCGCATACAGCGCGCCGCGCCGAACATTTCCGGTCAGCAGGCGCGCGCCCTGCGCGACCGCCTCGTTCACGCGCGCCTCGAACAGCCGTGCCGCCGCTTCGTCGATCACCGTGCCCATTTCGTTCTCGGGATCGAATGGATCGCCGTATTTCCATGCGCGCGTCTTCTCGACGAGCAATTCGGTGAACGCGGGCGCGATCGAGCGCTGCACCAGCATCCGCTTGACGGCCGTACAGCGCTGGCCCGAATTCCGGTACGAGCCGAGCACCGCGAGCGACGCCGCGCGGTCGAGATCGGCATCGGCGAGGACGATCAGCGGATCGTTGCCGCCCAGTTCCAGCACGATGCGCCGGTAACCGGCCCGTGCGGCAATCGCCTTGCCGATCGCGACGCCACCGGTGAACGTGATCAGCGACGCATGCGGATGCGTGACGAGTTCGTCCGCGAGCTCGGCCGGATTGCCGGTCAGCACCTGCAGCATCGGCTCCGGCAGCCCCGCTTCATATAACAGGTCGGCCAGATAGAACGCCGACAGCGGCACCTTCTCCGACGGCTTCACGATCACGCGATTGTTGGTCGCGATCGCCGGCGCGATCTTGTGCGCCACCTGGTTCATCGGATGATTGAACGGCGTGATCGCGACGATCACGCCGTCGAGCGGCTGCCGCTGCGAGAACACGCGCCGCGCCTTGCCGTGGGGCGTCAGGTCGCACGAGAAACTCTGCGCATCGTCGCGCAGCGCCTCGACCGCCGCGAACTTCAGCACATCGGCCACACGGCCGATCTCGTAGCGCGAATCCCGTTTCGACAGCCCCGACTCGAGCGTGATCAGGTCGGACGCTTCCTCGGTGCGCTCGCGCAGCAGCGCGCCCGCACGTTCGAGAATCTGCGAACGCTCGTAGCGCGTGAGCGTCGGCCGGTAGGCCATCGCGTAATCGAACGCCGCGCGCACGTCGTCGACACTGGCGAGCGGCGCGGTGCCGACGCGTGTTCCGGTGTACGGATCCGTGACGTCGAGCGTGCGCTCGCGCATCGCACGCGTGCCGCGCCAGCGCAATGCTTCCGCACGAAACGACGGATGATCCTGCCGCGGATGAGCCATCATGTCGCGATCCGGTTCAACACGAAATCGAACACGTCGAAGTTGCGCGGGCGACGTGCGGGATCGTCCCGCTCGATACGGCGATTGAACAGCAGCGGCACTTCCTGCTCGGACACGCCGCCATGCGAACGCAGCGGCACCGTGAGGCCCGACAGGTCGTGTTCGCGCTCGCGCGTGCCGAGCGTCATGTCACGGCGGCCGATCACGACGAGATCGCCGATCCGGTCGGCCGGCAGTTCGAAGCGCACGGCGGCTTCCGCGTTGTCGAGCACGAGCTCGACGCCGTCGAGGCCGCCGACGCGCCACATCGCCTCGGCCCGGTCGACACCCGGCGCCAGGTAGATCGTCGCGAACGAACCGAGCGCACCGTGGTGCACGACGTACGGATCGGTGATCGGCAGGATCACGCGCGCAGCCTGCGCGCCGTACCAGCCGTCGAAGGCATCCTGCAGATAGATCACGTTCGGCCGGCCCGTCGCCGGATCGTGCTTCGCGTTCATCCCGTGGTCGGCCGTAAGGCCGATCGCCCAGCCGAGCGCGTCGAGCTGGGCGAGGTAGCCGTCCATCATCGCGTAGAACGCGTTCGCGCCGGCACTGCCCGGCGCGCACTTGTGCTGCACGTAGTCGGTGGTCGACAGATACATCAGGTCGACCTGGCGCGTCTGCGCGAGCCGTACGCCGGCCGCGAACACGAATTCGGACAATGCCGCGCTGTACACGTCCGGCGACGGCAGGCCGACCCAGTCGAGCACGTCGACGATCCCGTTTTCCGCGAGATTGGCCTGTGCGGCCTTCTCGGCCGAAAAGCAGATGCCGTTCAGCCGCCAGCCGAGCAGCCTGCGCAGCTTGTCCTTCGCGGTCACGACGGCCACCCGCGCGCCGACGTCGGCCGCCGCCGCGAGCAGCGTACCGGCCCGCAGATAGGCCGGGTCGTTCATCATGACTTCGGCGCCGCGCCCGCCGTCGGCGGCCGGGTCCCAGAAATAGTTGCCGCAGATGCCGTGGACCGACTGCGGCACGCCGCAGACGATCGACAGGTTGTTCGGGTTGGTGAAGGTCGGTACGACGCAATCGGCGCGCCAGGCCGTGCCCTCCGCGATCATCCGGCCGATGAACGGCGCGACGCCCGCTTCCACCGCGCGTTCGAGATAGTCGTACTCGCAGCCGTCGACACAGACGACGACGGTCGGCTCGATCGGCAACCGGTAGCACCGACCATTGACGTCGATCGTGCGTCCGGCGAGACCGGTCGACGCGCCGGCGGGCGACGCATCGCCGGGATGGCGCAACGCGAACGCGGCATTCATGATGCCGCCCGCGAGCCGCGCGGCACGCGCGCGGCGATCAGCAGCAGCGCCGCGAGCGACGCGCCGAGCATCAGCAGCGACAGCGCCGACGCCGGCAGGTAATAGCCGCGCTCCACCTGGCCGATCACGACGATCGGCACGGTCGCGAAGCCGGGCGGATAAACCGTGAGCGTCGCGCCGAGCTCGCCGAGCGACAGCGCAAAACCGAGCGCGAGGCTCGCGCGCAGCGCCGGCACGAGTTGCGGCAGCAGCACGCGGCGCAGCACCATCGCGGGCGGCGCACCGAGGCTCGCGGCGGCTTCGCGCAACACGGTCAGCTCCGGACGCAACGCGGCGGCGGCGCAGCGATAGCAGAACGGCAGAATCAGCGCCAGTTGCACCAGCACGACGATCGCCGCCGAGCTCGACAGGTCGAGCGGCTTCTGGTGATACGCGATCAGCACCGCGAGCCCGAGCACGACGCTCGGTACGCCGTTCGGCACCATCACGAGCGCGTCGACGACCGCGCCGAGGCCGCGCCGGTCGCGCCCTTCGAGCGCGAGCGCCAGCCACAGCCCGAGGATCGTGCCGAGCGCCGATACGCCGAAGCCGATTTCGAGGCTCGTCAGCAGCGCGTCGTATTCCTGCGAGCCGAGCCGCTCGAACCAGCGCAGACTGTAGCCGGCCGGCAGGATCGTGCCCGACCACTGCGTCGACACGCTCGACAGCGCGACGACGATTACCGGCAGCACGAACAGCCAGAAGCATGCGAAGGCGGCCAGCGCGAGCGCGACGCGCGACGCATGCTTGAGCAGCGCGTCGGTCCAGCCGATCGCGTGGCGCGGCACGGCGTGCTCGATACGGAATTCAGCGGACATCGTTTCCTCCCGTCGCACGCCGGTTCACCCGGCGATAAACCGTATACAGCGCCAGCGACAGCGACAACATCACGACCGCGCCGGCCGATGCGGTCGGCAGATCGAGATCGACGGTCGCGCTGCTGTAGATGGCAACCGGCAACGTAACGAGCCGCGCACTGCCGAGCACGAGCAGAATCCCGAATTCGTTCAGCGTCAGCAGGAAGCACAACACGGTGCCGGCGGCGATACCCGGCCACGCGATCGGCAGCACGACGCGGCGCGCGAGCATCCAGCCGGGCGCGCCGAGGCTGCGCGCGGCTTCGATCAACCGCAGGTCGAGCGTCGCGAACGACGCGAGCGTCGGCCGCACGACGAACGGCGTGTAGAACACGGTCTGAGCAAGGATCACGCCGCCGATCCCGAACAGGAAGTCGAGCGGCGGGTTCTCGAGATGGAACAGGTGCTGCAGCGCGATGCTGATCGAGCCTTGCGAGCCGTACAGGAAGATCAGCGTGAACGCGACGAGGAACGACGGAAACGCGACGTACAGCTCCAGGAAGCGCGTGACGAGCGACGCGCCCGGGAACGGCCTGAAGAACAGCAGCGCAGCCAGCAGCACGCCGAGCACCGACGCGGTGCCAGCGCTCGCGAACAGGACGCCGAGTGTCGTCAGCAGCACGTTGCGCGTGTCGGGATTGCCGAAGAAGGTCCGGTACGCGGCGAAACTCAACCCGTGATCGCCCGAGACGCTCAGCAGCACGAGCTTCACCAGCGGATAGACGACGAGCGGGCCGAGCACGACGATCGCGAGCGCGGCCAGGTGCAGGTCGCCCATGCGCCTGCGACGCCGCGCGGCGGCGGCATGGGCGGCGGCCGACGCGAGCACGTGCGGCGGCAGGCCGGTTTCAGGGCTCGATAAGGACGACATCGTCTGCCTCGCAATGCAGGGACACGCGCGCACCGCGCTCGGGGGCCGCGCCGCGGCCGCGTTGCATCGTGACGCGCACGGGCTCGTCGGGCGCCGCGTCGATCACGACCGCGATCGACAGGTCCGCGCCCTGCCATTCGACCGACGACACGGTGCCGTGCAGGCCGCCCGCCGCGGGCGGCATCACCGTCAGCCGCTCGGGGCGCACGCATGCGACCTTGCCGCGCACCTCGTGGCGCGGATCGCCGAGCGGGAAGATCACGTGCGGCGGCAGCAGGTTCGCCGGGCCGAGATAGCGCGCGACGTAACCGTCGCGCGGCGCGTCGTACAACTGCTGCGGCGTGCCGAGCTGCGCGATGTGGCCGTCGCGCATCAGCAGCGCGCGGTCGGACAGCACGAGCGCGTCGTCGCGGTCGTGCGTCACGCAGACGACGGTCAGGTTCGGCAGGCGCTCGTGCAACGCCTTCAGTTCGCTGCGCACCGACGCACGCAGGTTGGCGTCGAGCGCCGACAGCGGCTCGTCGAGCAGCAGCACGTCGGGCTCGATCACGAGCGCGCGGGCCAGCGCGACGCGCTGCTGCATCCCGCCCGACAGTTGCGCGGGCAGATGGTGGCCGGCATCGCCGAGTTGCACGAGCTTGAGCGCGTCGGCGACGCGGCGCGTCACTTCCGACGACGCCATGCCGCGTGCGCGCAGCCCGAATGCGACGTTCTCGAACACCGACAGGTGCGGGAATAGCGCGTAATTCTGGAACAGCAGACCGAGGTTGCGCTTGTGCGGCGGCGCATAGGTCAGGTCGCGCCCGGCCACGGTGAGCGTGCCGGTCAGGCCGTCGGCCTTCACGAACCCGGCGATGAAGCGCAGCAGCGTCGTCTTGCCGCAGCCGCTCTTGCCGAGCACGGTCAGAAATTCACCGGCGCCGATCGACAGCGACAGATCGTCGAGCACCGTGCGTGCGCCGTAGCGCACGCTCAGGTGTTCGATCTGCACGCCGCCCGGCGCGCCGGACCGCAACGTCGCGTGCGGTTCGGCGGCGCCGAATGCGCCGGGATGGGTCAGGGTGGTTTCCACCGGGTTCATCCTCTTGCTTGCTGATACGGACGGCGTGCGCCGATCACTTCGGCTTGACGACGTCGAGCTGCTTGCCCGAGCTGCCGATCACGTCCTTCTTCCAGCGCTCGATCCACACCGGCTTCTTCGCCATCACCTGGGTCCAGTCGACCGGAATCAGCTTCACGCCCGCGATCGCCTTCTTGACCGCTTCGCCGTTCTTGCCGGCCAGCGGCACGTCGGTGCGGCCCGGGATGCCGTACATGTCCGGCACCTTCGACTGCACTTCCGTCGACATCAGGTAGTCGATCAGCTTCCGGCCGGCGTCCTGGTTCGGGCCGCTCTTGATCAGGCCGATGCCATACGGGAGCTGGAACGTGGTCGGCTGGTCGCCGGCCTTCGCGGCCAGGAAGATCGGCTTGACGGACAGCGCGCCGTGCTCGGCGTCGTCGAGGTCCATCTGCAGGTCGCCGTTCGCGACGCTGATCTCGTTACGCGACAGCAGCACGTTCAGGTAGCCCGTGCCCTTCGTGTGGAACTTCACGCTCTGCGACAGCTTCGCGAGGTAGTCGAAGGCCTTGTCCTCGCCCATCAGCGACGTCGTCAGGATCAGCACGGCCATCCCGTCGCCGGCCGTGGCCGGGTTCGAGTACGCGACCTTGCCGGCGTAGGCCGGCGCGAGCAGGTCGGCGAACGTCTTCGGCTGGTTCTTCACGACGTCCGGGTTGATCGCGAACGAGAAGTAGTTGTTCACGAAGGTCGCCCACGTGCCGTCCTCGGCCTTCGCGATGGCCGGCACGTTCTTGTAGTTCACGCTCTGGTACGGCTGCAGCAGGCCCATCTGGCCGGCTTGCTGGATGAACGGCGGCAGCGTGACGATCACGTCGGCCTTCGGGGAATTCTTCTCGATGTTCGCGCGGTTCACCACCTCGCCGCTGCCTGCCGTCACGATGTTGACCTTCACGCCTTCCTTCTTCTCGAAGGCCGGCAGCACATCGCGATAGAGGTTCTCGAGGCCGTCCGCCGTGTACAGCACGACCGCGTTCGCCGCATGCGCCGGCATCGCGGCGCCTTGCAGCAGACCGGCGGCGCAGGCGGCCAGCGCGAGCTTGCGGAACGCGCCGGCAGCGGCGCGCGAGGGTTTCTGCAGTGTCATCTCACTTCTCCGTAGGCGGAACACCAAACGGCCGGGGCACGATCCGGCTCTCCTGTCGTCTCCGGGCAGGCCGCCTGGCGGCCCGCCTCGCTACCGCGCTCAGGCTGGGTGCGGCGCGGCAACCGAAGGATCACAGCGTTCGATGACAAACCCGTGACGAATGCCACAATTTCCAAAAAATGACACATTTTGCCACTATCATGCAAGTCATTCAGAAATGCCGTCCCGCGTTTCATTCGCCCTTTGCCGGAGATAAAAACCATGCCCGACCCGATCCTGCTCACGCCCGGCCCGCTCACCACGTCCGCCACAACACGCCACGCAATGCAACATGACTGGGGGTCGTGGGACGCCGCTTTCAATCGACTGACGGCCAGCGTCTGTGCCGACCTCGTCGCCATCGCGGGCGGCGGCGATGCGTACGTGTGCGTGCCGATGCAGGGCAGCGGCACGTTCTCGGTCGAAGCCGCGCTCGGCACGCTGGTGCCGCGCGACGGCGTCGTGCTGGTCCCCGACAACGGCGCGTATTGCGCGCGCATCCTGAAGATTCTCGGCCGGCTCGGTATCGACGCGATCGCGTTGCCGTTCGGCGAAGACGCGGCCGTCGACGCAGCGGCCGTCGAAGCCGCGTTCGCCCGCGAGCCGCGCATCACGCACGTCGCGCTCGTGCACCTGGAAACGAGCGCCGGGATCCTGAATCCGCTCGATGCGATCGCGGCCGCGTGCCGGCGGCACGGCAAGCGACTGATCGTCGATGCGATGAGTTCGTTCGGCGCGCTGCCGATCGCGCTGGCGGACAGCGGCATCGACGCGCTGATCTCGGCCAGCGGCAAATGCCTCGAAGGCGTGCCGGGAATGGGGTTCGCGATCGTGCGGCGCGATGCGCTCGACGCGAGCGAAGGCAATTCGCCGTCGCTCGCGCTCGATCTGCACGATCAATACGCGTATCTGCGCAAGACGGGGCAATGGCGCTTCACGCCGCCGACGCACGTGATCGCCGCGTTGCGCGCCGCGCTCGACCAGTACCTCGCCGAAGGCGGCCAGCCGGCGCGCGGCGCACGCTATGCGGACAACTGCCGGACGCTGGTCGAATCGATGCGCGCGCTCGGCTTCGTGCCGTTCCTCGACGCCAGCGTGCAGGCGCCGGTGATCGTCACGTTCCACGCGCCCGACCATCCGGCCTACGATTTTCGCCGCTTCTACGACGCGGTGCGCGACGCGGGCTTCATCCTGTATCCGGGCAAGCTCACGCGCGTCGAGACGTTCCGCGTCGGCTGCATCGGCGCGATCGACGCGAACGATATCCGGCGTGCGGTCGCCGCCATCGCGGCCGCGGTCGAATCGCTCGGCATCGCGATGCAGCACGCATGAAAGTGCGTACGTGCCGGCCGCCCGCCGACACGCGCAAATAAAAACGCCCGACGGCCGATCGGCCGCCGGGCGAACGCACCGAATGTGCGGGGAACCGGTCCTTACAACTCGATCCGCTTGATGTCGCCGACGACGAAGATGTACGACAGCGCACCGACCAGCGCGATCACGCCGATGAACACGAGCGCGCCGACGAACGAGCCGGTCGACGCGACGATGAAGCCGACGACGAGCGGGGTGATGATGCCGGCGAGGTTCGCCGCGAAGTTGAAGATGCCGCCCGTCACGCCGAGCAGGCCGTCCGGCGCGATGTCCGACACGAGCGTCCAGCCGAGTGCGGCCATCCCCTGCGCGAAGAACGCGACCGACATGATCGCGATCACCGCTTCGTTGCTCTGCACGTAGTTCGCGAGAATGATCGTCGACGCGAGCAGCAGGCCCGCGATGATCGGCAGCTTGCGCGCGAGGTTCGCGGACTTGCCGCGGCGCAGCAGCCAGTCGGAGAAGACGCCGCCGAACATCACGCCGACCGACGCGGCGATGAACGGCATCACCGCGAAGAAGCCGATCTTCAGCCAGCCCATGTGACGCTCGGTTGCCAGATAGGTCGGGAACCAGGTCAGGAAGAACACGAGCGTCGAGTTGCCGGCGAACTGGCCGAGGCAGATGCCCGCGAGCTGGCGCTTCTTCAGCAGTTTGCCGGCCATCGCCCAGCTGAACTTCGGCTGCGCGGCCTTGCCGCTCTTGTCGTCGGTCTTGCGCGCGCCGTGCACGAGGCCGCCGCCCGCCTCGATATAGGCCAGCTCCGCCGCGTTCGCGCCCGGATGGTTGCGCGGCTCGTGGTAGAGCTTCCACCAGACGAGGCCAAACGCAATGCCGACCGCGCCCACGACCCAGAACAGCGAGCGCCAGCCGAACGCGCCCATCAGCGCGAACAGCACGGGGCTGAAGAACGCGAGGCCGATGTATTCGCCGACGGTATAGGTGCCCGTCGCCATCGCGCGCTCGTTCTGCGGGAACCACGTCGCGACGACGCGGCTGTTGGTCGGGAAGCACGGCGCCTCGGTGATGCCGAGGCCGAGGCGACACGCGAGCAGCGTCGCGACGCCCGGCACGAAGCCTTGCAGGAACGTGCACAACGACCACAGCGTCATCGACCAGTAGTAGGTGATCTTGCTGCCGAAGCGGTCGAGGAACAGGCCGCCGGGAACCTGCATCGCCACGTACGTCCACGAAAACGCGGAGAACATGATGCCCATCACGGCCGCGTTGATGCCAAGCTCCTTGGTGAGCTGCGGCGCAGCCACGCCCAGCACGGTGCGGTCGAGATAGTTGATCATCGTGCCGATCGCGAGCAGCGCGAGGATCTTGTAGCGCGCCGACGTGCGCCGGACCGTGCCGGCCGCCTGCGCCGGCGCGGCGCTCGTGTGGGTGGTGTGCTGCATGGTCGTCTCCTGGTCTCTTTCTGTGTCTGTAAGGGGTCAGCGCGCGACGAGCGACTGAAAGTGATCGAACATCCGCTCGGCGTCGGGCGTGCGCCCGGTGAAGATCTCGAATGCGTCGACGGCCTGGTACACGGCCATCCCGCCGCCCGGCAGCGTCGCGCAGCCGGCCGCGCGCGCGGCATGGATCAGCTCGGTTTCGAGCGGGAAATACACGATGTCGGCCACCCACATGCCCGCGTGGAGCAGTTCGGCCGGCAGCGGCAGGCCCGGATGCTTGACCATGCCGGTCGGCGTTGCGTGGATCAGGCCGGTCGCGGCGCGCATCGCGGCCGCGAGATCGCTACCCGGCGCGACCCGGGCCGCGGGGAAGCGCTGCTGCAATTCGCCCGCCAGCGCGGTGGCCCGCGCGCCGTCGACGTCGAAGATCGTCAGTTCGGCCGCGCCCATCTGCAGCGCCGCGTGCGCGACAGCCGCGCCCGCGCCGCCCGCGCCGAGCTGGACGACGCGTTCGAGCGACACGCCGGGCAGCCCGCGGTGGAACGATTTCGCGAAGCCCGACCAGTCGGTGTTGTGGCCGATCCGCTTGCCGTCCTTGAACAGCACGGTGTTCACCGCGCCGAGCGCACGCGCGTCGTCCGACAGCGCGTCGAGATGCTCGATCACGCGCTGCTTGCACGGGTGCGTGATGTTCAGCCCGTTGTAGCCCATCCGCTGCGCGGCCTCGAGCAGCTGCGGCAGCGCGTCGACGTTCACGCCCAGCACGTCGAGATCGATGCGCCGGTACACGTAGCCAAAGCCCTGGCGGAATCCCTCTTCCTCGTGCATCGCGGGCGACAGCGAACCGCCGATGCCCTGGCCGATCAGGCCGATCAGAAACGACGGGCGGCTCATCGGGCGGCTCCCTGCGCGAACAGCGTCGCCAGGCGCTGCAGCGCGAACACGTAGCCTTCGGTGCCGCAGCCGCAGATCACGGCTTCGGCGATCGCCGACACGTACGAATGGTGGCGAAACGCCTCGCGGCGATGGACGTTCGAGATATGCACCTCGATCACCGGCTTCGCGATCGCGGACAGCGCGTCGGCCAGCGCCACCGACGTATGCGTATAGGCGGCCGGGTTGATCACGATGCCGTGCGTGTCGTGCCGCGCGGCATGCAGCCAGTCGATCAGTTGATGCTCGGCGTTCGACTGGCGGAACTCGATTTCCAATCCGAGCCCTTCCGCCGCCGTGCGGCAGCGCTGCTCGAGATCGGCGAGCGTTTCCGCGCCATAGATGTGGGGCTCGCGCGTGCCCAGCAGATTCAGATTCGGGCCGTTCAGCACCAGCACCTTGTGCTTGCTCATGTGATTTTGCTCCAGAAACGGGGGCGAATCGTGAGCCGACTTCGTCCCCTGACGTCGAGATTTGGCGCTAGTGTGCGCTTGCGCAAGCGCAATGTCTTTTCGGGTTTTCGCTAATTTGTACCATCTAGTTAGTTTGTACAATATGCATCACTAGCCCAGTAAATTCGGGATATGGCGCCCGCGCCGAACTCAACGACTGGTTCATTCAGGGTCGGTTCGACCGGCGTCATGCCCCGCTCATCCGCAGGAATCGCCCATGCAGCGCTCGATCGCCACCGTGTCCCTGTCCGGCACGCTCGCCGAGAAGCTCGCCGCCATCCAGGCCGCGGGCTTCGATGGCGTCGAAATCTTCGAAAACGACCTCGTCTACTTCGATGGATCGCCGGCCGACGTCCGGCGCATGGCCGCCGACCTCGGCCTCGACATCGTGCTGTTCCAGCCGTTTCGCGACTTCGAGGGCGTGAGCGCGGCCCAGCTCGCGCGCAATCTCGACCGGATCAAGCGCAAGTTCGACGTGATGCATGCGCTCGGCACCGACCGCATCCTCGTCTGCAGCAGCGTGTCGGCCGATACGATCGCCGACGACGGATTACTCGTCGACCAGCTCGGCGCGCTCGCCGAGGCCGCGCGGCAGGCCGGCGTGGTGGCCGCGTACGAAGCGCTCGCGTGGGGCCGCGTCGTGAAACGGTACGGCCACGCGTGGCAACTGGTGAATGCGGTGAACAGCCCGCACCTCGGCCTCGCGCTCGACAGCTTCCACACGCTGTCGCTCGACGATTCGCCGGACGCGATCGCCGACATCCCCGGCGACCGGATCGCGTTCGTGCAGATCGCCGACGCGCCGAAGCTCGCGATGGACGTACTTGAATGGAGCCGCCACTACCGCTCGTTCCCGGGCCAGGGCGACTTCGACCTGGCGCGCTTCACCGCGCGCGTGATCGAGTCGGGCTATACGGGGCCGCTGTCGCTCGAGATCTTCAACGACGGTTTCCGCGCGGCGCCGACCGCGCTCACGGCCGCGGACGGCCATCGCTCGCTGCTCTACCTGGAAGACCTGACGCGCGCGCGGCTCGCACGGGAGGGTCGCGCGCCGGCCGCCGGCCAGCCGCTGTTCGCACCGCCCGCGCCGCCGGCACACGTCGGGTTCCAGTTCATCGAATTCGCGGTCGACGCGCAGGCGGCGGCGACCGTCGGCGAATGGCTCGGCCGGATGCGCTTCCGGCTCGCCGGCCGGCATCGCTCGAAGGACGTGACGCTGTTCCAGCACGGCGCCGCATCGATCGTGCTGAACGCCGAGCGCGACTCGTTCGCCGATGCGTTCTTCCAGCAGCACGGGCTGTCGCTGTGCGCGTCCGCGTTTCGCGTCGACGACGCCAAAGTGGCGTTCGAACGCGCGGCCGGCTTCGGCTACGCGCCGTTCTCGGGCCGGGTCGGGCCGAACGAACGCGTGCTGCCGAGCGTGAAGGCGCCCGACGGCAGCCTCGAATATTTCGTCGACGAAGCGCCGGATGCGCCGACGCTGTATGAATCGGACTTCGTGCTGACCGACATCGACGGCCCGAGCGAAGTCGGCCCGCTGACGGGCATCGACCACGTGTGCCTCGCGCTGCCGGCCGACGCGCTCGACACGTGGATCCTGTTCTTCAAGACGGCGTTCGGCTTCGAAGCCGAGCGCAGCTGGCTCGTGCCCGACCCGTACGGGCTGATGCGCAGCCGCGCGGTGCGCAGCGCCGATGGCTCGGTCCGGATCGCGCTGAACGCATCGGTCGACCGTCACACGGCCGTCGCCGAATCGCTCGACCGCTACCACGGCACCGGGCTGAACCACGTCGCGTTCCGCACCGACGACATCGTGAAGACGGTCGCCGCGTTCGCGGCCGACGGCGTGCCGTTCCTGCGCATTCCGGCCAACTACTACGACGATCTCGCCGCGCGTTACGCGCTGCCGGACGAACTGATCGACACGCTGAGCTCGCACCACCTGCTCTACGACCGCGACGAGCACGGCGGCGAATTCCTGCATGCGTATACGGAACTGGTCGACAACCGCTTCTCGCTCGAGATCGTCGAGCGGCGCGGCGGGTACGACGGCTACGGCGCCGCGAATGCGGCCGTGCGGCTCGCCGCGCAGGCGCAGCGCAGGAAATAAGGAACGGACCGGCGTTTGGGGGCCGGACCGCGTTCGCACGTCGGCAGTCGAGCGGACGGGCGCCGCTCGCCCGCGCCATCGTGGCAAAGCGCGGCCACGGGGCCGGCCGCGCGGCCGGCCCGCGCACATGCCGGAAGCCGCGCGTCGTCTGACGTTACATCCGGTAACCCACGCCGCAGTGCAGCATTGCGTCGCCCGCCACGGTTTTAAGAATCGCTTAAGTCTTCGACGGCACCATCCGCAACCAGTACCCGATGGTTATCTTGAAAAGGAGGAAAGCGATGAGCGCCGTAGAAGCACCCGCGGGCCGCCCGGCCGCGCCCCCTGCAAAGAAGACGATGCTGCGCCGCCTGCTCAGTCATCATGAAATCGCGACGTTGCTCGTGCTGCTGCATGCACCGATCGGCGCGAACGCCAAACCCGAATTGCCCGCGCTGCAGGAAGCCGGCCTCGTCGAAATGGTCAAGCTCGACCCCGATACGGCCCCGAGCTTCCGGCTGACCGAAGACGGCACGGCCGTCCTGAAAGGGCTCGGCTACCGCTGAGCCGCCGCTTTCACCGCTTTCACCGCTTTCACCCCTTCCCTCTTTCCCGCCCGACAGGATCCCCGCGACCCGCCGGCCACGCCGGCGAGTAGCATCACCCCGCGCGTTCCTGCAGCATCAGCCGGTATTCCGTCGGCGTCACGCCGACCGTCGCCTTGAACTGGCGCGTGAACGCGCTGTGATCCGTGTAGCCGCATAGCGCCGCGACGTCGGTCACCTTGTCGTGGGTGACCAGCAGCGCGGTGGCCGCGTCGAGCCGCGTCTTCAGCAGCACCTGGCGCGGCGTCAGGTGGAACACCTTGTGGAAGTAGCGTTCGAGCTGCGCGACCGACATCCCGGCCATCTGCGCGAGCTGCTTCAGGTTCAGCGGCTGCACGTAGTGATCCTGGATGTGCTGGACCACATCGGCGAGCCGGCTGTACGCCGGGTGCGATCCCTCGTGCGCCTTCAGGTCGCGCGAGATGCCCGCGAGGCCGACCACCCGGCCCGCGGCGTCGCGCAGCGGCTCCTTGCAGGTCAGGCACCAGCCCGGCTGGCGGCCCGGATACAGGTGCAGCTCGAGCTGGTCCATCAACTGCTGGCCGGCATTGATCGTCGCCATGTCCTGTTCGAAGTAACTCCGGCCGAAGCGGTGCGGAAACACCTCGTCGGCCGTCTTGCCGAGCAGGTCGCGCTTGTCCTTGTAGCCGCAGCGCATCGCCAGCGTGCGATTGACGAGCGCGTAGCGGCCGCTCGCATCCTTCACGAAGAACGCGACATCCGGCAGCGCATCGAATACCGGTTCGAGCAGGCGGAAATGCGCGAGCATCGCACTGAGATCGGCGTTGTCGGGCTGGTGGCGCAACGTATCGGACAGGCTCATGGGCGGTACGGCAAGCAAGGTCGTCATCCCGGCAACCGCGAAGCGAGTGGCAGATGGCGTCGATTATAGGAGCGCCCCTTCGATCGCGTCGCGCCGAACGCGGGGCAGGCAAGACGGCGGCCGGTTGCGTCGTGTGTCCCGGCCGGTTGCATCGGTCAGCGGGACAGGTTGCGCGCGCAACCACTACTACGCCATTACGCGGCAGGTATGCGGCCGGCAGCCGTTCCCGCCGCTACCGCCGCCGCAGCGCATCGACACGCCGGCGCCACGCTCCCGAATCCGTCATCCTAAAAATGCCGACGACCCGCGTCTTGGCGGGTTTGCGCATTCGTCATGACGATTTCGGCATATATCAGGGTTATCGACGATATGCCGATATCGTCGCCAGCCACGCATCGAACGCGCAAGACGCACGCATTTTCGTTACCTAGACTTCGCTTCACGGTCACGAGACGACATCCCGCCGCTGCCGCAATCGGCACGCGCG
This sequence comes from Burkholderia sp. NRF60-BP8, assembly GCF_001522585.2. Lineage (NCBI taxonomy): Bacteria > Pseudomonadati > Pseudomonadota > Betaproteobacteria > Burkholderiales > Burkholderiaceae > Burkholderia > Burkholderia sp. NRF60-BP8. Next base: position 2,461,943 of record NZ_CP013372.1, read on the forward strand.
GCCCACCGCATCCGCCGCCGCGCACGCCGATTCCGGCACAGCGCGCGCAGCACGCGACAAGCACGCACGGCCTGCGCGTCGGCCTGCGGACCGATACGTCTCGCCCGGTTTACCGGCGCCGGCCCGCATGCCGGCGGCGGCCCAACCACGCCATCAAGGGGAAGTGAAAGTGAAGCTGAAGGTATCGCACGTCGCGCTGGCCGCCGCCTGCGCACTGTCGGGCGCGCACGCCGTCGCCGCCGACGTCGTCAAGATCGGTTTCGCCGCACCGCTGACCGGCCCGCAGTCGAATTACGGCACGGACATGCAGAAGGGCGTGCAGCTCGCGATCGCCGATTTCAACGCGACGCATCCGACGATCGGCGGCAAGCCGGTCACGTTTCAGCTCGACTCGCAGGACGACCAGGCCGACCCGCGCACCGGCACGACCGTCGCGCAGCGGCTGATCGACGACAACGTCCGCGGGATCATCGGCCACTTCAACTCGGGCACCAGCATCCCCGCGTCCGACCTGTACGATCGCGCGGGGCTGCCGCAGATCTCGATGGCGACGTCGCCGCAATACACGGCGCGCGGCTACAAGACGACCTACCGGCTGCTGACGAGCGACGCGCAGGCCGGCCGCATCGTCGGCACGTACGCGGTGAAGACGCTGCGCTTCAAGCACATCGCGATCATCGACGACCGCACGGCCTACGGCCAGGGCATCGCCGACGAATTCGCGAAGGCCGTGGAAGCGGCCGGCGGCACGATCGTCAAGCGCGACTTCACGAACGACAAGGCGCTCGATTTCTCGGCGATCCTGACCAACCTGAAGGGCGTGAATCCGGACGCGGTCTTCTACGGCGGCGGCGACGCGCAATCGTCGCCGATGATCCGCAAGATGCGCCAGCTCGGGATGAAGTCGGCGTTCGTGACGGGCGAGATGTCGCGCTCGCCGACGTTCCTGAAGGTCGGCGGCGACGCGGCCGAAGGCGCGATCGTCTACATGGGCGGGCTGCCGAAGGAAAAGATGCCGGGCTTCTCCGGCTACGCGGCACGCTACAAGGCGCGCTTCAACGAAGACGTGATCACGTATTCGCCGTACTCGTACGACGGCACGATCGCGCTGCTCACCGCGATGAAGGAAGCGAATTCGACCGATCCGAAGGTGTATACGCCGTACCTCGGCAAGGTGTCGATCAAGGGCGTGTCGGCCGCGAGCATCGCGTACGACTCGAAGGGCGACCTGAAGGATGCGCCGGTGACGATCTACAAGGTCGAACGCGGCGCGTTCAAGCCGGTCGATACGATCGCCGGCAACTGATTACGCCGGCCCTGCCTCGCGCGGCGCACTGGCGGCTCACCGGCCGCACGCGCCGCGCGCGCTTCGGCTGCATGGTCCGAAGCCGTTCTCGGCGCGCGCCCGCGTGCAGGCATTTCGCGCTCCTGTAGAATCCCCCCACCCGCTTTGACGCCTCGTCTCCGCCGTGCCCCATCCCGGTGCGGCGGCGCGTGTCGCGTGCCTCACCCGGCACGCGGCATGCTTCGACGACGCAAGCCGCGCCTTGTCAGTCCATGCCGATAGCGGGCCCTGGAGACGCAGCACCGACAACAACATTCGAAAACCGATCGTCCTGACCATGCAAGCTTCCGAATTGAGCGGCGTGCCTCGCGCCGCCGAACGCGCGCTCACGCGCAGCGACTACAAGACCCTTGGCCTTGCCGCACTCGGCGGCGCCCTCGAGTTCTACGACTTCATCATCTTCGTGTTCTTCGCGCCGGCGATAGGACAACTCTTCTTCCCGCACGACATTCCCGACTGGCTGCGCCAGTTGCAGACGTTCGGCATCTTCGCGGCCGGCTATCTCGCGCGCCCGCTCGGCGGCGTGATCATGGCGCACTTCGGCGACCTGTTCGGCCGCAAGCGGATGTTCACGCTGAGCGTGCTGATGATGTCGGTGCCGACGCTGCTGATGGGCATGCTGCCGACCTACGACACGATCGGCATCCTCGCGCCGGTGTTGCTGCTGCTGTTCCGCGTGCTGCAGGGCGCGGCGGTCGGCGGCGAAGTGCCGGGCGCGTGGGTGTTCGTGTCCGAGCACGTGCCGTCGCGCCATATCGGCTACGCATGCGGCACGCTGACCGCGGGCCTGACGGCCGGCATCCTGCTCGGCTCGCTCGTCGCGGCCGGCATCAACAGCCGCTACTCGACGGCCGAAGTCGGCGCGTTCGCGTGGCGCATCCCGTTCCTGCTCGGCGGCGTGTTCGGGCTGTTCTCCGTGTACCTGCGCCGCTGGCTGCACGAAACGCCGGTGTTCGCCGAGATGAAGGCGAAGAAGGCGCTCGCGGCCGAGATTCCGCTGAAGGCGGTATTGCGCGATCACGGCCGCGCGGTAATCGTGTCGATGCTGCTCACGTGGATGCTGTCGGCCGCGATCGTCGTCGTGATCCTGATGACGCCCGCGCTGCTGCAGAAGCAGTTCCACCTGACGCCGGCGACGACGCTGTTCGCGAACAGCGTCGCGACGCTGTGCCTGACGGCCGGCTGCATCGCCGCGGGTTCGCTCGCGGGCTGGATCGGCGCGAAGCGCGTGCTCGGCATCGGCGGCATCGGGCTGGCCGCGTGCTACTACCTGCTGTTCGCGCAGGTCGCGGCCGATGCGTCGACGCTGCCGCTCTACTACGGGATCGCGGGCTTCATGGTCGGCACGATCGGCGCGGTGCCGTTCGTGATGGTGAAGAGCTTCCCGGCCGTCGTGCGCTTCTCGGGCATCTCGTTCTCGTACAACGTCGCGTATGCGATCTTCGGCGGCCTCACGCCGGTGATCGTGTCGCTGATGATGAAGTCGAATCCGCTCGCACCGGTCGTGTACGTCGCGGCGATCTGCGTGCTCGGCGCGATCGCCGTGCAGTTCTCGAAGGATGCGAAGGACGTGCAGGGCACGCACTGAACGCCGGCGCCCGCGCCCGCTGGATGAACGAAGGGCCGAATCCCGCGGCGTGCGGGATTCGGCCCTTTTGACTTGCCTTCGCGTAGCGGCGCGCGCCCGGTCAGTTCAACGCAGCAAGCCGTACGACGAACTCGGCCGACGCAACGCGTCGATGCTCGCGCCGCCGGCGCCGGTGACGAACAGCAGCAGGAAGCCGCCGGAAATCGCGACGTTCTTCCAGAAGTGAATCACCATGTCGTGCTGGACGGCCGCGTTGGTCGCGTCCCAGAAATTGTGCCCGACCATCGCGGTCGCGATCGTGTAGACCGCCATCAGCAACGCGAGCGGCCGGACCTTGTAGCCGACGATCAACAGCAGGCCGCCCAGCCCCTCGATCGCGACGACGATCGGCGCGACGACCTGTTGATAGGGCACGTTCATCGTGTGCAGATACGCGACGAAATCGCCGTAGCCGAGCAGCTTCATGATGCCGCCCCACAAGAACAACGCCGCCAGCGCCAGGCGTGCGAAAAAAATGACGCCGGAATCGACGGTACGCGTCATGCCTCTCTCCTCGTATGCAATTCGGCCGCCCGCGCGGGGCGCGCCCGTGCGGTTCGGCGCCGCGCGGCCCCGGAAGGGCGCGCGGCAAATGGGCCAGCATAGAGGGTCTTTTCGCGGTGTCCAAGAAAAAGGTTGTAGCAAATCTTTACACCGCGGCGGCGGCGCCGGCAGCCCGGCGCGCCGAAAAAACGCGTTTAGCCCGCGTCGCTCAACAGCACGCCCTTCTTGAAGATGAAGCAGCCGTAGCCGCGCTGTTCGCCGGTCACGATCACCGCATATGCCTGCTGCGCGCGCTCGTAGAACGCGAAACGCTCGACGCCGGTGAGCGGCACTGAACGCCCCTCCGCGCGGTCGATCTCGGCCTGCACTTCGCGCTGCACGGGCGGCACCGCGGCAGCATCGCCGACGACTTCCATCCGCCACGCGGGCGTGTCGACGAACGTGTCGAGCGGCAGCACGGACAGCACCGCGCGCACGACGCGCGCCGAATCGGCGCCGTCGATCCGCAGCGCACGGCCGACCACCGTGTGCTCCGCGACGGATTCCGCGGGGAAATTCGCATCGCAGATCGCGATTTCGTCGCCGTGGCCCATCGCGCGCAGCGTGTGCAGGATGTCGGCGTGCAGCAGCGGATCGAGATTCTTCAACATGTGGGCTAGTCTCCGGGTTCAGGAACGAATCGCATAACGTTACCCGATCCCGGCGACCGCGGTGCGTACATCGTTCACGTCACGAAGCCGCGGCCGGCATTTCGTCGATGAAACCCGTGACCGATGCGAGGCGGCCCGACGCGTCGACGGTGCCGAAGTCCGAGCCCTTCACGATCGCCGCGCCGTCGGGCGACACGAGCGCCCACGAGAATCGCAGGTGCTGGCCGAACGCGTCGACGTCGGTCGTGCGGCGGAAGCGGTATGCGGGGAAACGTTGCTGCACGGCGGCGATCATCGTGTCGATGCCCGCGTGGCCGTCGCCGGCCATCAGCGGATCGCGATAGGCCGCGTCGCTCGCGTACGTCGCATCGATCAGCGCGCGGCGGCGCACGACGTCGGGTTCGTTCCACGCGTCGAAGTAGCGGTCGATCAGATCGGCGTGAACGGACGATGCGGATTGAGCGGTGTTCATGGCGAGACTCCTTGTGTCGGTGACTGACGTTGTCGCGGACGTTTCGTGTCCGCGTGCCGCTATCGTCGCCCGGCCGGCGGGGGCGGTCGATTACGCGGGAGGTAAGGAAATCGCGCCGGCCACGTGCCGCATGCCCGCGCCCGATCGCCACGTGCATCGCAACGAAAACGGGCGCCCGAAGGCGCCCGCATCGTCTTGCCGCCCCCCCCCCCCCCGCATACGCGTCAGGTCACCGGCGCCGGATTGAACAGCGTCAGCGCATTCGCGAGCTTCCATTGCTCGGCCCACGTGCGGCGCTTGCCGCTGGCGACGTCGAGCATCAGCCGGAACAGCGCCCAGCCCGTGTCCTCGATCGTCGCCGCACCGGTCGCGATCTGCCCCGCGTCGAGATCCATCAGGTCGTGCCAGCGGCGTGCGAGATCGCTGCGCGTCGCGACCTTGATCACCGGCACCTGCGCGAGGCCGTACGGCGTGCCGCGGCCGGTCGTGAAAATGTGCAGGTTCATCCCCGCCGCGAGCTGCAGCGTGCCGCAGATGAAATCGCTCGCGGGCGTCGCCGCGTACAGCAGCCCCTTTTGCCGCGCGCGATCGCCGGGGCGCACGACGCCGGCGATCGGCGCGCTGCCCGACTTCACGATCGACCCCATCGCCTTCTCGACGATGTTCGACAGGCCGCCCTTCTTGTTGCCCGGCGTCGTGTTCGCGCTGCGGTCGACGCGGCCGCGCTGCAGGTAACGGTCGTACCAGTCCATCTCGCGGATGATCTCGCGCGCGACGTCCTCGTTTGCCGCGCGCGACGTGAGCTGCGCGACGCCGTCGCGCACTTCGGTCACCTCCGAGAACATGATCGTCGCGCCCGCGCGCACGAGCAGGTCGGCCGCGAAGCCGACCGCCGGATTCGCGGTGAGCCCCGAGAACGCGTCGCTGCCGCCGCATTGCACGCCGACGACGAGATCCGACGCCGGGCAGGTTTCGCGACGGCGGCGGTTCAGCCGCTCGAGATGCGATTCGGCCATCTTCATGATCGAATCGATCATCGAGTTGAAGCCGACGTGCGCGGCGTCCTGCAGGCACACCACGCCGCCGTTGTCGGTCGCGCCGTCGGCCGCCACCGGAATCGCGCCCGGCGGCAGCAGGCGCTCGGGCTGCAGCTTCTCGCAGCCGAGGCTCACGGTCATCACTTCGCCGCCGAAGTTCGGATTCAGGCTGATGTTGCGCAGCGTGCGGATCGGGATGTCGGCGTCGGGCGCGTCGATCGCGACGCCGCAGCCGTACGTGTGTTCGAGCCCGACCACGTCGTCGACGTTCGGGTAGCGCGGCAGCAGTTCGTCCTTGATCCGCTTCACCGCATGCTCGACGACGCCCGACACGCACTGCACGGTCGTCGTGATCGCGAGGATGTTGCGCGTGCCGACCGAGCCGTCGGCATTGCGAAAGCCCTCGAACGTATAGCCTTCGAGCGGCTCGAGCGGCGGCGCGGCACGCGTGGCGAGCGGCAGGTCGTCGAGGCCCGGCGGCTCGGGCATGCGCATCGTGCGCTCGTTGACCCAACTGCCGCGCCGCAGGTCGGTCAGCGCGTAGCCGATCACCACGTTGTAGCGCACGACCGGATCGCCGGCCGCGAGGTCGACAAGCGCGACCTTGTGCCCCTGCGGCACGCCTTCGCACAGCGTCAGCCCGTCGGCGAACGTCGCGCCTGCGGGCAAACCGCCGTCGTTGACGACGATCGCGACGTTGTCGTCCGGATGCACGCGGATGTAGAGAGGGGAAGCAGTCATCGGAATTCCTGGAAGCTATCTGCGATATCGTTAGTCATCATACGACATTCAACGTCATTCGACGATGCTGCGTAAACCCCTATCCGGAAAGACCCTACCCTTGGCCAGCCAGCAAACCGCTTGCGCCGCTCATTCTTGCGTTGTACGATGACATACAACGACATCGCCAATATGGCCCGGATGCCGTACCGACGAACCCCGCACTCGCGCTAGACGGACGACCCAACCATGACTTCACCGCAAGAACTCAAACAGATCATCTCCCACGGCCTGCTGTCGTTTCCGCTGACGGATTTCGACGCCGACGGGAGCTTCCGCCCGTCCACCTATGCCGAGCGCCTGGAATGGCTGGCGCCGTATGGCGCGAGCGCACTGTTCGCGGCCGGCGGCACCGGCGAATTCTTCTCGCTCACGCAGCGCGAGTATTCGGACGTGATCCGCGTCGCGACGGAAACCTGCAAGGGCAAGGTGCCGATCCTCGCCGGCGCGGGCGGCGCAACGCGCGTCGCGATCGAATATGCGCAGGAAGCCGAGCGCCTCGGCGCGAGCGGCGTGCTGCTGATGCCGCACTACCTGACCGAAGCGAGCCAGGAAGGGATCGCCGACCACGTCGAGCAGGTCTGCCGCGCGCTGAAGATCGGCGTCGTGGTGTACAACCGCGCGAATTCGAAGCTGAATGCGGACATGCTCGAGCGCCTCGCCGACCGTTGCCCGAACCTGATCGGCTTCAAGGACGGCGTTGGCGAAATCGAAAGCATGGTCACGATCCGCCGCCGCCTCGGCGACCGTTTCGCGTACCTCGGCGGCCTGCCCACGGCCGAAGTCTATGCGGCCGCGTACAAGGCGCTCGGCGTGCCGGTGTACTCGTCGGCGGTGTTCAACTTCATCCCGAAGACGGCGATGCAATTCTACGAAGCGATCGCGAAGGACGACCACGCGACGGTCGGCCGCCTGATCGACGAATTCTTCCTGCCGTACCTGAAGATCCGCAATCGCCGCGCGGGCTACGCGGTCAGCATCGTGAAGGCGGGCGCGAAGCTCGTCGGCCACGACGCGGGCCCGGTGCGCGCACCGCTCGTCGACCTGACCGACGAAGAAGCGGCCGAGCTCGACGTGCTGATCAAGAAGATGGGCCCGCAGTAAGCGGGATTCGCCGGCGGCGCGGGGCCTTGATCGGCACGGCGCGCCGGCTCCCGCACGCGTCCGTATCCGTATCACGCGATGGCCGCGCGGCTCGACGAGCCGGCGCGGCCACTTCATTACATCTGCGCGATCGCGCCGATGATCCGCTGCCGCACGCTCGCGAGCGTCCGCTGCGTCTCGTCGATCCCTTTGCGCGCCGCAAGCGGCCGGCCGCGCGCCGGCGACTCGGCGCTCATGATCTGTTCCAGCACGTCGCGGTCGACGACAGCATCGAAGAACCGCCCGACGGTAAACATCGCGTACTGCTTCGCGGTCGCGAGATGCGTGTTGGCCTGCGTGAGCGCGTCGGCACGCTGCGCGCCGTTCGGCCCGTCGATGCTGCGGCGATGCTTCAGCGCGAACACTACCGCCTGCATGTCGTACCTGAAGCGCTCGACGGCTCTGCCGAAGATCAACGAATGCGGATCGGAGCCCGCGACGGGCCGTCCCTGGTTGATCGTCACGTCGAATTCGCTGCCGCCCAGCTCGCGCTGCAGCGCGAACAGCGCGTCGGCCAGCACACGCCCTTCGCTGTATTCGCCGATCTGGGTGCGAACCGATTTCGCGACGTCGCCGATCGCTTTCCACAACCCGGCTGCGAACAGGTGGTCGCCACGCTTGCTGATATTCATCGGATGGTTCCTTGTTGGTCTTGTGATCTCTCAGGCTCGCCTGCGAACCGGACGGCTCGCGGCTTCGCTACTGTAAGAGAAACGCGGGCAACAGGAAAGCCGACCGCTCACCACCCCGTCTGCGCATCACCCGGAGCGCCATTTGATGTCGTGATTGATACCGGCGGCAGCAAGCTATGGACGCGCGACCGGCGCCTGCTGGTTGCAGCGGAGCGCCTGGAACTCGCCGCCCGCCCTGCTCAGTGACCGAGCGAAGCCGGCACGAAAGCCCGCGTTGAATAAAAAAGGCGGCGGGGCCCGTGGGCCCCGCCGCCGCGTTTCGACGTGCCGGAACGCGCCCCTTCCGGGACGCTGCGCTCAGCGGTTACGCCACGTCACTCCGCCTTCCCGTCGCGCAGCCGCGGAATCGCCAGCGGATTGCCTTCCTGCAACCCTTCGGGCAGCAGGTCGTCCGGGAAGTCCTGATAGCACACCGGCCGCAGGAAACGCTCGATCGCGGTCGCCCCGACCGACGTGACGGACGGGTTCGACGTGGCGGGGAACGGGCCGCCGTGCACCATCGCATCGCACACTTCGACGCCGGTCGGGTAGCCGTTGACGAGCAGGCGCCCGGCCTTGCGTTCGAGGATCGGCAGCAGCCGGCGCGCGAGCGGCTTGTCGTCGGCATCCATCTGCAGCGTGGCCGTCAACTGGCCTTCGAGCGCGTCGAGCACGCGCGCGACTTCGTCGAGATCGCGGCAGCGCACGATCAGCGACGCCGGCCCGAACACCTCGTGGCTGAACGCCGGCTCGGCCAGGAACGCCTGCGCGCCGACTTCGTACAGCGCGCCGCCCGCCTGGCAGTCGGTCTGCGCAGCCTCGCCCGCGCCGATTTCGCGCACGCCGGGCAGCTCGGCGAGCTTGCCGCAACCGTTGCGGTACGCATCGGCGATGCCGCGCGTGAGCATCACGCCGGCCGGCTTCTTCGCGAGCGCCTGCGCGGCGACCGTCTCGAAGCGGTCGAGATCGGGGCCGTCGATCGCGAGCACGAGGCCCGGATTGGTACAGAACTGGCCGACGCCGAGCGTCAGCGAATCGACGAAGCCCGTCGCGATCGCATCGCCGCGCGCGGCCAGCGCGGCCGGAAACAGCACGACGGGGTTGATGCTGCTCATTTCCGCATAGACGGGAATCGGTTGCGGGCGCGCGTTCGCGAGCTGCACGAGCGCCATCCCGCCCTGCCGGGAACCGGTGAAACCGACGGCCTGGATCGCCGGATGGCTGACCAGCGCCGCGCCGGTCACGCGGCCGGGGCCGACCAGCAGCGAGAACACGCCGGCCGGCATGCCGGTTTTCACGACCGCGGCGCGAATCGCACGGCCGACCAGCTCGGACGTGCCGAGGTGCGCTTCGTGCGCCTTCACGATCACCGGGCAGCCGGCCGCGAGCGCCGACGCGGTATCGCCGCCGGCCACCGAGAACGCGAGCGGGAAATTGCTCGCGCCGAACACGGCGACGGGCCCGAGCGCGATTTTCTGCAGCCGCAGGTCCGCACGCGGCAGCGGCGTGCGGGCCGGCTGCGCGGGATCGATCGACGCGGCGAGGAAGCGCCCGTCGCGCACGACGCGCGCGAACAGCCGAAGCTGGCCGACGGTGCGGCCGCGCTCGCCCTGCAGCCGCGCGACCGGCAGGCCCGTTTCGGCATGCGCGCGCTCGATCAGCGCGTCGCCGAGCGCGACGATTTCATCGGCGATCGCGTCGAGAAACGCCGCACGGGCCGCGAGCGGCTGCGTGCGGTACGCGTCGAACGCGTCGCGTGCGAGTTCGCACGCGCGGTCGACGTCGGCCTGCGTCGCGACGCCGAACGCCGGGACGTCGATCGGCACGCCCTTCGTCGGGTCGAACGCGTGCAAGGTTCCGGCCGAGCCGGCCACCGCTTCGGCGCCGATCAGCATCTCTCCTGTCAGTTGCATGGGGTGTGCTCCGTGGTTCGGGAATGGATTGCTCATTGTAGCTCAACAGATACGATGTCTGCCGACGGTATCGCGCCGCCCGCGAAGGCGCCGACGATACACCCGCCCGCCTCGCGGGGCCAGAGAATCCCGGTCTTCCCATATTGTGACGACGATCCTCGAGGGAAAACCCGAGGTTTCTGGATTCGCACATTCTCAATAAACTTTCGCCCATGTCATACGACGACGTACGTTTAAAGTGAGCAATCAGACCTCCCCTCGCGATCTCCCGCTCGACCTCGCGCGCACCGCGCGTCGAACCGCCGTGCGCTACTGGATCCTGGCGATGCTGTTCGTCGTCACGACGCTCAACTACGCGGACCGCGCGACGCTGTCGATCACCGGCACGCCGATCCGCAAGGCGTTCGGCATCGATCCGGTGACGATGGGCTACATCTTCTCGGCATTCAGCTGGGCGTACGTGCTCGCGCAACTGCCGAGCGGCTGGCTGCTCGATCGCTTCGGCGCGCGGCGCGTGTATGCGGCGAGCATCTTCCTGTGGTCGGCGTTCACGCTGCTGCAGAGCACGATCGGCCTCGGCGGCAGCGCCGCGTTCGCGGTCGCCGCGCTGTTCGCGATGCGCTTCGCGGTCGGCATCGCGGAAGCGCCCGCGTTTCCGGCGAACGCGAAGGTCGTCGCGAGCTGGTTCCCGACCGCCGAGCGCGGCACGGCATCGGCGATCTTCAACGCCGCGCAGTATTTCGCGGCCGTCGTGTTCTCGCCGCTGATGGCGTGGCTCACGCATGCGTACGGCTGGCACCACGTGTACCTGTGGCTCGGTCTCGCCGGCATCGCACTGGCACTCCTGTGGCTGCGCGTGATGAAGGATCCGGTCGACCATCCGGGCGTAAACCGCGCGGAACTCGAGCATATCGAACAGGGCGGCGGGCTGGTGCGCTCGACGGGCCGGCCGGCCGGCGCGCGCGGCAGCGGCGGCGCGTCCGAAGGCAGCCGCGTGGCGGGTTGGTACTACGTGCGTCAGCTGCTGTCGAACCGGATGCTGCTCGGCGTCTATCTCGGCCAGTACTGCGTGAACGTGCTGACGTACTTCTTCCTCACGTGGTTCCCGATCTACCTCGTGCAGGCGCGCGGGATGTCGCTGCTGAAGGCCGGCTTCATGACGTCGCTGCCGGCGATCTGCGGGTTCCTCGGCGGCGTGCTCAGCGGGATGCTGTCGGACGCGCTGATCCGCCGCGGCGTGTCGCTGACGCTCGCACGCAAGATTCCGATCGTCGGCGGGATGGCGCTGTCGATGGCGATCATCGGCTGCAACTACGTCGACAGCGAAGCGCTGGTCATCACGCTGATGGCCCTGTCGTTCTTCGGCAAGGGGATCGGCTCGCTCGGCTGGGCCGTCGTCGCGGACACCGCGCCGAAAGAGGCGATCGGCCTGTCGGGCAGCCTGTTCAACATGTTCGGCAATACGGCGGGCATCGTCGCGCCGATCGCGATCGGCTACCTCGTCGGCGCGAGCGGCTCGTTCAACGGCGCGCTCGTGTTCGTCGGGTTGAACGCGCTCGTCACCGTGTTCAGCTATCTCGTGATCGTGAAGGACATCAAGCGCGTCGAACTGCGGCATCGCGACGCGTGAGGTTCGATCTTCGAGCAACGGCGGCCGCGTAGCAGCGGCCGCCGTTTTTTTGCATCGAATCGACGTCAGGTCGACGCATGCACGACGCGCAGCATGTCGTGCACGCCGGACGTCATCAGCGCGAGGAACGCGAGCAGGCCGACGTAGCAGAGTGCGTAGGTCGTCTTCGTCTCGATCGACGTCGCGTAGTACACGCGGTTCTCCGGCGCGTCGGGATCGTAGCGCCACGCGCGCTTCAGTTGCGGCAGCGCGAGGATCGCCATCACGATCAGCAGCGGGCTCGGCCGATACACGAACAGCGCGATCAGCACCGGCACGCCCGCGAACCAGATGCGCGGCGACAGCACCGCGGTGATCCGCCCGCCGTCGAACGGCGACAGCGGAATCATGTTGAAGAGATTCAGGAAGAAACCCGTGTACGACAGCGCGAGCAGCAGGTTGCTGTCGTAGTGGCGCGCGGCCGCATAGCAGGCCAGCGCGCCGAGCGTGCCGACGAACGGCCCGGCGAGGCCGACGTATGCCTCCGTTTCCGCGTCGTGCGGCATTTCCTTCAACTGGATCCACGCGCCGACGAACGGGATGAAGGTCGGCAACCCGACGTCGAGCCCGCGCCGCTGCGCGGCGACGTAATGGCCGGCTTCGTGCACCAGCAGCAATGCGACGAAACCGGCCGCGAAGCGCCAGCCGTAGAACAGCGCATAGACCGCGATCGACGCGAGCATCGTGCCGGCCGATACGAGCACCTTGCCGAGCTTCAGGCCGCCGAAGATCAGCAGCAACAGCTTGGTCATTCCTTGCGCTCCGTGGCGGCTGCGTCGGATGCGTCGGCGACGGCCGGCACCGCGACCGCCTTCGGCTTGCGCCCGAAGAAGCGCTTGAGCGCCGCGCCGCCGGCCAGCAGCGCGACCGCGCCGATCTTGAAGAACTTCGCCGCGAACGCGCCGATCAGCGCGAGCAGCCCGAGCTTTTTCGCGCCGACGCCGACGATCAGCGCCGCGAGCCCGTACTCGGCGACGTGGTCCGTCGACTGGTTGAAATCGGCATAGCGCTTGCCGTCGTTGAAGCTGATGTTCGCCAGCAACGCGTCGGCCGACGCCTTGTACTTCGGCAGGTCGGCGAGCGTCGACGCCATCGTCAGCGACAGGTAGCCGTCGCGGCCGAGCACGAGCGTCCGATAGTTCACGCCGTCGTTGCCGGCATTCGGCGCCGCGCCCTTGTCGCGGATGATCGCCGACCACACGAGCCGGTGCGTGGCCGCGTCGTATGCGGGCGCCTTCGCCCAGCCGACCACCTCGGTTTCGGGCAGGCCACGCTCCTTGCGCGCCGGGTTGTTCGCCTCGGTGCCGGCCTGCAGGCTTTTCAGCAGTTCGTCGGGCTTCCAGTCCTTCGCGTCGTCGTCGCGGATGTAGCCGCTCGGCTCGAACGACACGACCGAGATCCAGTCGGCGTCGGGATCGTCGGGCAGCACGAGGCCGACCAGCTTCGATTCGTCGATCGCGTTGCCCATCGAACGCAGGTAGCGGCCGGCCTCGGCGGCCGGCACGAACGATTCGCCGGCCTTCAGCTTCAGCACGGCTTCGTGTTTCACGTCGATGTCGGTCGGCCCCTTCACGACCGCTTCGTTGGCGGCCGCGGCGGCGGCCCTCATTTCCACCTGCGCAGCTTCGGTCTGCGCGTGGCCGCTGGTCGCGGCGAGTGCGAGCGTCGCCACGCAGGCGAGCCGGACGGCGAGTTTTTTCATTGTTGGATTCCCCTGGAATGCCTTGTTGTCGATGTGCGCGGCGGCCGGCCCATGCGTTGTCGTCGCGGGTCCGGCGCCGCCTCTCAGGTGGCACGGCGGCTATGGTAACGCAGCGGCCGTGCGCGCCGGGGTGGGCGTGGCGCGGCGCTTACCTCGCAGGTAATGCCAAAGCGGCGCGGGATTGCCTATCATCTGCGCCATGAACCCGACCGCCGCCCTCCATTCGCCCTCCCCGTCCGCCGGCCGCGCGTCCGGCATCGGTCCGCTGCTGCGCACGTGGCGGCAACGCCGTCGCCTGAGCCAGATGGCGCTCGCGCTCGACGCGGACGTATCCGCGCGCCACCTGAGCTTCGTCGAATCGGGCCGCGCGCAGCCGAGCCGCGAGATGGTGCTGCATCTCGCCGAACGCCTCGACGTGCCGCTGCGCGAGCGCAATGCGCTGCTCGTCGCGGCCGGCTTTGCGCCGCTGTTTCGCGAACGGCCGTTTTCGGACCCGGAACTGGATGCGGCGCGTCATGCGGTCGAGGCCGTGCTGCGTGGGCACGAGCCGTACCCGGCGCTTGCGGTGGACCGCCACTGGACGCTGCTCGCGGCGAACCGGATGCTCGGCGCGCTGGTCGCGCAGGCCGATCCGGCGCTGCTGCAGCCGCCCGTCAACGTGCTGCGGTTGAGCCTGCATCCGGACGGTCTCGCGTCGCAGATCGTCAACTGGCACGAATGGCGCGCGCACATCCTGCATCGGTTGCAGCGACAGATCGATGCGAGCGGCGACCGCACCCTGCATACGCTGCGCGACGAACTCGCCGCGTATCCGGCGCCGGCCGGCCAGCCCGACGACGCGCCCGCGCGCACCGATTTCGCGGAGATCGCCGTGCCGCTGCGGCTACGCACGGCAAGCGGCGAGCTGGCGTTCTTCAGTACGACGACGGTGTTCGGCACGCCGGTCGACGTGACGCTGTCGGAACTGGCGATCGAGGCGTTCTTTCCGGCGAATCCGGACACGGTGGATGCGATGCGGGCACTGGCGGACGCGTTGCCGGCGGCGTAACGCCGGCCGGCGCGCCGGCATCGTGCCCCGATCAGCGACGCTCGAGCGCCAGCTTCACGCCCAGCGCCAGCAAGACGACGCCGCTGACGCGATGCATGCGCGTCAGGATGCGCGGGTTGCGGCGGATCGACGCCGACAGCAGGCCGGCGAACAACGCGACCGGCCCCTTGACGAGAAACGTCAGCCCGGCGAACGTCGCGCCGAGCACGAACAGCGACAGCATCGGATGCGGGGCGCCCGCCGGAACGAATTGCGGCAGGAACGCCAGATAGAAAAGCGCGACCTTCGGATTCGACACGTTGGACAGCGCGCCTTGCGCGAACGTCCGGAGCCGCGATGCCGGCGCATTGCCGTTGCCCGCGAGCGTCAATTCGCCCGACGAACGCAGCAGCGTGATGCCGAGGTACAACAGGTACAGCGCGCCGATCACCTTCAGCGCGGTGAACAGCCATTCGGATGCCTGAAGCAGCGCACCCAGCCCGAGCGTCGCGAGCATCGTATGGACGAGCAGCCCGACGCTGACGCCCGCGGCGGTCACGAGGCCCGCGCGCGTGCCGCCGGACAGCGTGCGCGACATCACGAGCACCATGTCCTGGCCCGGCGTCAGAATGATCAGAAGGGAGGTGGCCATGAACGGCAACCAGGCGACGTGCGGCATCGGGAAGCTCCTGAAAGTGGCGCCGCGGCGGGCGGGGATCGCGCGCGCGGGTTCGGGCAGTCGTCGGATTATCGGCAACTTCCGTTGGAGATTGGATGCAAAGTCGGCTATTTTCGGCCATGAATTTGGAGTTATTCTCCAATACTCATATTGCGGGTAGCCAAAAATGCCAATCAAACTGGACGCGATCGATCGACGCATTTTGCGTGCATTGCAGCAGAATTCGAACCAGACGAACGCCGACATCGCGCAGCAGGCCGGCCTGTCGCCCACGCCGTGCCTGCGCCGTGTTCACCTGCTCGAGGAACAGGGCGTGATCGACGCCTACGTCGCGCTGCTGAACCCGGCGGCCGTCGAGCTGCGCTTCACGGCATTCGTGCGCGTGACGCTGGAGCGCCAGGACAAGACGACGGTCGAACGCTTCGCGCGCGAGATGGAACGGGCGCCCGAGGTGCTCGAATGCCATCTGATGGCCGGCAGCTACGACTATCTGCTGCGCGTGATCGCGAAGGATCTCGACGACTATCAGCGCTTTCAGATGGAAACGCTCACGCAGATCGAAGGCGTACGCAACGTCGAAACCGAGATCCCGCTGAAGCGCATCAAGCAGACGGTGCGGCTGCCGATCTAGGTGTCGAGGAACGTCACGGCCATCCCGGCCGGCCGGCCGTTCAACTCGCCGTCACGCACGACGACCCGCCCGCGCACGACCGTATGCACGGGCCAGCCCGTGACCGCGCATCCGTCGTACGGCGTCCAGCCGCTCACGCTCGCGATCCATTCGTCGCGGACGGTCTGCCACAGCGCGTCCCGACGATGCCGCTCGCGCACCGGCAATCAGAACTCGTTCTGGATGTGCTTGTAGCCGCGCACCAGCGCATTGTTCGTCCGCGCGACGTCCTCGGAGAAATCGCTCGCGTCGGGCGTCACTTGCGGCAACGCGGCGAGGTCGGTTTCCGGCCCGATGCGTTCGGTCGAGCGCACGTAGAAGCCCGGCGGCAGGCGGCAGCCGTCGACGACCGCGTTGTAGCGCACCACGCAGCCGTCGTCGATCGTGCAATTGAACAGCACGCTGTTGAATCCGACGAACACGCCGTCGCCGACCGTGCACGGCCCGTGGACGATCGCGCGATGCGCGATCGACGTGTGCCGGCCGATCGTCACGCTCGCGCCCGATTTCGAATGGATCACGACGCCGTCCTGGATGTTCGAATGCGCACCGATCACGATCGGCGCGATCTGGCCGTCCGCATCCGTCTCGTCGGCGCGGATCACCGCGTACGGGCCGATGAACACGTTCTCCTCGACGATCACGCGCCCGCACAGGATGGCGGTCGGGTCGACGAACGCGTTCGGATGAATCTGCGGCAGGTCGCCGCGCGGGTTTTTTCGGATCATGAGGATTCCTGCCGGGAAAGAACCTGACCGCGCTTGAGCCGCTCGAACAGACCCGGATCGCGCCACTGCGCGACGATCGCGGGCGCGAACACGATCGCGTCGAGGTCGATGCGGCCCATGCGCGGGTTGAATGCATCGTCGCGGAAGCACTGCGCGTAGCCGGTCTCGGTTTCGTGAACGATCACCGAATACAGTCGCACGTCGGCTTCGCCGTTCGACATCGGCGTGCCCGACAACGCGGCATCGACGAGCCGGAACAGCACGCGCGAGAACTGCTCGGCGCTCGGCGACACCGGCAGCCGCACCCAGCGCTCCGAATGCCGGCACATGCTTTCGACGTAGCGCGGATCGTCGTCCGACCACAGCGTCACCGCATGGTCGAACGCGTCGATCAGTTCGCGCACGTCGCCCTTGAGCAGCCCGAAGTCGTAGATCATCTGCCCGTGATCCAGCGCATGCGCTTCGAGCAGCAACTCGACACGGTACGAGTGGCCATGGATCGAATGCGAGCAGCGTCGCGTGCTGCAGCCGCGTACGACGTGTGCGTTCTCGAACCGGAACAGCTTGCGGATCAGCATGCGTCGCTCCCTTCGCGTACCGGTGCGGCCCACGCCACTGCATCGTGCGGATGCAGGCTTTCGAGATGGCGCACGTGCACGCGCGGGCTCGCATGGCGATCCGCCAGCGCGGCCTGCACGCGGCGCGCGGCATCCTCGACGAACATCAGGTTCTCGCCGTTCAGCACCGCGAACGCCTGCTCGTCCGCACGCTTGACGGCCGTCTGCACCGGTGTGCCTAGCGCACGCTCGACGCGATCGACGAGGTCGATCAGCCCCAGTGTCGCGCCATCGGCCGGCAGCGCCACGCCGACGACGGCTTCGCTGCGCTGGCTGTGCGGCGTGGCGGCCGTCGCATGCCGTTTCAGCCACGCGGCGACCGCCGCCGGCTCCACGCGATCGTCGCGGCCGAACGCCGTCAGAAACGCCTGTTCGACCCAGTGCCGCGACAACGCGGCCGAGCACGGGCACGTCGACGAATAGACGATCGTCGCCTGCGCACGCAGCGCGAACGCCTCCCCGGCCAGCGTCGCGTCGATCTGCACCGGATAAGCCTTCCAGCCGGCCAGCCCGTCGGTCACGAGCGCGGCGCGACGGGCCAGCAGGTCGAAGCGCAGCCGCACGCGCGCGCTGCGCGTATCGCAGTCGCGGTGGCTGTCGATCATCGCGCGCAGCAGGCGCTGCAAGCCTGCCGGCGACAGCGCTTCGCCGTCGGCCAGCCCGTCGAGCAGCCCGTACAGCCGCGACATGTGGATGCCTTTCACCCGCGGCGCAGGCAGATCGACCTGGACGTCGGCACGCGCATGCACGTCGCGCCGGCAGCCGGGCTCCGCCACGACGACGGGCAGATCGATGCCCTGCATGCCGACCCATTCGAGCGGGCCAGGGCCCGGCGCGGCATCGGTCAGGGAAATATCGGGAAGCGCTGCATTCATGTCTGGAATCCGGTGGAGCGCCTTCTCCATCCGGATCGATGCAGGCAGCGCGCGTTCAGGTCAGGGCCAGTCGCGAAACGGGTTGTCCCACGTGGTCCAGTGTTCGGGGCCGGTCGCCATCTCGGCGTCGGTCAGCAGACACGCGTCGAAGCGCGCGCGCAGCGCCGGCTCGTCCATGTCCATGCCGATCAGCACGAGTTCCTGCCGTGCGTCGCCGACGTGCTCGTCCCAGCGCGCGCGGATCTGCGCGACGGCTTCCGGATCCTGCGGCCAGCGCTCGGGCGGCACCGCCGCCCACCAGTGGCCGGCGGGCCCGTGCCGCGCGACCGCGCCCGCCTGCGACCACGAACCGGCGACGGTCGGATGCGTGGCCAGCCAGAAGAACCCCTTCGAGCGGACGACGCCCGGCCATTCGCTTTCGACGAGATCGAGGAAGCGCTGCGGATGGAACGGCCGCCGCGCGCGATAGACGAAGCTGCGAATGCCGTATTCGTCGGTCTCCGGCGTGTGCGTGCCACGCAGCTCCTGCAGCCAGCCCGGCGCGCGCGACGCCGCGTCGAAGTCGAACAGGCCCGTGTCGAGCACACGTTCGAGCGGCACCTTGCCGAATTCGGCGATCTCGATCCGCGCTCGCGGGTTCAGCCCGCGCAGCAGTGCGACCAGCCGCTCGCGCGCGCTGTCGTCGATCAGGTCGATCTTGTTGATCACGAGCACGTCGCAGAACTCGATCTGGTCGATCAGCAGATCGACGACCGTGCGCGCGTCCTCGTCGCCCATCGACTCGCCGCGCGATTGCAGGCTGTCGCGCGACGCGTAGTCGCGCAGGAAATTGAACGCGTCGACCACCGTCACCATCGTGTCGAGCCGCGCGACTTCGCCGAGACTGCGGCCGTCCTCGCCTTCGAACGTGAACGTCTCGGCCACCGGCAGCGGCTCCGAGATGCCGGTCGATTCGATCACGAGTTGATCGAAGCGCCCTTCGCGCGCGAGCCGGTCGACCTCGATCAGCAGATCCTCGCGCAGCGTGCAGCAGATGCAACCGTTGCTCATCTCGACCAGCTTCTCGTCGGTGCGCGACAGCCCCGCGCCGCCGTCGCGCACGAGCGCGGCGTCGATGTTGACCTCGGACATGTCGTTGACGATCACCGCGACGCGACGGCCCTCGCGATTGTTGAGGATGTGGTTGAGCAGCGTCGTCTTGCCGGCGCCGAGAAAGCCGGACAGGACGGTCACGGGAAGCCGCGTGGACGGGTGAAGGGCGGGACTCATCGGGCAATTCCGGAACGGGACGTTGGGGATGAAATGATATATTGTATCGCTACGATATAACATATCATTTCGGACGTCCAGCAGGCCGGCTCGTCGATGCGGCAACAGCGAAAGCAGCAGCACACGGCGCCGTGCCGGTGCCGCCGCGCTGCGTATCACGTATAGAGCGACGCGGGCGGCAATTCCGCGGTGAGCGCGAACCGGCCCACGTCGCGCAGCCGATAGTCGAGCGGATCGTGCAGCGTATGCGTGCGCGCATTCCGCCAGAAGCGGTCGAGGCCGAGCGATGCGGCCGTCGCGCGCGCGCCGCACGCATCGAACAGCGCCTCGCCGTTGTCGAGCGCCGCGCGCTGCGCGACGATCTTCGCTTCCGATACCGCGAGCGCGACTTCGGCGCGTTCGTCGGCCGTCAGCGCATCCTGCCGCGCCCACGCGTGCTGCAACGCGTCGGCCGCGCGATCGGCCAGCGCGGCCGCGGCAATCGCGCGCACGCGCATGTCGCCGAAGCGCTGGAGCGTGTACGGATCGTCTTCGGCCCGCTCGACGTTCGAGTGAATCCACGGGCGGCCATGCTGCCGCACGTAGTCGCGCGCCTCGTCCAGCGCGCCTTCCGCCAGGCCGACGAACAGGTTCGTCAGCACGAGCTGCGACACGAGCGTGCGCAGCGTCGCGCGCGGCGTTGGCGGCGTCTCGGAACGATGCAGCACCTCGTCCGCCGCGAGCGCCACGCCGGCGAAGCGCACGCTGCCGCTGTCGGTCTGGCGCTGGCCGATCGGGTCCCAATCCTCGTTGACCGCGATCCCCACCCGATCGGTCGGCACCACGCCGAACACGGTCCGGCCGGTGGTCGGATCGTGCGCGGACACCGTCATCCGCTGCGAGCCGCGCGTGCCGGAGCAGAAGCCCTTCACGCCGTCGAGCCGGTAGCCGCCGTCGGGCGTCGCCGTGGCCACGAGCCGCGTGTCGAGCGGATTGACCGCGTTGCCCCACCACCAGCGCTCGTCGACCGTGCCGCGCAGGTAGCGCTCGCGCTGCGCGGCGCTGCCCCACACGTCGACGCTCACCACTTGCAGGCACTGGAACCCGACGAGATGCGCGAGCGCGCTGTCGACCCGCGCGACCTGCCGAATGATGTCGTAGATCGCGGGCCACGCCGCTTCCTGACCGCCGAATGCGCGCGGCACCGCGAGCGTCAGCAGGCCCGCATCGGCGAGCCACTGCTTCTCCTGTGCCGCATGACCGCCCGCGCGGTCGCGCTCGGCGGCGCTCGCGCGCAGTGCGTCGATCGCGCGCGCGAGCGCAGCGCGGTCGACGGCCGGCGTATCGGTATCCGGCGCGAGGGTCGCCGGACGGCGTGGATCGTTCATGCGACGGCTTCCTGTTCAGCGGTTTCGCCCGACAGCGGTACGAGCGCGCCGAGCCGGCGGCCGGTCAGCCGCGACAGGATCTCGCGCCGCCAGTCGTCGTAGATCGCACGATATTCCGCGATATCCGCGCCGAACACCAGCGCGGTGTGCGCGTACTCGTCGTGCAGGTAGCCGTCGAGCCGCGCCTGGGTTTCCTCGTCGGCCGCGATCACGCGATCGATCAGCGCGTCGCGCTCGGCGGCCGGCAGCGCCTGTAACGTGTCGAACCACCACTGGACGATCTGCACGCGATGCCACTCCTCGTCCGGGCGAATCCGGTTCTCGCCGTGCTCGCGCATCGCGCTGTCGCCGATGCGGCCGGTCTTGCGCTGAATCCACAGCTTCGCGAGGATGTGCAGCTCGTAATGCCATTCGAACGCGAGAAACCCCGCGACGTCGCGCACCGCGATGTCGCCGATGCGCGCCCAGTGCGCGGCGACGAGCCGGTCGACTTCCGGCAACGGATCGCGCCCGGTGAGTGCGGTCACGCGCTCGCGGCCGATCGCCGCATGCGCGCCGTCGTCGCCGAGCTGGCGCGACAGGATCAGCTGGAAATGCGGATCGTCGCGGAACAGCGTGTCGATCGCCTTCGCGACGACCTGCACGATGAACAGGTCGTGCGACGCCATCTTCGTGTAGTAGTCGGCGACGGCGGCCAGCTCGTCGTCGTTGCGCGGCTCGCGCGGCGGCGTCGCCAATTTGTCGGGGAAGTCCGGACGATGGCGTCGCGCCACGTCGAGAAACAGCGCTTCCTCGAATTGTCCGTTCCATTCGCGCGGCGCGCCGAGGGGCAAGGTCATCGTTTTTCTCTCTCAGGATCATGAAGGAAGCGAGCGGACGCTCGTGGCGTCGCTCAGGTACGCCGGGTCACGCGTCGGACCAGGCGGTCGCCCGTGATTTGCACGGCCGAGACGAGCGCGATCAGGATCACGATCACGGTCGCCATGACGGTGGTGTCGAAACGTTGATAGCCGTAGCGGATCGCGAGATCGCCGAGGCCGCCCGCGCCGACGGCGCCCGCCATCGCGGTCGAGCCGATCAGCGCGACGACGGTGATCGTGAAGCCGCCGAGCATGCCGGGCAGCGCTTCGGGCAGCAGCACGTGCCACACGATGTGGCGACGCTTCGCGCCCATCGCGAGCGCGGCCTCGATCAGCCCGCGATCGACTTCGCGCAGGCTCACTTCGGCGATCCGCGCGAAGAACGGGATCGCGGCGATCGACAGCGGCACGACGGCCGCCCAGACACCGATCGTCGTGCCGATCAGCACGCGCGTGAACGGCAGCAGCGCGACCAGCAGGATGATGAACGGCGTCGAGCGGAACACGTTGACGAGCGCGCCGAGCACCGCGTTCACGCCGCGCCGCGCGTAGATGCCGCCGGGCGCGGTGGTCACGAGAATCACCGCGAGCGGGATGCCGACCAGCGCGGCGATCGCGGCCGACGCGGCGACCATCGACAGCGTGTCGCGGATCGCGTCGAGCAGTTCGGGCCACCAGAGCTCAAACATAGCCGAGCACCTCCGCGCGATTCGCATGGCGGCGCGCGCGTTCGAGCAGCGCGGCGACCGCACCGCCGCGCGCCGCCGACGGGCCGGCGTCGTCCGCACGCGGCGTCGCGGCGATCACGAGTCGTCCCTGCGCATGCCCGCGGATGCTTTCGATGCCGCCGTGCAGGAACCGCACGGAGCCGCCGAGCGCCGCCGCGAGCGCGCCGACGTCCGGCTCGCCGCCGCTCTCGCCCGTATAGCGGACGTCGAGCACGATCTGCGCGCCGTCGGGCAGCGCGGCCGGCTCGGGCAGCGGCCGCACGCGCGCGGCCAGCTCGGCCGGCAGGTCGTACCCGAGCGTGCTCAGCAGCGCGCGCGTCGCACCGTGGCGCGGATCGCCGAACACGCGCCACACCGGCCCCGTTTCGACGACCTCGCCCTGTTCGATCACCGCCACGGTGTCGCACACCGCGCGGATCACCTCCATCTCGTGCGTGATCAGCACGATCGTCAGCCCGAGGCGGCGATTGATGTCCGCGAGCAGCGCGAGGATCGATTGCGTGGTCTCCGGATCGAGCGCCGACGTCGCCTCGTCGCACAGCAGCACCTCGGGATCGTGCACGAGCGCCCGCGCAATGCCGACACGCTGCTTCTGTCCGCCCGACAGGCTCGCCGGATACGCATCGCGCTTCGCGGCGAGCCCGACGAGATCGAGCAGCGCCTCGACCTTGCGCACGCGCTCCGCCTTCGGTACGCCGGCAATCTTCAGCGGCAGCGCGACGTTCTCGAACACCGTCTTCGCGGACAGCAGGTTGAAATGCTGGAACACCATGCCGGTGCGGCGCCGCAACGCGACGAGGCCGTCCTCGTCGAGCGTGCCGACGTCGACGCCCTGCACGCGCACGCGGCCCGAGCTCGGCCGTTCGAGGCCGTTCACGAGCCGCAGCAGCGTCGACTTGCCGGCCCCGCTGCGGCCGATGATCCCGAACACCTCGCCGCGCCGCACGTCGAGCGTCACGTCGCGCAGCGCGGCGGCGTGGCCGCGCGGCGTCGCGAACACCTTGCCGACCTGCTCCAGCGACACGGCCGCGCCATCGGCCGGCGCGGCCGTTTCCTCATGCGCCGTCGCAGCGGCGCCGGCGCGCACGGCCGATGCCTCGATGAAACCCAGCGTATCGAACAATTGCGTCATCGCTTCGCTCCGTCACGTTCAGGCATGCGCGGGATGCGCGGATTCGGATACGGCCGTCGGCCGGTGCTGCGCGCCGGTGTGCCACGCGGGCAGCCGCGGGCCTGCGCCGAACAGCTTCTCGCGCAGCGTCGGCGCGGGATCGTAGTCTTCCTTGTAGACGCCGCGGTTCTGCAACTCGGGCACGACCCAATCGACGAAATCCTCGAACGATTCCGGCATCACGGTGCGCGTCAGGTTGAAGCCGTCGATGCCCGTCTCGTCGATCCACGACTGCAGCTCGTCCGCGACCTGCGACGGCGAACCGACGATCGGCGCATAACGGCCGCCGAGCGACATCTGCTCGAGCATCCGGCGCACCGTCCACGTGCCGGTCGTGCTCTTGCGCGAGATCGCGTCGACCGCCGACTGGATCGAATCGGTCTTCACGTACGAGATCGGCTCGTCGAGACCGTATTTCGCGAAGTCGATGCCGGTCGAGCTCGCGAAGTGCGCGAGGCCGGCTTCCGGGCTCGCGTAGCGCCGGTACTCGTCGAATTTCTCGCGCGCGAGCCGCTCGGTCTCGGCGGTCACGACGCTCACCCCGGCGAAAATCCTGATCGACGCCGGGTCGCGCCCCTGCCGCGCGGCGGCCGCGCGGATGTCGAGCGCCGCCGCGCGCGCCGCGGCCTTGCTCTGTCCGTTCACGAACACGCATTCCGCGTGGCGGCCCGCGAACTCGACGCCGCGCGCGGACGAGCCGGCCTGGTACAGCACCGGCGTGCGCTGCAGCGACGGTTCGCTCAGATGAATCGCATCGATCGAATAGAACGGGCCGTCGTGCTTCACGCGCCGCACCTTGCCCGGCTGCGCGAACACACGCGCCTGCGCGTCGCGGATCACCGCATCGTCGTCCCAACTCCGTTCCCACAACTTGTAGACGACGTCCATGTAATCGTCGGCGCGCTCGTAGCGGTCGTCGTGGCCGATCTGCTGCGCGAGGCCCATCCCGCGCGCGGCGCTGTCGAGGTAGCCGGTGACGATGTTCCAGCCCACGCGCCCTTTCGTCAGATGATCGAGCGTCGACATGCGGCGCGCGAACAGGTACGGCGGCTCGTAGGTCAGGTTCGCGGTCACGCCGAAGCCGAGATGCCGCGTGACCTGCGCCATCGCCGGCACGAGCAGCAGCGGATCGTTGACGGGCACCTGCACCGATTCGCGCAGTGCGACGTCCGGGCTGCCGCCGAACACGTCGTACACGCCGACGATGTCCGCGAGAAAGATCCCGTCGAATTTGCCGCGTTCGAGCGTCTTCGCGAGATCGGCCCAGTACTCGAGATCGGTGTAGTGCGCGGAGCGGTCGCGCGGATGCGTCCACAGCCCGTGGTTGATGTGCCCGACGCAGTTCATGTTGAACGCGTTGAGCAGAATCTTCTTGCGGTTCGCCGTCGTCATGTCGCCCCCCGTCACCATGCGATCGCGTACAACGAGCCGAACGCGTTGTCGAGCGCTTTACGCACGGCCGGCGAGTGCTGGTAGATCGCGATGAACTTGCGGATGCGCGGATCGTTCGCGCTCTCGGGCCGCACGACCCACTGGATCGCGAAGTTCTTGTTCTCGGTGCCGTCGAACAGCAGCGCGCCGTTCGGGTCGGTCGTGCCCGCGAGCTTGATGAAGCTCGGGTAGCCCTGCGCGAGGTCGACGTCGTCGAGCGAGCGCGCGAGCTGCGACGCTTCGAGCGGAATGATCTTCAGGTGCTTCGGATTGGCGACGATGTCGTGCGTTGTCGCACGGTAGTCGGCGCCCGGCTTCAGCGTGATCAGCCCCGCGCGCTGCAGCAGCAACAGCCCGCGCCCGCCGTTGACCGGGTCGTTCGCGATCGCGACGCGCGCGCCGTCCTTCAGCTCGGCGAAGCTTTTCACCTTCTTCGAATAGAGGCCGATCTTCATGATCGTGCCGGGCGCGATCGCGATGAAATCGTAGCCGCCCTGCTTCTTCGCGTTCTCGAGAAACGGGATGTGCTGGAAGTAGTTGACGTCGATGTCCTTGTTCGCGAGCGCCGCGTTCGGCGTATTCCAGTCGGTGAATTCGACGATCTTCACGTCGAGGCCCTGCGCCTTCGCCTCCTTCGCGGCGATCTTCAGCGCCTCGATCTGCGGGCTGGTCGAGATGCCGACCTTCAGCGGCGCGGTGTCGGCGCGCGCGCCGTTCGGCAGCACGAGGCCGAGCCACGCCGCGAGCAGCGCGGCCGTCAGCAGGCGGGCCACGCGGCCGGCGGAAAAGCGGGCGGAAAAAACGGGATGCAGCATGGAAACCACTCTCCTGTCCAAGGACGGTATCGACGGATGAGCGACGCCGCGGCGAACGCACGGGCGCTCTCCGGACAGTCGTCGTTGCATCGGAAAAGGATCAGCCGATGATAGAGAGCGGCGGCAGGGCGGTCTACGAAGCGATTGTGCGAAGAAAATCGCGCGCGGCGATATGGCGGCCGTCGGGCGCGCTGCGCCGCCCGGCAGACCGAATGCCGCCCATGCCGCGCCGATCGCCCGCGCGCGCCGCAGCGGAGCAACGGCCGGCTGCCCGGGCCGCCGCCAGGCCGAAATCTCGGCCTGCCCGCCGCGCCGATTCCGAAATCTCGGCCAGCCGGCGTGGAAACCCTTTCCGCAGACGAAACAAATCCCTTATGAATCAATGCATTGAAAATATTCCGGCAAGCCGCGATGCTGGCACGGGGGTTGCATAACAGACGGCACACGATGCCGCGAAGCGAATGCAGGCATTCCAAACATCAGGAGACACGTCTTGCAGACCTCTATCCAAACCCCGTCCCAGCCGGAGCCGATTGCCGCCACCGGTCCCGCCACGCGCGAACGTTTCTGGCCGGAAGGCTGGTGGAAGCTGATGGAAATCCGCATCGGCATCATCCCGCTGCCGGTCTACGTGATCCTGTTCGGGCTGATCGTCGGCTTCGCGGTGACGGGCAAGGTGCCCGGCGAAATCTCGATGGCGATCGCCGTCCTCGCGTTCTTCGGATTCACCTGCGCGGAACTGGGCAAGCGCCTGCCGCTGCTGCGCAACATCGGCGCGGCCGCGATCTTCGCGACCTTCGTGCCGTCGGCGCTCACCTATTACCACGTGCTGCCGAAGCCGGTGCTGAACCTGACGGTCGAATTCACGAAGTCGACCAACTTCCTGTACCTGTTCATCGCGTCGATCATCGTCGGCAGCATCTTGAGCATGGACCGGCGCGTGCTGATCCAGGGCTTCGTGAAGATCTTCGTCCCGCTCGCGGTCGGCTCCATCGCGGCCGCGATCGTCGGCACGGCGGTCGGCACCGCGCTCGGCCTCGGCGCACGCCACACGCTGCTGTACATCGTCGTGCCGATCATGGCGGGCGGCGTCGGCGAAGGCGCGATTCCGCTGTCGATCGGCTATTCGGAACTGATGCACCTGCCGCAAGGCGAGATGTTCGCGATGGTGCTGCCGTCGGTGATGCTCGGCAGCCTGACCGCGATCATCCTGTCGGGCGCGCTCGACATGGTCGGCAAGCGCCTGCCGCACCTGACCGGCAACGGTCGCCTGCAAGTCGGAGAAAGCGGCGACATGACGCCGGAAAGCGAGGAGATCCGCGGCCACGTCGACGTCACGCACATCGCCGGCGCCGGCATCACGGCGATCACGCTGTACCTGGTCGGCCTGATGGCGCACAAGCTGTTCGGCCTGCCCGCGCCGGTCGCGATGCTGTTCCTCGCGGTGCTGGTGAAGCTCGCGCGTGCGGTGTCGCCGCCGCTGCAGGAAGGCGCGTTCGTCGTCTACAAGTTCTTCTCGACCGCCGTCACGTATCCGCTGCTGTTCGCGATCGGCGTCGCGATGACGCCGTGGGACAAGCTGACCGCCGCCTTCACGATCGTCAACGTGGTCACGATCGTGTCGACCGTCGCGACGCTGATGGGCACCGGTTTCGTGGTCGGCCGCCTGTTGAAGATGTACCCTATCGACACCGCAATCGTGAACGCCTGCCACAGCGGGCAAGGCGGCACCGGCGACGTCGCGATCCTGACCGCCGCGAACCGGATGCAGCTGATGCCGTTCGCGCAGATCGCCACCCGCATCGGCGGCGCGATCGTCGTCACGGTGACGCTGATCCTGGTCGCGCACTTCGGATAATGCGCGGCCGCGCGCATCGTCGCGCCGGCTGCCTCGCACGCGCCGCCGCCGGCCCTGCCGGCGCGCGGCGCGCGTCGTTCAGCGCGGCCAGGGCCGGTTCACGCCGATAGCGGGCTTCGATGAGGGCGAACGTGCAGAAGAGCTTCAAGGGAATCCCGTGGTGGGGCTGGGCATCGGCCGCGGTGCTGTATGTCGGCGTGGCCGGCGCGGCCGTCGATTTCGCGTGGGAACGTGCGATCGACGCGCTCGAGGAGGCCGGCGCGCACCGGCTCGACCTGTACGCGTCGAGCCTGAAAAGCGAGCTCGGCCGCTTCGAGATCCTGCCCGGCCTGGTCGCGCGGCAGGACGGCGTGCGGGC